>CAZHMJ010000140.1:0-12599 GCA_964533805.1 uncultured Anaerolineae bacterium | reverse complement strand
AGGAAAATCACCACAGTCCCCAGCAGGCCGCTGAGGGCCGATAGAACCGCCACAATCGCGCGCCGGAGCGTCAATGACGTCATAAAGCCTCCCTGGAACTGAGGAACAAAAGTATTTTTGACCAGTACAGTCCATTGTAGCCTGGATCGGTGGCGTGTGCCACTTTGTTCCTTTTTGACCTGGATCGACTCACCCGCTGGGTATGGATGGCGTACGCAGTGACGAACCTGGCCGACAACTCCCATTTCGAAGACAAGAACCTGCGCTGGAACTACCGGATCGGGGTCGTCAATGGCGTGGCGTTCCGCGTGGTGGATACGCTGGTCAACCCCAGCCTGGTGATGGTCGTTTGTCTATCGTATCTGACGGATAACCCCGTGCTGTTGGGGATGCCGATGGCGCTCTGGAGCGGCGGGTTCATGATCGCTCAACTGGCGACGACCGGTTACGTCCGCGGACTGACCCGCGCGCTGCCGATGTACAAGGCCGTGAGTGTCGTCCGGGCGCTGATGTGGCTGCCCCTGGTGGCCGTACCTGCCCTGACAGCCGATCCGGCCGCGCTGATCGTGACAACGGTGGCCTTCCTGATCCTGTATCCGATCGTGTGGGGGGTGAGCGGTCTGGCGTTCTATGAGGTGGTCAGCAAGGTCATCCCGCCGCGCTTGCGCGCGCCGTTCTTTAGCTGGCGGATGGCCCTGGGCGGCCTGTTCGCCCTGGGGGCCAGCGGGTTTGTCGAACGGGTGCTCGCGCCGGAATCGTCCCTGGACTTTCCGCGCAACTATGCCCTGATCTTCGCCGCCGCAGCGATCGTCACCCTGCTCGGCCTCCAGACCTTCCACATGCTGCGCGAGCCGGTATCCGAGGCGCACCGGCCGGAGCGGCACGGTCTGCGCGCCGGTCTGGCCGAGGTGCGGGCGGCCCTGCGCGAGGACCGGCTCTTCGCCCGGTTCGTGTGGGCCAGGGTGGCGACCCTGCTGGCTGCGGGGACCGCGCCCC
Organism: uncultured Anaerolineae bacterium; assembly: GCA_964533805.1. Lineage (GTDB taxonomy): Bacteria > Chloroflexota > Anaerolineae > Aggregatilineales > Ch27 > JARKOQ01. The sequence goes on along the minus strand of CAZHMJ010000140.1, from coordinate 11,603 downwards.
TGATCATCGTCTACGCCCAGACCGGGTTCGGGCTGCCCCTCAGCGCCGCGCCGCTGTTCCTGATGGCCGACACCCTGGTTGGGCTGGTGACGGTCGCCGCCAGCGGGTGGCTGAGCTTGCGGCTGGGCAACCGCTGGCTGGCGTTGATCTCGGCTGGGCTGGGAATCGCGGTCTTTGGCCTGCTGGTGGCTGCCGGGATCATCCTGCCGGGCACGACTCTGGTGCTGCCGTACTTCCTGCTGGTTTTCATCCTGCTGTCAGTGATGAACGGGACGGGGAACGTCAGCTTCTCGGCGCTGAACCTGAACATCCCTCCGGTGGAACAGCGACCCCTGTACGTCGGCCTGAGCAATACCATTTTCGGCGTGGCGACCTACCTCAACCTGGCGCAGGGGGTGATTGTCACCCTGGCGGGCTATGGGGCGTTGTTTGGCCTGGCGGTGATTCTGAGCGGGGTGGGGCTGTGGCTGGTGCTTGGCCTGTACGATCCCACCGAACGACGGGAGGTTTGCCATGGCCGGGCCGGGAGATGAGTTGCCGCCCCGTTTGTGGCGGGCTATCGTCGCGCTGCCGGTCGTCATCCTGTGTGTCGGGATCGGGGCCGCCCTGCTGCTGGCGGCCGGCGCGGCCGATCCGCCATTGCCCGGCCCGGTGCTGTGGGAACGCCAGGCTCCAGACGGGGAGTGCCTCGATCCAGGTGGCCTCGATCTGCCCGCGCTGCAGCCTGGGAGGACGCTCGAAGCCAGCGCGGCATCGGTCGATCACGCGGCCTGGGGCGTTCAGGTCACGGCCGGTGAGCAGGCCCGGCTTTGGGAGGTGCTGGCTCCGGGCTACTACCGCCATGCCGGTCGGACGATCGACTTTCACCACGTCCACGCGGGCTTCAATCTGCTGCGGCTGGACCTGATCGAGGGCGACGAGTCCGGGGATGGCTGGCGGTTGTGGCTGAACCGGGAACGGGCCGCCGAGGGCGACCTTCCGATGGGGGAACTGGATTGGCGGCTGGTCGGCATGGAACAGGTCTGCCTGGGACGGCTGACCGTGTACGGACTGCCTTGATCTGATAGGTTTTGAGAGATGGAGGCAGGTAGACTTTGCCTGGCTCGAACGGACACCGACAACAGGGCGGGGTATTGATGACCGAAAAAAGAGGCACTTCACGTCTGACCGGGTTTTACAAGCGGCCTTTGGCCGAGCGGGCGGCCCTGATCGGCCAGTGGGCCGGGTTGGATACCCTGGATCAGGCGACCTTGCTGGGGATGGCGGGTTTGAACGCGACCCAGGCCGATCAGATGATCGAGAACGTAATCGGCGTGTACGCCCTGCCCTTGGGCGTGGCGACCAATTTCCTGATCAACGGGCGTGACTACCTGATCCCGATGGTGGTCGAGGAGCCGTCGATCGTGGCCGGGGTGAGCCTGGCCGCCAAGCTGATCCGGGCGGGCGGCGGATTCGTGACCAGCAGCGACGACCCGGTCATGATCGGGCAAATTCAGGTGCTGGACGTGCCGGATGTCTACATTGCTGCCGGGCAGGTGATGGCGATCAAGGCGCGCCTGCTGGAAGAGGCCAACTGCTGCGATCTGACCATCGCCAACCTGGGCGGTGGCGCGCGCGGGCTGGAAGTCCGCCCTCTGCTGGATACAGCGGTTGGGCCGATGCTGATCGTCCACCTGCTGTTTGACGTGCGCGACGCGATGGGCGCCAACACGATCAACACCGCCTGCGAGAAGCTGGCCCCGATTATCGAGGAGGCGACCGGCGGGCGGGTCAACCTGCGCATCCTGAGCAACCTGGCCGATCACCGCCTGGCGACAGCCGAATGCACGATTCCCGCCGATCAACTGGCGACGGACGACCTGGATGGCCCGGACGTGGTGCGCGGCATCGTGGAAGCCTACGCCTTCGCGGCCGCTGACCCCTACCGGGCGGCGACCCACAACAAAGGCGTGATGAACGGGATGGACGCGGTCTGCATCGCGACCGGCAACGATTGGCGCGCCCTGGAAGCCGGGGCGCATGCCTACGCCGCGCGCAGTGGCCACTACACCAGCATGACCCAGTGGTGGGCGCACGACGATGGCAGCCTGCGCGGTAAATTGACCCTGCCGGTGGCGGTGGGCACGGTCGGCGGAGCGACGCGTGTTCATCCGACCGCGAAGGTGGCGATGAAGATCCTGGGCGTGCAAAGCGCGCGCGAGCTGGCCGAAGTCCTGGTTTCGGTGGGACTGGCGCAGAACCTGGCCGCGATCCGCGCCCTGGCGACGACCGGCATCCAGGCCGGGCACATGCGCCTGCACGCCCGCCAGATCGCGGTGGCGGCCGGGGCGAGCGGTGAGCTGGTGCAGCGCGTGGTCGAGGCGATGATCACTGAGGGCGCGATCCGGCTCGACCGGGCGCGCGAGCTGGTCCAGGCCATGGGGGGACGCGCCAGTGAATGAGTTGGAAATCATGGTCATCGTGGGCGTGCCGGAGCCGCACGTCGAAGCCGTCCTGGAGGCGATTGCCGGGGCGGGCGGTGGACGATTGGGCAATTACACCCACTGCGGGTATGTCAGCGAGGGGCAAGGGCGCTTCCGGCCGGAGGACGGTTCCAACCCGGCCCTGGGTGACCGGCACGTGGTCAACACGGTCGACGAAAAGCGGATCGAGACGTTCTGCACGCGGGCCAACGCCCGCGCCGTGGTCGAAGCGATCCGGCGCGTCCATCCGTATGAGGAACCGGTGATTTATCTGGTGCCGCTGCTGGCCGAAGCGGACCTGTAGCTGTCTGTGTGGGAAGCGACCGACACAATCGGAATGGAGTTGTGAGACAATGACGAACCCAGTCAATCCGCTGAAGGCCGGATCGATTTTGCTGAAGCCGGAGCGCCCGGTCGGTATCGCCGGGTACGGGGCCTACGTGCCACGCTACCGCCTGCCGGGACGGGAGATCGCCCGTGTCTGGACGGGCGGGATGGGCGGCTCTCCGGTCAAGGAGAAGGCCGTGCCGGGTCTGGACGAAGATGTCGTGACGATGTCGATCGAGGCGGCGCGCAGCGCCCTGGCCCGTGCCGGAATCCACCCCCAGCAGCTCCGCGCGGTGTGGGTTGGCTCGGAGAGCCACCCTTACGCCGTCAAGCCGACCAGCACGATCGTGGCCGAGAGCATTGGCGCGGTGCCGGGCGTCCAGGCGGCGGACTGGGAATTTGCCTGCAAGGCGGGGTCGGAGGCGATGCAGGCCGGGATCGGGTTCGTCGGCTCGCGGATGGCGGATTATGCCCTGGCGATTGGGATGGACACGGCCCAGGGACGGCCCGGCGACGCGCTGGAATACACGGCGGCGGCGGGCGGGGCGGGGTACATCCTCGGCCCGGCGGAGAGCGCGCTGGCGGTCATCAACGCCTCCTACAGCTTCGTGACCGATACGCCCGATTTCTGGCGGCGCGAGGGCGAGATGTACCCCTCGCACGGCGACCGCTTCACCGGTGAGCCAGCCTATTTCAAGCACGTCCTGAGCGCGGGCCAGACCATGCTGGACGAGATGGGCACGACCGCGGCCGACTACGCCTATGTGATTCTGCACCAGCCCAACGTCAAGTTCCCGTCGCGCGCGGCCAAGATGCTCGGCTTCAAGGACGAGCAGATCAAGCCGGGATTGCTCTCCGGCGAGATCGGCAACACCTATTCCGGCAGCAGCCTGATCGGTCTGGCGGCGACCCTGGACATCGCCCAACCCGGCGACCGGATTCTGATGGTCAGCTATGGCAGTGGGGCGGGATCGGACGCCTTCGACTTGACCGTGACCGAGCGTATTGCCGGGGCGGTGGGCAAGGCCCCGACGGTGCGCGACTACATCAATCGCCGCACGGAGATCGACTACGCCATGTACTCGCGCTTCCGGGGCAAGCTGCGTTTGGACTAGGTTGCGGTCGGATGGCGGCGGCCGGATGTCTTGGAAAATGCGGGTTGATCGTTGTGATAGCTGTGGGAAAACGGGGTTAGATAGTCTGCATAGGCTATTCGGGTGAATTTGACAGAAGATAGCTTCTGACACCTCTCAAAGCCTATCCTGATAGCTTTTGAGAGAGCAACACCCGCATAATCTGTGCCATATGGAACGAGCGGCACGAAGTGGATTGTCATCACTGCGCCGACCATTCAGGAGACAGGACCATGCAAATCCCACGCCACTGGCGGTTGAACTCACAGCGTTATGCTCTGCAAGGGGTGACCTGCCCGCATTGCGCGGCCAATATTTTCCCGCCGCGGGATGTCTGCCCGTACTGCGCGGCTCAGACGGAAACCAGCTACCGGCTCCAGCCGGAGGTCAAGGTGGTCGCCGCGTCGAGCCGTGTGGAACGCGCGGCCGCCCGCTAGAAGCGCGAGTGCTCGATGATTGGCGACCCGCAGGCTGAAACGCTCAAAACCGAGAAGCCGCAGCCTTTTGTCTCCGGTGGCAAGGGCACGGTCCTCAGCCACACGATTGTGATGGACGCGCCGGCCGGATTCGAGGAGCAAGCGCCCTATACCCTGGCCCTGGTCAAGCTCGACGACGGGCCGACAGTGCTGGCCCAGTTGACCGACCTGGAAGCCCCAGCCGAGATCGGGCTGCAGGTTGAGATGGTCACCCGTAAGCTGCGCACGGATGGCAAGCGCGGGATCATCGTCTACGGCTACAAGTTCCGGCCGCTCCTGAAGCCGTAGGAAGTGTTGGAGAGTACGAGGCGCCCTTCATTTTGAAGGGCGCTTTTGGATTACCGGGTTGACGGCATTTTCACAACGGATGGGGAATACACTCAGACCATGAAATCAGTCCATGACGCATCGCAGGGCATTCCTCCCGAACTTGAAGAATTCGTGGCTCAGGCAATCGTCGAACCGCTGAGGCAGAGCCGGAGGGCGAGAGGCGTCCGCAACTCGAATGTCCCTATCGTGGCGCATGTCGCGGCCACGACCTCTGCCAGGCAAACCCCGCCACTGCGGGTATGGCGTTATTACCGGCGGCGGCTCGTCGAAACCGGTCCGGATGCGCTGGAACGGGCGCTTGGGAAGGATCGCACGCAATGGCCTTCGAGCACATTCCTTTTTTCGATTGCGATGGTGTCTTCCGACCGGGCCATGGTGCGTGTGGACACCCTCCACGACATGGGACTGGCGGAGTGGAGCCGCGGCGGGCATTCCGAAAGATGGGAACTGGAAAAGCATGCAGACGGCTGGACCGTGCTCAAGCACAGGGTGGATAGGTGTTGGGACTAGGGTCCATCCGTTGTCTTGATTTCTGCTAGAGTCATGGAAGCATTCATCAACCTGCTGGATGGAGGCAACCAAGACGAATGAACAAGGCGTATCGCATTGAGGTGACTGCTTCGCCCGATCCGGCTGATGTTCAGGTCGTCGATGAAGGCCTGGATGCCTACAATACGACGCATGGAGCACCTATGGATTGGGTGCCGCTGGCGATCTTTGTGCGCGAAGGACAGGGCCGCATCACGGGTGGCCTGACCGGCGGCACGTTTTGGGGGTGGCTGTACGTCTCTCGCTTATGGATTGAAGAAAGCTTGCGAGGTCAGGATTACGGCAGTCGTCTGCTTGCGGAAGCCGAGCAAGAAGCGATGCGGCGCGGCTGTCATCATGCCTGTCTCGATACCCATGATTTCCAGGCGCTGCCGTTCTATGAGAAACATGGCTACACGGTGTATGGTGAATTGAAGGATTTACCGGTCGGGCATACCCGATACTCGCTGGAAAAGAAACTGACGCCCAGTGGGTCTGCTGTCACTTGAGGCAGTCATGCGCTCTGTAATTGGCCCGGCGGTGATTGGGATGCAGGTCGAGATGGTCACCCGCAGACTGCGCACGGATGGCAAGCGCGGGATCATCGTCTACGGTTACAGGTTCCGGTCGCTGCTGCGAGTCTGACCAGACTTTTATCAGAACTCCCGCGCTCTCCCTGTTGGAGGGCGTTTTTGTTTGGTTGGGGGCGGACAATAGCCTACAATGTATGGGGGAGAGTTGAGGATGATTGCCGGGTTCACCTCTCCGCCAGTTCGCGAGATGGGTAGGCCGCTGGAGATCTGGCCATGATTTTCGCACTGGTTCATTACCCGGATGTGGACATTCGACGCATTCAGGCATTCCGGAAGAAGTATGATCCACAGGCTGACCTGATCGCCCCGCACATCACGGTGCTATTTCCCGTGCCGGAGTCCGTCGGCGAAGAAAACCTCGGCGATCACCTGGACCGGGTTCTCCGTCAGTGGCAACCGTTTCCCATTCGCCTGTATGGCATTCAACGGTCTGTGGACGATTATGTTTACCTTCTGGTTCAGGAGGGAAAAGAAAAACTCGTCCGCCTGTATGATGCGCTTTACACGGGCCCTGTCTCTGATTTTCGATGCCCGACGTTGTCTTACATTCCCCACGTAACCCTTGGGATTGTGGGCAATCACCCTCGAATCTTGGAGGAAGCAGTTCAGTTAGGTATAAACGATTACTGTAGACTAGACAGACTACACCTGGTCAAGGTCGATCGGGATCGGTCGCAAATGATCTGGAGCAGGGAATTTCGGTTAGCCGATCCGGGCGAGTGACGCCCTGAGTTCCTGGTTGCTGTTCTGGGATGTGCGACCAACTACGATGGTGTGGCTTCGGAACTGGATCGGCAGGCACCGTCTGCCAGCGAAAGGAAGTCCTATGGAAGCCAAAACGATCCGAATCACAGAACAGGACCTGAAGAAACTGCGCGATGTAATCCTTGCGGCGGAAAACAGCGGGTATCGTAACAGCGTCTATATTCAGCAGTTGGAGGCGGAACTGGATCGGGCGGAGATTGTGGTTCCCCAGCAGATTCCGCCCGATGTGATTACCATGAATTCGCGCGTGCTTCTGACCGATCTGAAAACCGGCGAACAGATGGAATTGACCCTGGTCTTCCCCGAGGAAGGCGTGAAAGGGGGCGGGCGTGTCTCTGTGCTGGCGCCCATCGGCACCGCGATGATCGGCTACCGGGTGGGCGATCAGTTTGAGTGGGACACGCCGGATGGCAGGACCCGCCTCCGGGTGGACAAGATTCTTTACCAGCCCGAAGCCTCCGGGAAGTATGATTGATCCTTCAGGCCGCGTTCAACTCCAGGCTCGACCTCGGGTTGAACGCAGCATCCTTCCTGGGCGATTAGACACCGTCAATACAAGCGAGGACCTGGGCTGGGGGCGTCCTCTGTGTGGTGCGGCTGGCGATGGTCTGGCTTGCCCCGAGTGCCGCGTGATGGTAGACTTCGCTACATCGTGAGTAATCTTAACTGGCTCACCGGCCGGACTCTGGTTCCTGGCATGATGGGGGAGGGCGGTTCATGCGTTTATCTCCAAGACTATTGCGGCTGATGGCAGTTCTTGCGGCGGCAACCCTGGCGCTCAGTGGCTGTTTCCAGAACGCCTCGGAAGGTGGGATCCAACCCACCGATCCGGCTTCCGCCCCGCCAACGGCGTTTCAATTCCCGACGAACACCCCGTTCGTGCCTTCGCCCACACCCCAGGTGATCGGCGGCGCGACGGAAGCTGTGCCGATGATCGAACTGACCCCCCAGGGTATCGATCAACTGCCGACCCAGCCGCCGATGTTCCAGCCCTCGCCGACCTTTGAAGGCGGCTTGTTGGATGGCCAGGGTGGCGTGAACTTCCAGCCGACGGTGATTGCCATGCAGCCGACGACCAGCGTGGGCATGCTGGAGATGACCGCCACGGCGATCATGGCCGCGGTGCAGGGCGTGGCGATTGCCAGTCCGACTCCGACCGTGTTCGTCCCGGTGATCCAGCCATCCCCGATGGTGTTGATCACCCCGATGGCGGGTGAACTGACCGCCACGGCGATCATCGCGGAAGCCACGGCCCGGGTGGGCGCGACCCAGACGGCGGTGGCGACCGCGTTGGGGACGTACGTGCCCACGGCGACACCGACCCAGGGTCCGACCCTGGATCCGGTTTTCGTGACGGCAACGGCGCTGGCCCAGCCGCCGGTGAATGATTGCACCCATTTGGTCGAGCCGGGCGAGACCGCTTACCGGATCGCGCGGCGCTATGGCGTAACATTGGACGCGATCGCGCGGGCCAATGGCCTGACCAACCTGAGTCTGCTGAGCATCGGCCAGGAACTGATCATCCCGGATTGCGGCACGCTCAGCCCGACCCCCGTGGCGGGTGGTCAGACCACCGATTCGGCTTCGTGCCAGCAATCCCACCTGATTCAGCCCGGCGAAAACCTGTTCCGGATCGCGCTGCGCTACCGGGTCAATTTGCGGACGCTGGCCAGCGTCAATGGCATCAGCAACATCAATATCATCCGCGCCGGGGATACGCTGACCATCCCCTGTCCGTAAGCCGGGCGCGGAGGGCACTCGAACACACCCAGGGCGACCGACCGGTCGCCCTCAATTTTGCCGAAAGAGGGTGAGGTATGACCGATCTTCCGACCAGTTCACCGGCCGGCGACGAATCTCTGCTGCGCAAGGAAACCATCTACGAGGGGCGGATTGTCAACCTGTACCTTGAGACGGTCCGCTTGCCCGATGGTCAGGAGGCGACCCGCGAGATCATCCGTCATAAAGGGGCGGTGGCGATCGTGCCCGTCCACGACGACGGCCGGGTCGTGCTGGTGCGCCAGTTCCGGCTGCCGGCAGGCCAGCGGCTGCTCGAAGTGCCAGCCGGGACGCTGGAGCCGGGTGAAGACCCGGTTGATTGCGCGGTTCGCGAACTGCAAGAGGAGGCCGGGCTGTACCCGGGCCAGCTCACCCGGCTGGGCGGCATCTTCACCGCGCCGGGTTACACCAGCGAATACATCCATTTGTTCGTGGCGACCGATCTGCGCCCCTCGGCGCTGCGCGGCGACGCCGACGAATTCCTCGAAGTTGTCACGCTGACTCTGGACGAGGCGCTGGCCCTGATCGATCGGGGCGAGGTTGCCGACGGCAAAACGATCGCGGCGCTGTTGTGGGCAGCGCGTCGACTGGCATTAGCCTGAGGGTTCCGCTGCATGTCCGATTGTTTGTGGCGAGGTGTCCGTTACGGCCAGCCTGGGCCGATCGACCGCAAGGCCTGGCATGCCGCGTTACGACATGCCCCGGCCGCGCGCCTGCCGAGGCTGGTACGCGGCGTGGTCCGTAAGAGGAAACACTGCCGACGACTGACTTCCTCGGCCTCGCGTTGACCCCTGGCCTGGGTGTATCCGCAAGCTGTTGAATAACTTGGCCGGCTACCGAGCCGGCTGAGGCGTTTCCTTCCTCTGGGCGAACCACAACCGAAAGGACGTGAAGGATGGCCCGCTTCTGGTTCGTCTCCGCGCCCTTGCCGGGACACCTGGATTGGGGCGGATTCATCAAGACGGCCAAGGCGCTCCAGGCCGGCGGGCACGAGGTGCTGTGGGTCAGCGCACCGCCGGTCGCGGATCTGGTCCGGGCGGCAGGGCTTCCCTTCGCCCCTGTGCCAGAGACCGGCTGGTTGTGGCCGCTGCCGCCCACGCCCGACCTGGATCGCCTTCGCCCGGACGAGGCGATGCGTTTGCGTTACAGCCGGGCGCTGGATACCTGGCTGACCGAGGCGCTGATCGGCCCGGCGACCGCGGCGCTGCTGGCGCTGGCCGGGGAACGCGGCGCGCCGGACGCGATCGCGACCGATCCTTTTCTGGCGGCTTCGGCGCTGGCTGCGGAAGCGCTGGACGTGCCGCTGGCAGTCTGCGGCTGGCCGGCCCAACCCGCACCGGACGAACGCCAGTTGCTGCCGATCCAGATCGGACTCGCTCAAGACGCCCAGGCGCGCATCCGGCGCTTGCTGGATCGCTTTGGCCTTGAGGGACGTTACTTCGCCCAGGGTCTGACCCCCGCCGTGCAGAGTCCCGACCTGCATATCAGCTACTTCAGCCGTTACTGGCACCAGTCCGATCCGGAGATGCTGCCCCAGACCCATTTCGTGGGGGGGATGCCATCCGTGCCGCGGGATGAAACGCCGGATTGGCTGCGGGCCTTGCCGGAGGATGCTCCCTGCGGGCTGGTCACGCTCGGCACGGTCTTCACGGGCGATCTGGGTTTTCTGGGCTGGGCAGCGCAGGGGATGGCCCGGATCGGGCTGATCCCAATCGTGGTGTTAGGGCGGCCGCTCCCCGTCGAGGACAAGGAGGCGCTCAAGAAGACCTTGCCGCCGGGCACGCGGTTGCTCAACTGGGTCGACTTCGACCACGTCTTTCGCCGGCTCAAGGTGATCGTCCATCATGGTGGGATGGGTACGACGCATGCCGCCGTGGTGCACGGCCTCCCGCAGGTGATCGTGCCGCATGGGGCTGACCAGCGCGGGCAGGCGCGGCGGGCGGCCCAGGCCAAGGTTGCGCTCAACCTGAGCGCGATCGATATCCGGCGCGGGCAGCTTTGGCCGGGAATCGAGGCTGTGGCGACCGATCCGGCCGTGCGTGAGACGGCGGTCCGGCTGGCGGCGGAATTCGCGGCCCTTGGCGGCCCACCTCGCGCCGCGGAACTGATCGCCGGGCTGGTCTAGGATGTTCGTGTAGTCAAATTGACAATCAGACTGGCTTGCGCCCCAGGATCAACGCCTGGTGGATCAGGAAGCTGGCGTCGCCCGCCGGGTGAATCTCCGGTTGGAGCCAGTCCGCCGCCGCTTCGGGGGCCTGGACGAGCATGGCCCGCAGGCGAACCACGACCTCCGGCGCGCAGCGCATCCGGTCGGCCCAGTCGGTGAGTTGGTGGCGGCGGGTGAACGGTTCGCTGTGCAGGACTTCCAGCCCGGCATCCTTGAAGAAGCCCGTCCAGCGCGGGAGGCTGTAGGCCCAGGCGTGGCTGGGGTCGCGCAGGCGTTCGAAGGCGTTGACGTAGCGCGCGCCTTTGCGCTGCTTGGGCACGATCTGGTCGATGATGGCGACCAGACCACCGGGCCGGGCCACGCGCGCCGCCTCGATCACGAAGCTCGCCGGGGCGGGGAAGTGGTGCGGGGCGATACGGCAGGTGATTAGGTCGAAGCTGCCCGCGGCGAAAGGCAGCGCCTGGGCGTCGAGCTGGTAGAACCGGGCATTGGTCACGCCGGAGTCGGCCAGGTGCTGGCGCGCCGCGCGCAGCATCTTCAGGGTCAGATCGCTGGCGATGACCTGCCGGACGTAGGGGGCCAGCGTTCGGGCGGTATGCCCGCCTCCGGTGGCGACGTCCAGGGCCAGCCAGTCCGGCTGGGGTTGGAGCAGCGCCAGCAGGCGCGGCAGGTCGTCGCCCTGGGCATGGGTCGCGCTGGTGACGTACCCCTCCGGATTCTGGCCGAACTGCCGCTGGACGCGCTGTTTGAGTTCACGGTCGGACATGTTCCCGTCCCTTTCCACCGGTACGAGTGTAACGAGGATCAAGCGCGGCGCAATGGTATTTCCACGGCGGGCGGGGTATAACCCATGCGGATTTCCAGCCTCCGGCCGGGGGCTTGCTACGGGTGAGGAGTGTGGGACATGACTCGACTGAAGCTGGCTCTCATTGGCGCGGGGAACCGAGGCGCGGACGTGTACGGACAGTATGCCCTCAAGCACCCGGATGAGGTCGAGTTCGTGGCGGTGGCAGAGCCCATCCCGGCCCGGCGCGAGCGTTTCG
>CAZHMJ010000139.1:11421-12624 GCA_964533805.1 uncultured Anaerolineae bacterium | reverse complement strand
CGCGCGGCCGTCAACAATCTGATCGAGATGCTGGAGACCGGCCGGCAGCCCAATCCACCTGCCGCCGAGCCAGCCCCCGGCCCAGCCACCCTCCCCGACGCCGGGGACGCAACCGGCGACGACAGCGATGACGATCTGGACGGCCTGTCCTACCCGGTCGATGTCGCCTTCTAGCCCGGTTTCAATGCGCTGCTGCCTGCGCCAAGGGTAGCGCGAGTTATCAACTTGCACTCCGGCGCGACAACACTGCGCGGCGCGGTAAGACTGCGCGGCGCGACAAAACTGCGCGGCGCGACAAAACTGCGCGGCGCGACAAAACTGCGCCAACGGAAAAAAGGGAGAGACTTAAGTCCCTCTCCGCTTGCGGGGAGGGATTTAGGGTGGGGTTGCGCACGGCCGACGTCCCCTCGAAACCAGGTTTGGAAGTGCATCGTAGCCTCTAGGATGCCGGCGCGGCGGTGGGCTCTGCCCCGGCCTGCGTCGGCGGCTGGCACGGTCCCTGGCAGATGTAGCGCAGCGTGTAGGTCCCTGCCCGCCCTTCCGTATCCCGAATCACGATCCGCCAGTCGCCGCCGCTGCCCGCCAGCGGCGCGCTGAAGGCTTCGATCTGGCCCTCGCTGGCGTTGACGTCGGCCTGGTAGACCCCCCAGGTGGCCGACTCGATCGTCACGACCGGGTCCCACGAACCGAACGCCGTCACCTCGAAGGAATCGTACGATTCCGGCCCGTAACCGACCGGTTCGAAGACCCAGCGATCGCTGCCGCCTTCCGGCACCTGGCCGCTGACCAGGCTGCCGGGCGTGATGCGCTTGCCCTGGTAGGTCTGGATTCCGGCGGGCGGCGTCCCGGAGAATGGCTCAACTGGGGTGACCGTCGGCGTGGGCGTTTCGGTGGCGGGGAAGAGGGCCGGGTCGCGGGTGGCGGGAACCTGGGTCGGCAGCACGGCCGGGCCGATCCCGACCAGGCGCGGCAAGGCGACCATTGGCAGGAATCCGGTCTGGCCGGAATCCAGCGGGCGGATTTCCAGCGACCCGGCCGGGATGAAGCCATCCGGGCCGCCCAGCGGCATGTACAGTTCGGTGCCCGCCGGGGCTTGCAGCAACGTTCCGGTGGCGCTGGTCTCCGCGCGGCCGTTCAGGACGCTCGCGCGCAGGGCGACTCCCGGTTCCGCCCGGACCAGGAGCGTGCCTTCCAGGCGCAGCG
>CAZHMJ010000139.1:0-11411 GCA_964533805.1 uncultured Anaerolineae bacterium | reverse complement strand
AAGGTGGCGCCGAAGGGGATGAAACCGCCATAGAGCGCCAGGCCGTTGAGGATCAGGTCCGCCGGCCGGTTGTCCATGCTCTGGAGCAGCACCCCCGGCAGCGGCGCGTTGGCGCAGCCCGGGTCGGCCGGGCCGGTCTGGATCAGCAGGCTTTGGAAGGGGCCGCTGCCGTTTTCGGCATCGCTGACGGTCGCCTGCCCGAAGATCAGACCGGCGACGGATTGGGCCGGATCGGCGCCGGCGGGCGGGTTGGCGGTCGTCAGGAAGCGGACCATCCCCCAGGTGAAGCTGGGCGGATCGTAGGCGCGGGTCATGATCCGGCTGACGATCGATAGCGGCGCGCGTTCGCCGGGCAGGCTGAAGACCGGGGCGGCGGCGCCCGCGCGCGGCGCGGCGCTGGCGAGCTGGTTCACCACGCAGGCTTCCCCAACTTGCAGATTGGCGCAGGTCTGGTTGGCGGCCTGGCCCGCGCCGGCGATCACCTGACCGCAGGAAGGCGGCGGGGTGGGCGACGGGGTCCAGGTGGCGGGGAGGGAGGTCGCGGTTGGCGTGATCGGGGTGACCGTCGGCAGGGCGGCCGCGGTCGGGATCACGGCTGTGGACTGTGGCGTGCAGCCCACCGCCAGGATCAGCATGAGCACGGGAACCAGCAGTCTGCGCCAGATCATGGTCAACCTCCTCCAAAATTCAGGCGGAATCGCGTCTGATGTCCAGTGTACGCGCAAGCCGCGCTCCCGACAATGTGGAAGGCGGAGACCAGAGGCAAGAGACAAGAGGCAAGAGGCAAGAGACCAGAGACCAGAGACCAGAGACCAGAGGCAAGAGACAGGGAAAAGCATTGGTGGCAGATGAGGGGGGGAAGGGACAAGGCCCGTCTTGGCCTGGGTACCGCATCCGGGCGTGTCAGACCGTCGAACTGTTGGAGCCTTGACATTCCCGTCCGACTGCATTATTCTATGACTAGAATGTTTTGATATGAGGATAAGGCATGACCAACGCGGAATTTGCCATCCTGAGCCTGATCGCCGAAGGGCCGCAGCACGGGTACGGCCTGGAACAGCTCATCGAAGCGCGCGGCATGCGCGAGTGGGCCGAGGTCGGGTTCTCGTCGATCTACTACGTGCTCAAGAAGTTGCAGAAAGAGGGCCTCGTCATGGATACAGTCGGGCCGGGGGAGCGCGGCCTGGGCCGCCGGGTCTATCATATCACCCCGGCCGGGGTGGACGCCTGGCGGCGGACCTGTCTGGAGGCCCTGGCCGAGCCGCAGTTGAGCTTCGCGGCCTTCATGCTGGGCCTGGGCGGACTGCCCGCCCTGCCGCCCGATCAGGCCCGGGCCGCGCTGGAGCGCCGGATCGGCCACCTGGCGGCGCGCGAGGCGCGGATGGCCGCCCAACAGCAGGCGCAGCAGCCCCTGCCGGAGCACGTGGAAGCCCTGTTCGATTTCAGTCTGACCCTGGCGGCGGCCGAACGCCGCTGGGTCGAGGCGGCGCTGGCCCGCCTGGAGGCACGCGACCATGATTAAGATCGATTACAAGAAGGAATACCGGCACCTCTACGACCCGTCTTCCAAGGAATTTACCCTGGTCGATGTGCCGCCCATGAATTTTCTGATGATCGACGGGCAGGGCGATCCCAACACGTCCGCCGATTACGCGGCCGTGCTCAACGCCCTGTACAGCGTGGCGTACACCCTCAAGTTCAAGAGCAAGAAGGAGGCCGGAATCGACTACACCGTCCCGCCGCTGGAAGGCCTGTGGTGGGCCGAGGACATGGCCGGCGCGTTCGAGGTCACGACGGACAAGGACGCCTGGCTGTGGACGATGATGATCATGACCCCGGCGCACATCGCGCCGGAGATGGTCGAGGCGGCGCGGATCGAAGCGGCGCGCAAGAAGGACCTGCCCGCCCTGCCGCGCCTGCGCCTGGAAACCTACCACGAGGGCCTGTCGGTCCAGATCATGCACCTTGGCCCGTACAGCGCCGAAGGGCCGACCCTGCACCGGATGCACCACGAGTTCATGCCCCACAACGGCCTGACCTTCGCCGGCAAGCACCACGAGCTGTACATCGGCGACCCGAACCGGACCGCGCCGGAAAAGCTCAAGACCGTGCTGCGCCAGCCGGTGAAGGAAATCTGAGAGCGCCCGACACGGCCCCTGGAAAGTATCTGGCGTTAGCCGGTCGTGATAGGCCAAAGATGAAACGACAGTGCGCCGCTCGACCCTGCGCGCCCGCCTTGTTTGTCGCTTGACGCCGGACGCTTGCCGCTTCGACGCTGTGTCGTCACGCGGCGCTCTGGGCCAACTCCTGGGCCATGGCCAGCAGTTGCTGGGCGCTGGTCTCCACCTGGCGCGTGCTGGCGGCGGCCTGGGTGCTGGCCTGCCGGATCGAATGCATGGCCGTCGCGAGTTGCTCCATGCCATTGACCTGCTGGCCGGTGCTGGCGGCGATCTGCTCTGCAGCCTGGGCGGCTTCCTCAATGGTCATGGCCAGCCGGGTGATTGCTTCACCGGCGGAGGCGACCAGGGTGACGCCACTGTTGGCGCTCTTGCTGCCCTGCTCGGTGACCATGACCGTGGTGTTGGTCGCCTGCTGAATTTCGCTCAGGATATCGCGCACGCGGGCGGTGGCGGCGCGGGATTGCTCGGCAAGCTGGCGCACCTCCAGGGCCACCACGGCGAAACCGCGCCCCTCTTCCCCGGCGCGGGCCGCCTCGATGCTGGCGTTGAGGGCCAGCAGCTTGGACTGCTCGGCGATGTCGTTGACGGTTTCGATGATCTCGCCGATCTGCTGGGTGTGTTCGGATAGGATCAGGATGTTTTCGGCGATGGCCTCGACTTGCTGGCGAATCTCCTGCATGCCGTTCACGGTCTCGTTGACGGCCTGCTGCCCGGCGCGGGATACCTCGATCGAGTCGCCGGCTGTGGCGGCCACGGTGCGGGCGTGGTCGGCGGTCTGACTGACCGTGGCACGGATCTCATCCACGATCGACACGGTCTGGGCGACTGTCGCCTCCTGTTCGGTGACACTGGCCAGTTGCTGGACGGTCGCGGCCTGGATCTCGGTGGTGGCCGCGGTCAGCCGGCTGGCCGCCTCGCGCATCTGGAGGACCATCTGTTCCAGCCGTTCGCGCTGCTGCTGCTCGGTCGCGGCCCGCTGTTCGATCTCCTGGTTGGCCTGTTCCAGGCGCTCGCGCTGCTGCTGCTCGACGACCGTCCGCCTGGAAATTTCCAACAAGGCGGCCTGCGCTCGCCGGAACTGCTCTTCCTGGCCGATCACAACCACGTGAATGACAAAGAGCGCCAGCACAATCGCGATCAGGCCGATCAGCAACCCGACCAGCAGGCTGATGCTGCTCTCCAGAGCCGGAAACCAGGCCGCAGCCCCGCTGTTGAGCAAGATGATCGTGCCCAGGTACCCTACCCCGATGAGCGCGGAATAAAGACGGCGGGGGAGTGTGTTCAGAAGGAGATTGCCGATGATCATCATCAGCACGTATCCCACGCTCACCGCCGGGAACGCGGCAGGCAAGGCCAGCCCGCCGACCGCCAGGATCAGCCAAAAGGCGACCAGCGCCACGATCATGCCGGTCTTGGGGCGACCGTGCCGGACGAACCAGGGAAAGACCGCCGACCCTGCCATGCTGGTCAGGGCGGTGATGGAAGTCAGCAGGAATTGAGGGTAGGCCGGTGAGACCAGCCATAGAAGGAGGAGGGCCGCCGCGACGGCCACCATGCAGATCGCCAGGTAACGAGTCAGGCTCGTGGCGTACTGCACCCGGCGGGCATCCACTTCAGCGTCGATTTGCTGCTTCTCGATCTCTAGCGTGGACGGGGAGATTTCCAGAGACATAGGGTTCTCCTAGCCAGGGCTTCCGGGAGTCGTCTGGCAGAACGGAGGCCTGGTTTGATCAATCAATGATGATCTTGAATTGTATTATAATTAATTTTGAATAAATAGAAAATATGAAGCGAATGAATGCGGCTACATGGCAGCCCGTTTTTCGAAGGGGTTCAGTGAAAAACAGGGACCGGGCTGAACCAACTGGCTTCAGCCCGGTTGGCGTGGCATCAGCGCGACGCGCCGGTCATGGCCTGGGTCTCGGTCTCCGGCTCCACGCAGTGGCCGGGCAGGACGTATCCCCGGCAGCGCGCCCAGTCGTCGTCGCTTTTGAGCGTGATCACCTTGAAGGTTTCGGCATACTGGAACTCGAAGCCCTGCGCGCGCTCCGACGCCCAGCTTTTGATCCGGTCGGTGGGGTCCCAGTCCCCCATCTGGCTCTTGTGCTGCTTCAGGGCCTCGATCTTGGTCTCGATCGTGTCGGTGATGTCGACGTAGGTATTGGCGTTCTGCCAGGTGGAGACGTACACCTTGCGCGTCTCGTGGGCCTCCAGGCCCTCGTCCTCCAATTCCTGGAACAGGGCGGGCATCCCCGCCGCCGGGAAGACGGCATCCAGCGCGGCCCCGCCCGCGGCGCGATGATCGGGGTGGTTGATGTAGCTGTCGCCCACGAACAGGGCGGTCGGGTCCTGGCAGATCAATACCTCCGGGCGGAAGCGCCGGATCTCGCGCACGAGCTGTTTGCGCAGTGCCATCGTGTTTTCCAGCATGCCGTCCTGGTAGCCCAGGTAAACAACGTCTTCGACGCCCGCGACACGCGCCGCCGCGGATTGTTCTTCCTCGCGGATGCGGGCGGCCTCGAGCTTGGAAATAGACGGGTCCTTGATCCCGACCTGGCCGCTGGTGCACAGCACGTAGCGCGCCACCGCGCCATCTCTTACCCAGCGGGCAATCGTCCCCGCCGAGCCGAACTCGATGTCATCCGGATGGGCGACGATAACCAACACCCGGTCTGGGGTATACTTGCGATTGGATGAAGATGACATTTGCAGATTTGCCTCAATAACGTTTACAATACAGGCTAAGAACTGCCAATTCCGGCCGATTGTAACATGGCAGTGTGCTTTTTCCACGCCCTAACTATTGAATAGACGCTTCTCCCCTTAAACAATTCACGTATAATTTAGATAAGTTGTAGAATCATAACCATGTTTGTTTGATTTTTGTGGTAAACTAACAGACGTTAGCGCTGTCAGTCCGTGCTTGTTCCGTGGAGTCCGGCACCCATGAGCCAGCAAATCCTTTATATTGAAGACAATGCGTTCAATCGTATCCTGGTGCGTCGCATTCTGGAGGCCGAAGGAATCAAGGTAATCGAGGCTGACAATGCCG
Source organism: uncultured Anaerolineae bacterium (assembly GCA_964533805.1). Classification (GTDB taxonomy): domain Bacteria; phylum Chloroflexota; class Anaerolineae; order Aggregatilineales; family Ch27; genus JARKOQ01. Next base: position 6,179 of record CAZHMJ010000139.1, on the reverse strand, counting down.
CCGAGGGGATTGAAATCGCCAAGCAGATTGTGCCCGATCTGATCTTGATGGACCTCAGCATGCCAGAACTGGATGGCTTGACCGCCACCCGCGCCCTGCGCCAGATTCCCAGCCTGAGTCATGTGCCGATCGTGGCCCTGACCGCCAATGTGATGCCGGCCGATCGCAGCCGGGCGTTGGAGGTCTGCGACGGCTATATCCCCAAACCCATCGATGTGGATAACTTCCCCGCTGAAGTTCAGCGTTATCTGCTGAGGAGTTAAGCCTGCCTATGTCCGACCAGGAATTGTCGCAAGGCGTCGATCTCGGTGAGGCCTATGTGCTGGTTGTTGAGGACAACGTCCCCAACTTTGTGTTGATCGCGCGTATGCTGGCCTTCATGGGCGTTCGCCACTGTGAATGGAAGACCAGCGGCTGGCAGGTCGTCCAGTTCGCCGATTCGCTGCCCCGGGTCGACCTGATCTTGATGGATATCCGGTTGCCCTACGAAGACGGGTATCAGGCCCTGCAAAAGCTGCGCGCCAACCATCGCCTGCAAGATACCCTGGTGATCGCCGTGACTGCCGAAGCCAGCGAAAATCAGATGCGCAAAGCCCAGGCCGCCGGGTTCGACGGCTTTCTGGGCAAGCCCCTCGACCCGGATCGGTTCCCGGAACAGATCAGACGGATTCTGTCCGGCGATCCCGTTTGGGAGTGGCGTTAGACTGCGCAGAGGAGACCTGCCATGCCCCACGAGCCTGCCCCGGCCACGCTCTTGCCGTTGACCACTGCGCTGCACGAGGCCGTGCGGCATGCCGGCCAACCGGTGCTGGAGGTCTTGCTCCAGCACGCGCCCGTCCTGTCGGGCGCGGCCCTGCTGACCCTGACCGCTCAGAATGACCTCATCCAGGAGCGTCAAGCGGGCGCTGTCCCGGCTGGCGACTCGATCGCGCTCCCGGCCATCCTGGCCGCGGGCGAGGTCGAGGTCAGCCCGGATGGCGCGCGGTGTGTCGTGCCGCTCGGCGCGAACCGCGCGCTGGTGGCCTATGCCGCGCCGGGCGGGATCGACCCGGCGCTGGCCGCGACCCTGCGGATTGCCGGCCAGATGATCGACCTCGGCCTGGCCCGGGCGGAAGCAGAGATTCCGGCGGATCACGAGGCTGCGGCGAGGGATCTGCGCCTGCGCCAGCTCTCGCTGGCGGTGGAACAAAGCCCCAGTATCGTCATCATCACCGACATGCAGGGCAAGATCGAATACGTCAACTCCCGCTTCACGTCCAGCAGCGGCTATTCCGCCGAGGAGGCGCTCGGCCAGGATGTGGGCTTCCTGCGCTATACCCACGACCGGCCGGAGACGGAGCTGTGGGAGGGGCTGGCGGCCGGGCGCGAATGGCGCGGCGAATTCCGCAACCGCAAGAAATCCGGCGAGGAGTTCTGGGTATCGGCCTCGATCACGGCGATTCGGGACGACAGCGGCCAGATCATCCAGTATCTCGCCGTCCAGCAGGACATCACCGAGCAGAAACGCACGGCGGAAGCCCTGCGCCAGCAGCAGGAGTTCCTGAGCCGGCTGATCGAATACAACCCCAGCCCGCTGCTGGTGAAGGACTGGGACGGACGGTTCATCCTGGCCAACCGGGCGTTCGCCGAGATCTACGGCACGACCCCGGACGAGATCGTTGGCAAAACCGACTTCGACTTCAATCCCGACCGGGAGCAGGTCGAGCAATTCCTGGCCGACGACCGGGAAGTGATGCGCTCGGGCCAGGCCAAATTCATCCCAGAGGAAGAGCTGAACGATGCAGTGACCGGGGAGCCGCGCTGGATGCAGTCCATCAAAGCGCCGCTGCCCGCCCCGGATGGCTCCAATTACGTACTGGCGGTGGCGACCGACATCACCGAGCGCAAGCACCTCGAACTGAGGATTCAGGAGTCGCTGATCCAGCGCGGCCAGCAGGTGGCCACCGTCACCCAGATCGCCCAGGAGATCGCGGCTTCGGCCAACCTGGATACCCTGTTCGAGCGCGTGGTGACCCTGATCAAGGAACGGTTCGGTTTCTACCACACCCAGATTTTCCGCTACGACCCGGCCAACCAGGTGATGCGCCTGCAGGTCGGCTACGGCGAAGCCGGGCGGCTGATGCTGGAGGCCAAACACAGCCTGCCGTTGGGCCGCGGCGTGGTGGGCATGGCGACTTCGACCGGCCATTCCGTGCTGGCGACGGATACCGCGGCCGATCCCGACTGGGTTCCCAACCCTTTCCTGCCGCAGACGCGCGGCGAGCTGGCCGTGCCGATCAAGCTCCGGGGCGAGCTGTTGGGCATCCTCGACGTCCAGAGTGATACCCCCGGCCGGCTGACCGCGGAGGATCAATTCCTGCTGGAAGGGTTGTGCGGCCAGATCGCGATCGTGATCGAAAGCACGCGCCTGCTGGAGGAGGCCAATATCTTCCGCCAGTTGATTCTGGCCTCGGGCCAGGGCATTGGCATGGCAACCCTGGATGGCCGGGTCCACTTCGCCAACTCGCGCCTGCTGGAAATGGCGCAGGAGCCGGACCTTGCCGCCATGCAGCGCCACGATTTCCACGACTACTATCCCCTCCACCTCCATGACCGGCTCGACAATGAAATTCTGCCGGCGCTGCGCGCGGGTGGAGAGTGGACGGGTGAAATGGGCCTCCTGGCCCGCGATGGCACAATCACGCCGACCCTGGAGAACTTCTTCACCGTCAAGGATGAGGCCGGCCAGCCGCAGTATATCGCTTCCCTGATGACCGACATCGGCAATATCAAGGCGGCCGAAGCGGCGATCAGCGCGGAGCGCACACTGCTGCGGACCCTGATCGACAACCTGCCGGACTTCATCTATGTCAAGGATACCGAGGCGCGCTTCCTCATCACGAACCAGGCGCTTGCCGAGTACATGGGCGCCGCCAGCCCGGAGGAGACGATCGGCAAGACCGATCGCGACTTCTACCCGGCGGAGGCCGCCGCCAAGTTCAGGGCGGATGACCTGGCCGTGATCCGTTCAGGCGAGCCGTTCGTGGCTGAAGAAAGTGTCCTCAACGAAGCCGGCCAGCGCGTCTGGACGCTGACGACCAAGCTGCCGATGCGCGATGCCCAGGGCAATGTGATCGGCCTGGTGGGCGTTGGGCGTGACATCACCGAAAGCAAGCTGTTCGAGGAACGGCTGGCAGCCGAACGCAATCTGCTGCGGACCCTGATCGACAACATTCCGGACAGCGTGTTCGTCAAGGATCGCCAGAGCCGGAATCTGCTCAATAACATCGTTCACTACCGGGACATCCTGGGGGTGACCAGCCAGGAAGAAGCGCTGGGCAAGACCGACTTCGACTTCTTTCCCAAGGAGATGGCCCAGGACTTCTACGAAAACGAGCAGGCGCTGATGGCCAGCGGCGAGGCCCTGATCGACCACGAGCACCGGGTGCTCAAACCCGATGGCTCGACGATCTACCACCTGAATACCAAAGTGCCGCTGCGCGACCCGGCGGGGACCGTGATTGGCCTGGTCGGTATCGCGCGTGACATTACCGACCGCCGGGAGGCGGAGGCGGAACGCGACCGGCTGCTGGCCCTGGAGCGCGAGCAGCGCCAGTACTCCGAGGTTCTGGCCGAACTCTCCCTGAGCCTGACTTCGAAGACCAACCTCGACGACATGCTGGCGAGCGTGCTGGATTATGCCGTGGAACTGGCGCCTGTCGCCGAAACCGCCACCCTGTTGTTGATCAGGGGTGGCCAGGCGTGCGTGATGGGTTGGGTGGACCAGATCAACATCATTGACAGGCCGGAGTATGCCCGCCAGACGCTGCCGCTTGCGGCCGTACCGGGTCTGGCCCCGCTGTTGGCCGACCGGAAACCGATGATTATCGGGGATGCGCTCACGCATCCCGATTGGACCATAGTACTGAGGAACGTGCCCTGGCAGCGCAGCCTGCTCATCGTGCCGCTGGTCCAGCGCGGACAGGTGTTGGGCTTCCTGTGGCTGACCAACCGTGCCAAGGATCGTTTTACTCAGGCCGTGGCGGACCGGCTGATGCCACTGGCCAATGCCGCCGCGATCGCCCTCGATAACAACCGCCTGCTCCAGGAAGCTCAGCAGCATGCCGAGCGCGAGGAGCGTCTCAACCAGATCGGTGTCCGGATTCAGCAGCACACCGAAATGGCCGATTTGCTGACCGTGACCCTGCAAGAACTGGGGCAGACCCTGGGCGCCAAGGTGGGCCGGATCCGGCTGGCCGTGTCCGAGGGGCAACCGCGTCCGGATGGCGGGGAGAACGGGCATACCTCCGATGCTACCAAGGGGGGCCGCGCATGATAGGCAGCCGGTTCGCTTCACTCTATAACTTCAAGCCGTATCGCGGCCTGATCCAACGCCGCCAGGCGCTCACGGGTTACCTGATTGCCACGGCCTTGATCGTGATCGTCGTGGTCTATCTCCTGTTGGGTCTGGTGGGGATCGCGACGACCTGGTGGCCCGCCCTCGTGTTGATACCGGCCGTGGCGACCTTCCACCTGATTCGCAAGGGCCGGCTGCGCGGCGGCGCGCGAATCCTGGTCATCAGCGGGGTGGTGGGAATCGGGTTGGGGTTGAGCAGTTTCGGCTGGGGGCATCGAGGTCTTGTTCTGTCCCCGATGCTGCTCCTGATCCTGACCGGTCTGCTGGCGCAAGGTGTGGTTGTGCTGGGCATCACCCTGCTGTGCGTGGCCCTGCTCGCGGCGACCATGTTCGGATCAGGCCAGCCCTTCAGTTACGAAATGGCCCTGGTCTTGCTCCAGACGGTGCTGGCCGGTGGGCTGGTGTATGCCCTGTCGGAAGGCTGGCAGCGCAGCCTGGACTTCGCCGGCGATCAGACGGCGCGCAACCGCGAGCGGCTGGTCAAGCTGACCGAGGCGCTGGCCGCGCGCGTTTTCGAACACGAGGACCTGAGCCGGCTGCTGGCCGACACGGTCGAATCCATTCGGGATGAGTTCGAGGATATCTACCACGCCCAGGTGTTCCTCATCGACGAGGCCCGCGAGTACGCAGTCCTGCGGGCCAGCTCCGGCGGGGCGGGACGCCAGCTCCTGGGGCGCGGTCACCGGCTCAAGGTGGGCAGCCAGAGCGTGATCGGACAGGTCACGGAGCTGGGCAAGCCGGTTCTCGCGGCCAACACGGACATCGACCCGATCCACCGCCGCAACGAGCTGTTGCCCGACACGCGGGCCGAGCTGGCGCTGCCCATGATGACTCCCAGCGGGATCATGGGCGCGCTGGACGTGCAGAGCTTGCAGCGCGATCCATTTAGCCCGGACGACATCGGGATTTTGCAGGCCCTGGCCAACCAGATCGCGATCGCGGTCGAGAACGCCAGCCTGCTGGCCGAGCAGCAGCGCGCGGTCGAGGAGAACCGGCGGCTGGCCGAACAAAGCCAGCACCAACTGGCCCAGATTCAGGAACTGAACCGGCAGTTGACCCGCGAAGCCTGGGCGACCTTCGTCCAGAACCAGGACCTGTCCCCCGCCCTGACCGTGGATTTCGCCAGCGGGACGATGACCCCCAACGCGGAATGGACCCCCGGCTTGAGCGAGGCCATCCAGGGCCGGGTGATTGCGCCCGCGGGCGACGCGCCGGCCGCCGAATCGCCGGCGGGCATCGCCGTGCCGCTGACCGTCCGCGGCCAGGTGATCGGCGCGATGGAGTTCGAACTTGAAAACGGGGAACTTAACCCGGAGCAGGCCGCCCTGGTGCAAGACGTGGCGACCCGGCTGGCCCTGGCCCTGGAAAGCACGCGGCTGTATGAGGAAGCCCAGCGCCTGGCCCGTCGCGAGGCGGTGATCAATGACATCGGCGCCCGGCTGCAAAGCGCGGTCGGGATGGAATCCGCGCTGGTCATGGCCGCCCAGGGGTTGCAGACCGTGCTCAACGCCCCGCGTATCGCGATCCGGCTGGGGATGCCGCCCGACCACGCGGCCTCTGACTCGGTGGAGGGTCAGGCATCATGATCAAACAAGTGCGCGATCTGTTCGCGGGACTCTCGCAGGTCTATCCAGCCCGCCTGGCGTTCCTTCGCGCGCGGGCCTTGGCCGTGCTGGGGCTGATCACATCGCTGATGCTGGTGTGGCTGAGCGCTTCGAGTACGCCGGTGATGGGCGTGTTGTTCGCGATCCTCGGCGCGGTGATGTTCAAGCTGCGCCACCGG
>CAZHMJ010000138.1:0-12637 GCA_964533805.1 uncultured Anaerolineae bacterium | reverse complement strand
GCCTACGTCGCGCCGCACGTCAGCGGCCAGTGGGACGCCATCCAGTACGACGCGGCCTTCCACGGCTCGATGACCTGGCAGATTTACCACGGCCCGGCCTATCAGGCCGCGGCCGCGATCCCGCTCAACCGCTGGTTCCGGCTGCGGATCGACGTGGCGGGTGAGCGGCTGGCGGTCGCGGTGGACGATCAGCCGCCGCTGGTCGTGGCCCGCATGGCCCACCCGGTGCGGGCGGGTGCGCTCGGCCTGTGGACCTACCTCCCGGCTCATTTCCGCGATTTCGCGGTCTGGGATGGCGCGACGATCCCGCCCGGCGGCGTGTCGCCCGCCGCCCCGCCGGACGTCCTGGACGCCTGGGCGATCGACGGGATCGGCCGGGTGGCGGTCGAGCCGAACGGGACGCTCAACCTCAACCGCTGGCTGCCGGTCGCGGCCGGGGAAGCCCGGCTCAGCCGTCGCTTCGCCCTGGCGGAAGCGGGGCGCGTCCGGCTGGCTTTCGGGTTCAGCGACCGGCTGGCCCTGAGCGTGGACGGGCGCGAGGTCTTTCAGGGCGAGTGTCGCTTCACGGGCATGGACAGCTACGCCGGCCGGGGCTATATCGAGCCAGAGGCGTACCAGGTCGAGATCGACCTGCCCGCCGGGGAGCACGTTTTATCGGCAGTCCTGGGGGTGAGCGAGAGTTTCGGCTGGGGGATCACCCTCTCCGCGCCGAAGGCGGTGCGCTGGCTGGGCTGAGGAAATGTTGAATTCTTAATTTTGAATTGAAAAACAGCCGGGGGTGGATACGTGTCGGTGTGACGCGGGTGTCGAACACCCTCAAAAGAGGGTTGTTGCCGTGAGGAAAAATTGATTATAATGATCGTATTCTTGCCGGACACATACCTTCGTTCAGGCTTATCGTTCACGCTACGGAACCCGCATCATGACCGACAAAGTACAGGCTGAAGTCGCCCTGGTCAAACCCGCCGAACCGCGCCGCGAGGTCCTGGTCACCTTCGAGGATGGCACAGTCCTCGGCGCACCACGCGGCACCTCGCTGGAAGCCTACATGCAGGTCTGGCACGCCCGGACGGGCGGCGAGCGGCCGCTGGTCGCCCTGGTCGACGGCCAGCTCCGCGAGCTGACCATCCCGGTCGAGCGCGACCTGACCGTCAAGGTGCTGCCCATGAGCAGCAGTGACGGGGCGCGCATCTACCGGCGCTCGCTGGCCTTCCTGCTGACCACCGCCGCGGATGAATTGTTCGGCTGCAAGATCGTCGTCCACCACGCCCTGCCCACCGGGGCCTTCTACTGCCACCCGCTTGGCCGGCCCAACTTCAGCCAGGCCGAGCTGGACCAGCTCGCGGCCCACATGCGGGCCATCGTCGCGGCCGACGATCCGATCCGGCGCAAGCAGGTCCCCCTGGCGGAAGCCCTGGCGCTCTTCAGGCAGCGCGGCGACGACGACAAGCTGCGCCTGATGGAAGTCCGCGACAAAGACTATCTGGTGCTGTATACCCTGCGCGGCAATTCCGACTACTTCTTCGGGTACATGGTGCCATCGACCGGCTACCTGGATTTGTTCGAGTTGCGGCTCTACCCGCCGGATGGCTTCCTGATCATGTACCCGCGCCGGGAAAGCCCTGGCGTGATCCGGCCCTACGAGCCGTCGGACAAGATCGCGGCTGTTTTCGAGCGGGCCGCCCACTGGTTGGAACTGCTGGGGGTGGAGGATGTCGGGCAGCTCAACCAGGCCCTGCACAACGGCCGCGCTCGCGAGTTGATCCTGGTGGCCGAGGCCCTGCACGACCAGCACATCGTCCAGATCGCCAGCGCCGTCGCCGAGCGCCACGCCAGCGGGGTGCGTCTGGTGCTGATTGCCGGGCCGTCCTCCTCCGGCAAGACGACGTTCTCCAAGCGGCTGGCGGTGGCCCTGCTGGCGCATGGACTCAAGCCCTACCCGCTGGCGATGGATCATTACTTCGTCGATCGGGATCAGACCCCGCGCGACGCCAGCGGCAACTTCAACTTCGAGGCGCTGGAGGCGCTCAACCGCCCGCTGCTCAACGAGCAGCTCAACGCCTTGATGCGCGGCGAAGCGATCCAGATGCCGCACTTCGATTTCATCAACGGCAAGTCGATCCCCGGCGAGGAAGTCCAGATCAGCCGCGATCACGTCCTGATCGTGGAGGGCATCCACGGCCTGAATCCGGCCCTGCTGCCGGACGTCTCGCCGGACAGCGTCTACCGGATTTACGTCTCGGCCCTGACCCAGCTCAACATCGACCGGCACAACCGTGTTCCGACCACGGACGTGCGCATCCTGCGCCGCATGGTGCGCGACGCGGCCACGCGCGGTTACTCTGCCCAGCAAACGCTGGAGCGCTGGTCGAGCGTGCGGCGCGGGGAGAAGGAATACATCTTCCCCTACCAGGAAAACGCGGACGCCATGTTCAACTCGGCCCTGGTCTACGAGCTGGCCGCGCTGCGCCCGCTGGCGGAGCCGCTGCTGCTCCAGATCGGGCCGGAATCGCCCCATCACAGCGAAGCCAAGCGCCTGCTGTCGTTCCTGCGCTGGGTGTGGCCGATGAAACCCGACCAGATCGAGCACATCCCCGACTCGTCGCTGCTGCGCGAGTTCATCGGCGGCTCGATTCTGGAAACCTACATGCCCGGCGAAGGCGAGGCCCCGGCCGGAAAACACGCGAAGTAAGCGCCGGTTCCCGGCGGCCCGCTTCGATACGGCTCAATTCAACACAGATAAAACGGATGATACGGATGAACACGGTTTTTCAAAAAAGGAAAACCGTGTTCATCCGTTGAATCTGTGTTATCCGTGGTGAATTGAAATCTCGCCGGACAGCGAACCCTCCGCCAGCGGCAGGAGCACCGCCTCGATGTCGGCCAGGGTCTCGGCCTGGACCAGGCGGCGGCGCACGTCGGCCGCGCCGGGCTGATCCAGCCGGTAATTGGTGAAGTGCTTGCGCAGCTCCAGCACGGCGATCCGTTCGCCCTGGGGCAGCAGGCTGACCGCCAGCCGGGCGTGGCGCAGGGCGATCGCGGCCCGCTCGGCGGGCGTCAGCGCGGGCAGCGGTTCCCCGGTCGCCAGCTCGTGGGCGATCTCGCGAAAGATCCAGGGCGCGCCGCGCGCCGCCCGGCCGATCATGACCGCGTCGCAGCCGGTCTCGGCCAGCATCCGGGCCGCGCCGGCGGCATCGGTCACATCCCCGTTGCCGATGACCGGGATCGAGACCGCCTCCTTCACCGCGCGGATGATCGACCAGTCGGCCTCACCCTTGAAGCCCTGGGTGGCATACCGGGCGTGGACGGCCACCGCCGCGACTCCGGCCGCCTCCGCCGCGCGGGCGAAGTCCAGCGCGGTCGGGTTGGCCTCGTCCCACCCGGCGCGCACCTTGACCGTGACCGGCACGTCCACCGCCCGCACCACCGCCTCGACCACGCTCGCCGCCGCGCACACGTCGCGCAGCAGGGCCGCGCCCGCGCCCTTTTTCGCCAGCTTGGGGACCCAGCAGCCCATGTTGATGTCCACGATCTGCGCCCCGCGCGCCACCACGTCGCGGGCGGCGTGGGCCAGCGTGGCCGGGTCGCTGCCGTAAAGCTGGACGGCCACCGGGCGCTCGGCCTCGGTCCAGGTGTAGACGGTGTAGGTCTTTTTGTTCTTGAAGTAGATCGCGTCGCTGCTGATCAATTCCGTGCAGACCAGGCCGCAGCCGCCCAATTCGCGCACCAGCCGCCGGAAGGCGAGGTCCGTGAACCCGGCCATCGGGGCCAGGGTCAGCGGGATGGCGATCTCGATCGGGCCGATCCGGAACGGTCGCAGGGCGGTGGGGGATGGCGTGAGTGTGATCATACGCTTGTTTGTAACATACCCCGCCGCCGAGGAACAGGGTCGATCCAAAACGGCTCTTGGCTTTTTGTTGTTCGCCTTTAGTGGTTCATCCGGCAAATTCCCGAAGGTATGTTTTGGTAGGGGCGACCGGCGGGTCGTCCGGGGCGGTTCGCGAACCGCCCCTACAGATGCCTGTTCTTTGCGATGCTTACTTGTCGGATGCACCATTTAGCCAACAGCCAACAGCCAATAGCGCTTTTCGCTTTTCCCTCTCATTTGCCCGGCGGGGCAAGCTGCGTTATGGTCGGATGCTGTGTGGATTGTCCAAGGAGATCGAGCTTGACCCCTCCCATCCAGTTCGCCATCAACTACTCGCCCCAGGCGGAGGCGTTGCTCCATGCCGGGCAGATCCGGATCGATCGCTTCAAGTGCCCGGACTGGCCCGACCTGGTGGCGACCGCCCTGGTCAGCCGCCCGGCCGCCGTCCACTTCGACCTGCATGCCGGCGGCCCGGAGCCGATGCCCTTCGACGCCGATCTGATCGACCGCCTCGCTGGCCTGACCGGCACGCCCACCGTCAACACCCACCTGCACGCCCGCGCCTCGGGTTACCCGGATATCCCGGTCGATTCGACCGAACCGGCTGATTTAGAGACGATCGGCGCGGCGCTGCTCCGTGACGTGCGCAGTTTGGTGGATCGCTTTGGGCGGGAGCGCGTGATCGTGGAAAACGCCCCGTATCTCGCCGGGCAGGGCAAGGTCATGCGGGCCTGCGTCGAGCCGGTGGTCATCCGCCGCGTGGTGGAAGAAACCGGCTGCGGCCTGCTGCTCGATCTCTCCCACGCCTGGATCGCGGCCCACTACCTGGGCCTGGAACGGCGCGACTACATCAACGCCCTGCCGGTCGAGCACATCCGCGAAATCCACGTGACCGGCGTCCACGAGGTCGACGGCCGCCTGCGCGATCATCTGGCCCTGACCGAGCCGGATTGGATCGAGTTCGAGTGGGCGCTGGGGCAGATCGCGGCCGGGGTATGGGCGACGCCCTGGCTGATCGCGTTCGAATACGGCGGGGTCGGGATCAAATTCGAGTGGCGCAGCCAGGCCGAGGTCATCGCCGCCCAGGCGCCGCGCCTGTACGAGAATGTGCAGGCCATCCCGGAGGTGAGCTATGAATAGACGCTCGATTCGCATCCTGGGCGGGATCGCGATCGCCATTGTCGCGATCGCCCTGACCGCCGCGCTCCTCATCGCCTGGAGCCGGCCCACCCGCCAGGTGCTCTGGCAGTCCTGCCAGCCGGACACGGTCAGCTATGACAGCTACGATCCCTACTGTCTGGCGGTGGTCGAGGGGGACATCAACTGGACCTTCATGCCCCTGACCGTGATGCGCCACCACTTCCTCTTCGTGGGGCGCGGGACCGAGATCGGCTATGGGCACTACGTGGATTACTCGCCTCAGTTCAGCGCCTATGATAAGGCCGAGTACCTGGCCGGGGTCCAGCTCGACTGGACGGTCGAGGGCGTGACCTTCATTGAGCCATCCGGCCACCGGCTGTTCGTCCCGGCGGACATGTTCACGGGCGGGCGTTAGCGCGGCAAACCCACCTATCCCGCTTTATCCCGCCCGACTCCGGCCTAATCCCACGAAATACCGCATTATTCCCACGGCTACGAGTCATAGTGTGGGATAAGCGGCCGCGCAGCTTCGCCGCGCCGAGACCAAGAGACCAGGAGGCCAGAAAAAGCATCCAGACCGCGGAAACTGACCACTAAGCGCAATTGACTGCTGATGACTTTGGAAAGGAGAGGGCCAGCCATGTCTGGTTCTTTCAACAAACGCACGTTCACCCTGCCCGCTTTTGTGAGCGCCTTGCAGGATATCTTCGGTCACCTGGATGACCTGCGCGGCGCGGCGAGCGCCGGGCGGATCGACCAAGCCTTCGCGGAGAAGATCATGCTGGCCGTGACCCGGGTCAACGGCTGCCGCTGGTGCAGCTACGGGCACAGCAAGGCCGCGCTTGCGGCGGGCGTCAGCCCGGCGGAACTGCATGCGCTGCTCCAGCAGGCCGACCTGGGCTTTTTTCCGGAGCGCGAGGCCGTGGCCCTGACCTTCGCCCAGCACTACGCCGAGAGCGCCGACCAGCCCGACCCGGCTGCCGTCCAACGGCTGGTGGCCTACTACGGCCCGCTGGTCGCCCGCGATATCCTGGCGTACATCCGGATGATCACCTTCGGCAACCTGTACGGCAACACGTTCGACGCGCTGTTCAGCCGCCTGAGGGGTGCGCCCGCCCGCGACAGCCGCCTGTTGGACGAACTGGTGATTGTCCTGCTCCCGGTCGCGATCCTGGTCCTACCGCTGCTGGCGCTGGTCCGGCTGCTGGCCGCTGTCCTGCGCCACTAGGGGAGGCCGGAAGCTGCGCAGCCGATCGGTTGCAGGGCTTTCTCTTGCGTCTTGCCTCCTGGCGCTTGTCTCTCGCTTTTGCGGCGCGGCGGGGTTCGAGGCTACACTCGCCTTTCGAAGTCCGCCCGAACCGGAGGGAGTCACCATTCGCCCACTTGTGACCCGCAGCCTGCTCGCCATGGCGACAGGCGCCGCCAGCCTGGCCGTGCTGGCCTACGCCCGCTATGTGGAGCCGGACGCGGTTGCCTTCACCCGGCTGACGCTGGCCCTGCCGCGCCTCGACCCCGCCTTCGCGGGCTACCGTCTCGCCCACCTGACCGACATCCACTTCAACGGCTGGATGGACGCGACCCGGCTCAACATGATCGTCGACCAGGTCAACGCGGCCCGGCCCGATCTGGTGGCGCTGACCGGGGACTTCGTCACGGTGGGGCGGCGCTACGATGCGGAGGCTCTGCGCGCGGCCCTGGCCCGCCTGGACGCGCCGGATGGGGCCGTGGCCGTCCTGGGCAACCATGACCACCGCCACGCCACCGGCCCGCAGGGCATCCGCCGCCTGCTGCGCGAGGCGCATATCCGCGAGCTGCGCAACGAGGTCTACACCGTGCGCCGGGATGCGGCCCAACTCCACATCGCCGGGGTGGACGATCTGATCTTCCGCCAAACGCGGCTGGACCGCGTCCTGGCCCGGCTGCCAGAGGAGTCCGCCGCCCTCCTGCTGGCCCACGAGCCGGACTTCGCCGACGTCAGCGCGCGCAGCGGCCGCTTCGGCCTCCAACTTTCCGGCCACTCGCACGGCGGGCAGATTCGCCTGCCGCTGCTGGGCGCGCCCCTGCTGCCCAACCATGGCTCGCGCTACCCGGCCGGGCTGTACCACGTCGGCGGCATGGCGCTGTATACCAACCGCGGGCTGGGCGTGGGCGGGCTGCGCCTGCGCTTCAACTGCCCGCCGGAGATCGCGCTGATCACGCTGCTGCCTTCCGCGGCCGGATAGACTGGCGCGGGGGCAACCTTTCAATTCGACCCAGCTAACACGGATTAGAAGGATGGACACCGATTTTCCACTTCTGGACATCCGTGCCAATCCGTGTTATCCGTCTCATCTGTGTTGAGTTGAAACGTCCACAGGGAGAAATTCCCATGCTGTTACCTAATCCTAATCCGCACCCCACCGGCCGGCTGGTCGCCGCCTTCGGGCTGGGGTGGGTGCTGTTCCTGGTGGTAGGCGAGATGGTCCTGCTGCCCGCCCTCTCGCTGTGGGACGCCTACTATGTGGAAGGCACGGCTCTGGTCGTGCTGGGGGCCGCCGGGCTGAGCTGGCTCAGCCTGCGCCGGGCACTCATGCCCGGCCAGGTCCGGCTCCGGACGCGCGACGCGGCGGCCATCCTCCGCTGGGCGGACGTCTACGCCGACGAGGCGAGCGGGTTCTGGGAAGCGACCGAACGCGAACCGGGCTTTGTCCGCTACGACTTCACCCTGCGCGTGCTGCTGGTTGGCTTCGAGGAATCGCTGGAAGTCCGCGCCCGGCCGGATGGCGCGGTGGTGATCGACGGGCCGCGCGGTCAGGTCGCAGCCCTGGCCCGCCACCTGATCGACGCCGGCGCGGCCGTATCAGAGCCGGATTGAGGGGGAGAATCGCCATGCCGCCGTTGGAATACCTCAAGGCGTTCGTGCTGAACACCGTGTTCTTCGCCGTGGCGATCGCGGTCTACGTGCTGTACATGAACGGCCAGCCGGGGGGACCATCCACCGAGATCGTGATCCTGCTGGTGGTCGCCTCGCTGGCCCTGACCGCCACCCGGCTGCGCGCCCTCCTGCCGACCACCGCCCGCCTGGGTTACACCGACCGGGAACGCTTCCTGAAGACGCTCGACGCGGCGGTCAACACCAGGGATCGCTGGGCGATCGTCGAGGCGAGCGAGACGGGCCGGGTCTACACCGCGCGGGTCACGGTCGGGCTGTACACGGCCAGCCTGCCCCTGACGGTCACGCTCTCCGGCGGGCGGGCGGTGCTGTTCGGGCCGCCACGCGCCGTGCGCCACATCCAGCGGATCATGATCCCGATGGGCGCGGCTCAGGCGGTGGAGTGAGAGGCAAGAGGCAGGGAGACAAGAGGCAAGAGGCAGGGAGACAAGAGGCAAGAGGCAGGGAGACAAGAGGCAAGAGGCAGGGAGACAAGAGGCAAGAGAAAAGCGGCAAGCGCCCAGGCGTCGAGGTTGAACTGCCGCCGCGGCTTGCGGTCAGGCCGGATCGTCCTGGAACTTGTAACCGACCCCGCGCACGGTCAGCACGTGGACCGGGTTGGCCGGGTCGAGCTCCAGCTTTTGCCGGATGTGGCCGATGTGGACGTCCACCACGCGCGGGTCGCCGTAGAAATCGTAGCCCCACACCCGCTCCAGGAGCTGCTCGCGGCTGAGGACCATCCCGGCGTAGGTCGCCAGGGTGCGCAGCAGCTTGAACTCCAGGGCGGTCAGGCCGATGACCTCGCCGTCGCGGGTGACTTCGAAGCGCTGGGGGTCGAGCGAAATATGCGCGAAGGTGAGCGGGGCGTCGGTCTCGTTCATCCCGCCGCGCCCGCGCCGCAGGATGGCCTTGACGCGCGCCACCAGCTCGCGCGGGCTGAAGGGCTTGGTCAGGTAATCGTCCGCGCCGGCCAGCAGGCCGATCACGCGGTCGGCTTCCTCCGAGCGGGCGGTCAGGAGCAGCACGTACACTTCGGACTCGCGCCGGAGCTGCTGGAGCACCTCCAGCCCGTCCAGGCCGGGCAGCATCACGTCCAGCACCACCAGGTCGGGCCGGAAGCGCCGGAAAGCGGCCAGCCCGGCCGGGCCATCGGCCGCGGTCTGCACGCTGTAACCGCTGGCTTCCAGGTAGGCCTGGGCCAGGGTCCGGATCGGTTCTTCGTCATCGACGACGAGGATGGAGGGCATACGCAGTTCTCAGTTTTCGGGCATTGAGTTTTGCTCGACCGTCAACGCCACCATACCATGCCAGGGAAGGTAGCGGCAAGAATCTGGAGATTCAGGTATGGGGCACGGCGGGGAAAGCTCCTTTTCAGGCGTACAGAGGGAGCAGCGAACGGCTGTTGCACGAACGCTTGTGGTCAGAAATCCCACCCGGCGACCGGGTCGAAGCGGGGTATGTCCTGAGGACCGGGAAACTCCCCTGGTTCCTCCGGCCCGTTTTTGCGGGCTAGTGAGCCAAGCCAACGCGCCATGGACGGCGTTTGCCCACCGTGCTGCGGCGCCCACTCGAACCACCAGCGCTGCAATCGCCGGTCCGGCTCGTTCCACATATCTCCCACGCGGTGGGAAGCGTGCGCGAGAACGGTGAATGAACCTTTCAGGTAAAACTGGTTCGATGTCAGGATGTCAGGACTATCGGGCGTCACGGTCTGGACAATCCAGAAATCGCCGAAATCATCGCCACCGTCGCCACCGCCTGCCCAAAAAGTGAGCAGGATTCCGGGTGGGACCCTGGTTCGACCGACGATAGGGAAGGTGTCTGGGTGCGTCACTTCCAGGCGGCACCCATGCAGGAGGGCTTTCATCCAAAACGGCGAGCGTGCGTGGCGGCCAATGGCGGCCTCGATCAGGAGTAAATCGGTTGACATGGCGTTCTTCTATCTGTAGGGTCGGGATTGGATTGACACCAAGGCTATAACGGAACAGCACAGCGCGCAAGCGCGGACGGTTCGCCAGATTCGAGTGTCCACCTGACCGGGGGAAGAAAAACATGGGGCACGGATAACACGGATTTTCACGGGATAAATCGATCTTGGTCTATCCGTGAAATCCGTGCCCCATTCTTTTGTCTCAATACGACGCGCTACCCCCGTTGCTCGATCGGGATCACGCTCAGGCCCATCGGGCCGATGTACTCCGACTCGGGCCGGATCAGGCGGTTGTCTTCCCACTGCTCGATGATGTGGGCTGTCCAGCCGGCGATCCGGCTCAGGGCGAACAGCGGCGTGAACATGTCGGTCGGGATGCCCAGGGTGTAGAGCACGATCGCGCTGTAGTAGTCGACGTTCGGGTACAGGTTGCGCTCCACGAAATAGGGATCGGCGCGGGTCAGTTCCTCGATCTTGTAGGCGATATCGAACCAGAGCGTATTGCCGGACGACTGCGCCAGGGCGCGCGCGTCGTCGCGCAGGATTCCGGCGCGCGGGTCGAGGGCTTTGTAGATGCGGTGGCCGATCCCGGCGAAACGCCGCCCGGCGGCGCGGGCCTGCTTGTACCATTCCTCGACGCCCAGCCCGGAATCCTCCACCTCGAAGAACAGGCGCATGGCCTGCTCGTTCGCGCCGCCATGCTTGGGGCCTTTGAGGGAGCCAATCGCGGCCACGATGGCCGAGTACATGTCGCCGTCGGTGCTGGTGACCACGCGCGCGGTGAAGGTGCTGGCGTTCATGCCGTGTTCGGTCAGCAGGATCAGGTAGCGGTCGATGGCCCGCACCGCGACCGGGTCGGGTTCCTTGCCGTCGAGCATGTACAGGAAGTTGCCGGCGATGCTCAGGTCATCGCGCGGGCCGATTGGCTCCTTGCCCTCGCGGATGCGGCCCCAGGCGGCGATCGCGGTGGGCATCCGGGCGGTGAGGGTCAGGGCCTTTTTGCGGTTGGCCGCCAGACTGTTGTCTTCCGCCAGGGGGTCATACATCCCGGCCAGGCTGATGATGGAGCGCAGGGCCGCCATCGGGTGAGTCTGGGTGGGCAGCGCCTTCATCAGGCGGCCCAATTCCGGCGGGAGGGCCATGTTTTCGGCGAGTTGGGTCTTGAAGGCGTTCAACTCGGCCTGGGTCGGCAGCCGGAGGTGCCACAGCAGATAGACGACCTCTTCGAACGAGGCGTTCAGGGCCAGGTCCTTGATGTCGTATCCGCTGTAGGTCAGGCGGCCGATATCACCCTCGACCTTGCTCAACTTGGTGCTGGCCACCGAAATGCCGTCGAGTCCCTTCGCGGGGATATTGGGCGAGGCGGTCATGACATGCAGCTCCTTTATCGGATCAACCAACAAGATGGATTTGACGGCGGGTCGCGCCGGAAGCACAAAAAAGGTATTCGTATAATATAGATATGATATTATCGCAAAAGGTCGCAGGCTTCTAGAAATTGACGCTAGAGTCTGGCGCATTGCCCATATTTTGTCCATATTTAATGCACGAATTCAGCAGCCGGCCATTTGGGCCTTTTCTACAGGAACCGCTATAATTCGCGGCAAGGGACCCCCGCCACGCAAAACGGTGGAGGCCCGCGCCGGGCGTGGAATGCGTCGCCGCCGGAATCCGATTCCGGGCAGCCCGCACCGGCGTACTGGCCTGTTCAGGCCAGCCATGGACGGCCTACCCTGCGCTTCAAACCCCATACGCCTGAGTGAGTGAGGAGTTTGCGGATGGCAACCCTTGTCACAACCATCTCCGAGACCCTGCGCTACCGCGGGAAGATCGGCCAGTGGAGCTGGGTGCTGCACCGGATTGGCGGGCTGGGCACCCTGCTCTTTTTAGTCATTCACGTGATCGATACCAGTTGGGTGTACTTTTTCCCGGAGCTGTACGAAGAAGCCATCCGGATTTACCAGACCCCGCTGTTCACGGTGGGCGAATTCTTCCTGGTCGCCTGCGTGGTCTTCCATGCCTTCAACGGCGTGCGCATCGTCATCTTCGATTTCCGGCCGGAGTGGTGGAAGCACCAGGCCATGGCCGCCCAGATCGTCTTCCTGGCGACCTTCGTCGTGCTGGTCCCGGTCTTCCTCCTGATGGGCCAGCACGTGGTTGAGTTCTACACCGGCCGCCCGTTCGACCTGGGTCTGGAGACGGTCATCACCAAGGTGGCGATTCCCTTCGGCGGCGGGATGGTCCTGGCCCTGATCGGCGGGGCGATCCTGTCGGTCGTGGTCGGCGCGGTGACGGGCAAGCGCGGCGCGGTTGGCCCACAACTCCACCAGCGCAGCCGTTTCGACCAGCTCATGTGGACCTTCATGCGCCTGTCGGGCCTGCTGATTCTGCCGTTGGTCTTTGGCCACCTGGCGATCATGCACGTGATCGAGGGCGTGTTCGCCATCAACGCCAGCGGGGCGGCGGCCGATTTCGTGGCCGCGCGCTGGGCCTTCCTGGCCTGGCGGATTTACGACGCGGCGCTGTTGGCCCTGGCCCTGATTCACGGCTTCAACGGCTTCCGCCACGTGGTCAATGACTACACCGCCCACCCGGCCATCCGGCGCGGGCTGAACTGGGCGATCGGGCTGGGCTGCCTGGGGTTGATCGTCGTCGGCGCGGTGGCTCTGATCGGCGGCGTGCCGAATGCCATGCCCTGATCGGGACAGCCCCAGGTGCGAGTCTGCCCATGAAACAAGGGGCTTAAGCCCCTTGTCTGGACTTTGGCCTTTTGTGACAAGGGGACTGA
>CAZHMJ010000137.1:0-12908 GCA_964533805.1 uncultured Anaerolineae bacterium | reverse complement strand
TGGCCGTTCGACAACGCCTATTCTACCGGATAGGAATTTTCAGATGGGTTCTTATTTGCATTATAACATACACGCCAGTGATTTCATACGATGGACTTTGTTAGAACCGCCGTGGATTTTTCGCCTGCGCAGGAATTATCATCATCTCATGACTACGCATACGCCCTATCAAACGATCATCGTCAAAGTCGGGACCAGCACCCTCACGGCAGGCACCCGGCGGCTCTCCCGCCCGGCCATGCTGGAGTTGATCCGGCAGATTGTGACGCTGCGTCAGGCCGGACACCGGGTCGTTCTGGTGACGTCCGGCGCGATGGCTGCCGGACGTGAAGTCTTGAACGATCCCGACCTGCCCAACCATCTCCCCGCCAAGCAAATGTTGGCCTCGGTCGGCCAGGGCCGGCTGATGGAAGTCTACTCCAGCCTCTTTGGGCTGTACGACGTTCACATCGGGCAAATCCTGCTCACCCATGATGATTTCAGCCACCGCACCCGCTACCTGAACGCCCGCGAGACCTTCACCAGTTTGCTCGACTACGGTATCGTCCCGGTCGTCAACGAGAACGACACCATCGCCGTCCAGGAGATCAAATTCGGAGATAATGACAACCTCTCCGCCCAGATCGCCGCACTGCTCGACGCCGACCTGCTGATCCTGCTGACCGATCAGGCCGGGCTGTACGACTGCGATCCCAACCAGAATCCTGATGCCAAGCTGATTCCGCTGGTAGAAGATATCACCGAGGACATCTGGGCCCTGGCCGGGGACACCAACAACCTCCTGGCCTCCGGCGGGATGCGCACCAAAATCCAGGCCGCCCAAATCGCCACCCGCAGCGGCACGCGGACCATCATCGCCGGCGGCCGGATGCCCGACGTGCTGGTGCGCCTCACGCATGGGGAAAGCCTCGGCACCACCTTTTTGCCGGCGGTCGATCATCTGGAGAGTCGCAAGCGCTGGCTGGTCGCCGAGCGTCCCCAGGGCACGCTGCATGTCGACTCCGGCGCGGCCAGCCGGCTCAAGTCCGGCAAGGCCAGCCTGCTGCCGGTCGGGATCAAGCACGTCCAGGGCACGTTCGAGCGCGGCGCGATCGTCCTGGTGGTCGATGCTGCCGGTCGTCCCCTGGTCAAAGGTCTCGTCAGTTATTCCAGCACCGAGCTTGTGCAGCTCTGTGGCTGTAAATCGAGCCAGATCACAGGCATTCTAAGCTACACCTATGGCGATGAAGCCATCCACCGCGACAACATGGTCTTGATCTAGCGCAAGCTGCGCGACCCTACGCCCGCTCCCGTAGTGGACCTCTTGTGAAGGAGACCCGGCATGACCCTCGACATGCAGCTTCTCGGACGCCAGGCCCAGGCCGCCGCCCGCCAGCTCCGTACCTGCCCGCGTGAGGCCAAAAACGCGGCCCTGCTGGCTATCGCCAGCGCGCTAGAAAACCATCAAGTCGCGATCCTGGCCGCCAACGCGGCCGACCTGGAAGATGGCCAGGCGGACGGGCTGACCCCGGCCCTGCTCGACCGGCTCAGCCTTCAGGGCCGTCTGGGCGGTATCGCGGCGGATGTGCGCAAAGTCGCCGAACTGCCCGATCCGGTCGGGCGCGAATTCGAGGTTCGAACCCTGCCCAACGGCTTGCGCGTCCGCAAGCGCCGCGTGCCGATCGGGGTCCTGGGGGTGATCTACGAGGCGCGGCCTAACGTGACCGTCGACGTCGCCGCCCTGGCCCTCAAAACCGGGAACGCCGTCATCCTGCGCGGCGGCTCGGAAACACTTCGCTCCAATCTCGTCCTGGTCGAGGTCATTCGCGGCGCGCTGGCTAGCACGGGACTGCCCCTCGACACGGTCCAGCTCATCACCGAGGCCGACCGTCGCTACGTCACCGAACTGCTCCGGCTGGACAAATACGTGGACATGATCGTGCCGCGCGGCGGCAACGCCCTGCATACCCTGTGCCGGGAACAGGGCACCATCCCGGTCATCACCGGGGGCATCGGCATCTGCCACCTGTACGTCGATCATACGGCCGACCTCAGCGCCGCCGTCGACGTGATCCAGAACGCCAAGGTCCAGCGCCCGTCCGTCTGCAACGCGCTGGATACGCTGCTGGTCGAGGAATCCATCGCCGCCGAGTTCATCCCGGCCGTGGTGAATCGGCTCGCCCAGGATGGCGTGACCTTCCGGGTCGACGCGGTGGCCGGTAGGCTGGTTGGCGGCCATTCGGCCGTCCAGCCAGCCGGAGGAGATGCCTGGGACACCGAATGGTTGGCGCTGATCCTGGGCATCCGGGTCGTCCCCGGTCTGGCGCAGGCGATCGAGCACATCCAGATCCACAGCACCGCCCATTCCGACGGCATCCTGTCCACCGACCCGGCCGCCATCGAGCGCTTCCTGAACGAGATCGACTCGGCCGTGGTCTACGTCAACGCCTCGACGCGCTTTACCGATGGCTCGCAGCTTGGCCTGGGCGCGGAGATCGCGATCAGCACGCAGAAACTCCACGCGCGTGGGCCGATGGGTCTGGAAGAACTGACTACCTACAAATGGATCGTGGAAGGGGATAATCACGTCCGGCCGTAGCAAAGTCGTTGGCTTGGGATTCAAACACCTCTGGGAGCGCCAGAGGTGTCTTGGGTTCAAAGGAACCCGCCATGCCGTGTGCTGCCCGTTTTGAACCTGCTTTCGCAGGTGGGAGTCCGTCAGCCGACTACTGCCTTGGCTACTGAAAGCCTAACGCATCACCGGCCGGACAACGACCCCCGTACTAAGGAGTGTTGGCTCAAAACTTGGGTGCGGCATCACGCGCACGGCAGGTGAGCATTTTATACCACGTTCGACCGGCTCTGTAAAGGTCAGGCCGGATGAAGGTCAATCGCATCAAAAAGCAGTTTGAACCGCCAAAACGCGCGCTAACAGCACCAAGGTCGCCAAGGAAAAACGCGAAAAAAGGCAAAATACTGAAAAAACTCTAACGTAGAGGGTGTAGAAAGGCCGAGGCGGACTTTAAGAATTTGAGTTTCTCTCTCTGCTCTCCGCCTGCGGTGAGATGTCTTTTCAGTTCGATGCGATTGCCCAGGGCCAGACGAAGGTCAATCGAACAGCTTCGCAATCTCATCACGAACCGGGCGAGCCAGCAAATCGCCGTGAAGCCGTGCGTGCGGCGGGCCATCCCTCATCACACCGAGTTGGAAAACAGGGATATCCGCGCTTTTCAAAGCGACAGCGACACTCTTCACCGACTCGGGCCCCACAGTCAGCAAAAGCGCGCCTGAGGCAATTGCGCCAAGTGGGTCCAGGCCATAATGCCGGCAGAGCAAAGCCCCTTCCGGGCAAATGGGCCAATCGCTGATTGTGACCTCGACCGTATGCCCGCTTGCCTCGGCCAGCTCCCAGAGAGCCGTCGCCACCCCACCCTCGGTCGGATCGTGCATGCTGGTCACCCGGCCCGCGTTCGCCGCGATCCGGGCGTCCCGCGCCACGCTGATTCCGGGATCGGTCAGGTAACGCGCCGCGCGCGCAACCAGCGCTTCCCCAAAGACGGGCTCCAGTTCGGCGCGCCGTTCGCGCGCAATGATCGCCGTGGCCTCGATCGGGAAGCCCTTCGTGAGCAGGACGATATCGCCCGACCGCGCCCCGCCTGTCAGAATCAGCCTGTCCCGGCGCACCTCACCGAGCAGCATCCCGGCCACGATCGGCCGCTCGAGGCCATGCGTGATTTCGGTGTGACCGCCGATCAGCGTGATCCCCAGTCCGGCGCAGGCCGTCAGAATCTGATCGAAAATGCGCTCGGCCAGTCCAGCGTCGGCTATTCCCCCTGGCAGCAGGACAGTCGCCATGAACCAGCGCGGGATCGCGCCGGTCGTCGCCACGTCGTTGGCGTTGACCTGGACGGCATACCAGCCAATCTCGTCCGTGGCGAACGTAATTGGATCGGTTTTTGCCACCAGGCAGAACTCGCCCATGTCAATCACCGCCGCGTCCTCGCCCACGCGCGGGCCAAGCAGCACGCGGGGATCGGATGGGACGCGCGCCAACAAAGATGCAAGTAAATCGGGGGGCAGCTTGCCCAGCGGGAGTGTGTCCATCGCCATCAGCACCTTGCCTGTTGAAAAAAAACGAAAAGGGCCTCCATCCTGCGACAGAGACCCTTTCCGGGTGTGTCATGGCGTCTAGTGTATCACGAGGAGTGACGCCATGACACGGTTGTAATGCAGACGACTTGAACTATCCATGGACATCACCTCCTCCTTTGTGGGATGGCAGTCTGGAACTGCTCAGGTCCGGAAAATCCGAACTGACTGCACTATGCCACAAAAGATCGGACCTGTCAATCAAAAGACGCGTGAAAGTCCGGCCACAAATCGGCCAACCGATTTCTTGCGCAACGCTAATTGAGCGCGCGGTCGGGCTGTGGTAAAATTCCTAACGGTTGTATGATGAAAGAAGAGCGACCGAGTCGCGTTCTATGAGCGATAACCCTCAGCATCCAGGCAAACCCGACGATCCCGATCACTCGCTGGCGCAGGTCGTCTGGGAGCGAATTGTCGTCCGCCAGTCTTCGGTCTGGCGTCCGCCTACGGATGTCTATCAGGCCGACAACCGCCTGATCGTGATCATCGAAGTGGCCGGGATGCGCGACGGCGACTTTCAAATCGTGCTCCAGAACCGGCGGTTGATCGTGAGCGGAGTTCGTAAGCAGGTTGTGGAAGGCATCCAGCTCGCCTACCACCAGCTTGAGATCCCGCGCGGCGAGTTTCGGACCGAGGTTTCTCTTCCCTGGAATGTGCAACATGACCAGGTGAGCGCCACCTACCGCGACGGGCTGCTCCGGATCGAACTGCCCCAGTCGCAGGCCCAGCAGATTCACATCATTAACGTAAGCGCCGATCAATGAAGAACGTCCCTGACCTAACGAACCAGTCGGATTGACATGACGCATAACGACGATAACCCTGAAGTCGAAGAAAAAGACATCACCCCTGAATACGGTGATGAGCAGGAACAACCGATCGATATCAAAACCACCGAGAGTAGCACGGATCCCGGCAATGAAGTGCTGCCCCCTATCCCGGACGAGCTTCCAATCCTGCCGCTGCGCGGTGTCGTGGTCTATCCCCACACGGCCATCCCGCTAACCATCGGCCAGCCGCGCTCAATCGCCCTGGTGGATGACGTGGTCGGCAAGGACCGGATCATCGGCCTGTTCGCCGCCCGCGACCCGGAGAACGAGCAGCCCGGCCCGGACGAGATTTATCCTGTCGGCACGCTGGCCATGGTTCACCGCCTGTTCCGCACCCCGGATGGCACCATCCGGCTGCTGGTGCAGGGTTTGGGCCGCATCACGATCGCGGAATACCTGCGCACCGAGCCGTACCTGGTTGCCAGAGTCCGGCGCCATCCTGAGACGATCGAAACGACCATCGAGGTCGAGGCGCTCAGCCGCAATATCGTCGAGCAGTTCTCGCGCATGGCCGAGCTGGTCCCCAGCATCCCGGCTGAGTTGATCTCGTCCACGCTCAACCTGGATGATCCCCTCCACCTGGTGTATGCCATCGCCACGTACATCCGGATCGACCTCGAGGAAAGCCAGGACATCCTCGAGACGGACAGCGTCTCGGAAAAGCTGCGCAAGCTGATGCACATCCTGGCCAAAGAGCTTGAAGTGCTGGAACTGGGTCGCGAGATCCAGACTCAGGCTCAGTCGGAGATGGAAAAGGTCCAGCGGGAGTACTTCCTGCGGGAGCAGCTCAAGGCCATCCAGCGCGAGTTGGGTGAATCCGACGAGCAGCAGGTCGAGATTGAGGAATTCCGCCAGAAGATCGAGACGGTGGGCCTCTCCGAGGAAGCCGCCAAGGAGGCCCGGCGCGAGCTGGACCGGATGGCCAAGCTGCCCACCGCCGCGGCGGAGTATGGCGTAATCCGCACCTATCTGGACTGGCTGGTCAACGTGCCCTGGAGCCAGCGCACCGAGGACAATCTCGATATCGCCCATGCGCGTGACGTCCTCGAAGCCGATCATTACGGTCTGGAGGACATCAAGGAACGCATCCTGGAGTTCCTGGCCGTGCGCAAGCTGCGCTCCGATCGCGCCGCCGATGCCGCCCCGGAATCGGCTCCCCAGGACCAGGTCCGGCGCGACCGGCAGGGCGCCATCCTGTGCTTCGTGGGGCCGCCCGGCGTCGGCAAGACGTCGCTCGGAGCGTCCATCGCGCGGGCGATGAACCGTAAATTCACACGCATGAGCCTGGGCGGCGTGCGCGATGAAGCCGAAATCCGGGGTTTCCGGCGGACGTACATCGGGGCCATGCCGGGCCGCATCATCCAGACTCTCCGCCGGGTGGAGAACCGAAATCCCGTCATCATGCTGGATGAGGTGGACAAGCTCGGCCGTGACTTCCGGGGCGATCCCGCCTCCGCCCTGCTGGAAGTGCTCGACCCGGAGCAGAACCACGAGTTCCGCGATCACTACCTGGATGTGGCCTTCGACCTGTCAGAAGTGTTGTTTATCACGACGGCCAACGAGTTGGAACCCATCCCAGGTCCTTTGCGTGACCGGATGGAGATCATCACCCTCAGCGGGTATACCGAGCACGAGAAGGCTCAGATCGCCCTGCAATACCTCGTGCCGCGCCAGATTCGGGAGAACGGCCTGCGCCCGGATGAAATCCAGATCGATCAGGACGCTATCGCCGAACTGATCCGCAATTACACCCGCGAAGCCGGGGTGCGCGACCTGGAGCGCCAGATCGGGCGGATCGCGCGCAAGATTGCCACCCAGGTCGCCGAAAACAGCAGCGATGGAAGCACGCCCCGGATCGTGACCCGTGAAACCGTTCGGGAATTGATCGGCAAGCCGCGCTTCAACTACCAGACCGAGATCGAGGATCGGACCGACCAGCCAGGGGTTGCGACCGGTCTGGCCTGGACGCCGATGGGCGGTGACGTGCTGTTCGTAGAAGCGGCCAGCATGGCCGGCAGCAAGGGCTTCCAACTCACCGGCAGCCTGGGGGATGTGATGCAGGAAAGCGCCAGGGCCGCCATGAGCTACATTCGCTCTCAGGCCAGCACACTGGGGGTCCAGGAGGAGTATTTCGACAAGCACGACCTCCATCTCCATGTGCCCGCGGGTGCCGTCCCAAAGGATGGCCCCTCTGCCGGAATCACCATGGCGACCGCGATCGCCTCGCTGCTGACGCGCCGCCCGGTGCGACCGAATATCGCCATGACCGGCGAGATCACGCTGCGCGGCAAGGTGCTGCCGGTCGGCGGGATCAAGGACAAGGTGCTGGCGGCCCACCGCATGGGCCTGGATACAGTGATCTTGCCGCGCCGCAACGAACAGGACCTCGACGAGTTGCCGGATGAAGTCCGTCAGACCTTGACCTTTATCCTGGTCAGCACGATTGATGAAGCGCTTCAGGCTGCGCTGGTCGGCGAGAACGAAAACCTTGCGACCGAACCGGCCGCTGAAGCCGCATCTCAGCCGGCCTAGTATCCTGATAGGCCAGGTGGTATTCCTGAGCCATACTTTCGAGGAGTAACGATTTTGCCCCGAGTGATGATTGTCGACGATGACCGAACGACCATCAAGCTGCTTGAGACTCTGCTGGTAATGGACGGATTCGAAGTGACCCTGGTTGCCCGCGGAAACGATGTCTTGCCGGCGGCCCGCCGCGACCGCCCCGACATCTTCCTGATCGATTACCATTTGAGTGATATGGAAGGTGCCGACGTCGTGCACGCCCTGCGCAACGAACCGCAGTTCGCTCAGGCTCCGATCATCGTCGCCTCCGGCATGAATGTTGAAACTGAAGCAAAACGCGCTGGTGCATCCATGTTTCTGATCAAGCCGCTTGATCCAGGGTCCCTGGCGTCTACCTTGCACAGCTTGCTCTAAACGGCATGAACTGCACCACGCGGGCCAACCGTGACTTTGATTAGATTTGATGGAGAGAGCCCCCTGTGGCCGCACGAAAGCGTTCTGGAAAATCTCAATGGTACTTGATGGATCTCCACCTCCATACCCCTGCTTCCGGAGACTATCAGGAACCAACCAACTCCTACCTTGACATCCTGCATAAAGCAGAAGCGCGCAACCTGAACATCATCGCCTTCACCGACCACAACACAGTGGGCGGTTACAAGGCGATGATGGATCACATTGACAAACTCAAGTACCTCGAATCCCTGGGCCGGGCTACGCCAGAGGAAACCCGCGAGCTGGCCGAATACCGCCGCCTGCTGGACAAAATCCTGGTGCTGCCCGGCTTTGAGTTCACCGCCACGTTCGGATTTCACATTCTGGGGATTTTCTCCCCCGGAACCAGCGTGCGTGAACTGGAACACATTCTCCTGAGTCTGAACGTCCCTCCTGCCGTCCTTGATACCGGATCGTCGAATGTCGGGGCCTCTTCGGACGTTCTGACGGCCTACCGGGTGATCAACGAGGCGGGCGGCATTGTGATCGCCGCGCATGCCAATTCCACCCACGGAGTCGCCATGCGTGGCTTTGATTTCGGGGGGCAAACCAAGATCGCCTATACTCAGGATCCCAATTTGCACGCCCTGGAAGTCACCGACCTGGACCGGCATGGGCGCGGCGCGACCAATCGCTTCTTCGATGGCACGAAGCCAGAATACCCGCGTCGTATGCGCTGCATCCAGGGTTCGGATGCCCACCGGATCAATGCCGATCCGGGAACCAGTCGCAACCAGAACCTGGGCGTCGGTGACCGGGTCAGCGAGGTGCTCCTGCCAGAACGCACCTTTGAAGCCCTGCTGGAAATGTTCCAGAGCAACGACTTCTCCCTCACCCGACCGTACGCCATGAACCGCAAGCCGATTGACTACATCCAGACGGCCCGCGAACAGGGCAATAGTATCGTCCAGGCATTTCATGAGAAGGTGACCCGGCGCGGCGGCATGCTGTATGCTATTGTGGCCGATATTTGCGCGATGGCGAATACCAACGGCGGCACGATTTACTGCGGCCTTAGCGCCGATCCCAAAATCGAGCCGGTTGGAGTTCAGCCGCCCAACAAGGCCATCGAGATGCTCACGGCCGAGATCGAGCAGCGTATCACGCCGCCACTGAATGTCGTCATCGACACCCAGGAAACCCAGGGCAAGAAAATCGTTCGTATCCAAGTCCCGCGAGGTGACGACCCCCCCTACGCGATCGACGAGAACAAAATCTACGTCCGGGATGAAGCGGAAACCACGCTTGCCGTCCGGGACGAGATCGTCCGGCTGGTGGGCGTCCACCCGCCCAGGGTCGAAGCTCCAGAACCGCCCTCCCCAGCGCTACCCGTCGAGACTACGCCGGTCGAGGTCGCGCCCCCGCCCGCCGTCCGTCCCACTGAGATCGAACCGCCGAAAACCGGCGTCGAAGTGCTGGCGACCGAGCAGCGCAAGGGCAAGCTCTACCACATGATGCGTGACCTGCGCAACGGCAACATCGTCAAGAACGTCACTCGCGCCTCGGCCCGCCGGCTGTGGCACTATGCCATCCTGGAAAAAGAGAAAAACCCGGTCGACCAGAGCAAGGTCACCTGGCAGCATAACCTGGGGCTGTGGAAGCGCCAGAAACGCGGCGGCGCGGTGCGTTACGACCTGGTGCAGAAAACGGACGAAGGGCTGCGCGTATACTATGGCGTGACCGAAGATGGCATGCATGGGCCCTGGCAGGTCTTCATCACAGAGGACGACGAAGACTGATTCCGGATGCTGGTTTGTTCCTCCCGCAGGCGGGCCTGGACCGACCCGCCTGCGTCCCTTTCCGGTCCAGGCAGCCCAATGCGCGCAGGCGTCTTGACGATCAGCGACCGCGGGGCGCGGGGTGAGCGGCCCGACGCCAGCGGCCCGCTCATCGCCGAGGTCGTCAAGCAAACTCTGGCCGCAACCATCGTCGCCCAGGAGATCGTCCCGGACGACCGTAACACCATCAGCGCCCGCCTGATCGCCTGGGCGGATTCCGGCCAGATGGACCTCATCGTGACTACCGGCGGCACTGGCTTTGCCCCGCGCGACATGACCCCGGAAGCGACCAAGGTCGTCCTGGATCGGGAAGCTCCGGGCCTGGCCGAGGCCATGCGCGCGGCTAGCCTGCAAAAGACTCCGCATGCCATGCTGAGTCGCGGCGTGTGCGGCATCCGGGGCCAGACGCTGATCGTCAACCTGCCGGGCAGTCCCAAAGCCGTCCGCGAGAACTTGGAAGTCATCCTGCCGGTGCTGCCTCACGCGATCGACCTGCTGCGCGACGCCCCCGACTCCGAGCAAGGCCATGCCCTTCCGCGCTAACCGTATTCCACTGCCGGGCTAAACCTGCAGCACGACTTCAGGCAACGAAAGAATCAAACAGCGGGACGCTCCAACAGCGTCCCGCCGTTGTGAAGCGGGGATGACTACCCTCCGGCTGCCGCCCAGAGCGCCAGGTCGGCAGGCAACGGCTCCTGCCGTGTGCCTGAAGCCTGCAAACGCTCCAGGCGAGTCTGCGCCCGGCGCAGCCAGCGCGGGCGTTCCTCGTCGGGGATCAGGGTGTCGGCTTCTTCCAGCATGCGCACCGCCAGCGCGACCTGGGACGCGTCGTCCATCAGCAGGCGTCCCAGGACGTCCAGGTAGCGCACCCGCCAGACCACCTCTCCGGTCCGGTAAGCCAGATCCAGCGCCTGGCGGTAGTAAGCCAGCAATGCGTTCCGGTCGCCGCGCCCCTGGGCCGTGTAGGCCAAATTGGCGAGCTGGCGCTCCTGCTCCTCGCTGTCGCCGGACTGGCGCGCGATCGCCAGCGCCTGCCGGTGACGCTGCTCGGCCTCGTTCCACAGCCCCAACTGGCCGTATGCCAGACCCAGGTTGCCCAGCACCCGACCCTGAAAATCGACCCGCCCGGCCTGCTGGAAGTTTTCCAGCGCGCTGTTGAGCAGGTCGATCGCGCCGGGATAGTTGCCGGCATCCAGGTAGGCGCTGCCCAGTTTGGTCTGGACGATGCCCAGCCGCAGCACGTCACCCGAGTCCTGTAGGACCTCAAGGGCCTCTTCGTAGGTCGCGGTCGCACTCTCCGTCTCACCCAACTCCAATCGGATATCCCCCAGGAGCGCCAGCAGATGACCGTGCCGGTCGGGCGTTTCGCGCTCGGCCGCCAGGTTTTCCGCCCGCGTCGCGTAGGTGATGGCCTGTTCGAGGTCGCCCTCTTCCAGAGTCAGATCGGCCAGGGATTCGAGCGAAGACAGCATCCCATCCGGTTCCTGAAGGTACTCGTACACTTCCAGAGCCTGCTGAAATGCTTCACGGGCTTCGTCCAGGCGGCGCTGACGCATCAGGGCATGCCCCAGCCGGCCCAACGCAGGCGCGGCCTGAGCGTATTCCTGCGCATCCAGGGCCTGCTGCGCGGCCGCATACAGCGCGTCCACATCCGCCTCTGGAAGTGCTGGTGGAAGTTCCTGAACCATCGCCTCAAGCGGAGCGACAACCTCTTCTTCGAGAATCTCGTCCGTGCCGCCGGTCAAGCTCCCGGCCTGCTCCGGCTCGGCCACCAGCCCATAGTTCACCGGAACACCGTCGAGCACCTGACCTTCATCGGGAAGCAAGTCCATCAGATCAGGCTCAGGGACAGACTCGGCTAACGGCGAATAGTCCACCGGGACGCCATCAAGTACCTGGCCCTCATCGGGGAGCAAGTCCGTCAGATCAGGTTCAGGGACAGGTTCAGCCTCCAGCCGCGAAATCTCCGGAGATTCACCCGCCCTGGCGACCGGGGCCGAACGATCCGGCGCGAGAGGTCGCAGGTTGGTTGTATCGTAACTGATGGGTTGAACCGGCGGAGAAATCGGTGGGGCCGGGACGGTGGGCGGCGGGGCCGGCGGCGCTTCTTTGAGCGCGATCGAATCAAAGAGCGCCATCTGTTCCGCTGAGCCGCGACCCATGTCCAGCATGGTGTCACCAAGCGCGTCTAGATGATGGATTTCGTACCCGTAGCCGCCTTCCGCGAAGGCAATCTTCAGCGCATGGCTGACTCGTTCAAGTGTATCGATATCCCCGCGCTGAACGGCATCCTGCCCGAGCCGGAGGAGATTAGGCATCTCGTCGATCAGATAGGCGCGCGCCTCTCGTGCATCCCGGCCATATTGCTCGGCGTAAGCCAGAATACCGTCCCGTACCCGGGTGAGCATCGATTCCAGGCGGCCAGTGTCTTCCAGTAACTGCCTGGCAAACCGGTAAATCGCCTCGTGAATCCAGTAGGAACTCACCGGCCCCTGCGCCGGGACGCGCTGGGCCAGGGCGCGCGCGCCCAACATGTCCATCACATGCACAACCGTTTCGGACGGGGCAAGATGAGCATATTCCAGCAAGATCGTGGTGGCCTGGCCGCTAAACGTCGCCCCCATCGTCAGGAGCATCCCTTGCAAGGCTTCCGGAAGCTGATGGAAAATCGCCGCCAGCCCCGGCAGGCCAATGCCGGGAGAGGCCGTCAGCATCCCCAGGAACTCGCCAGGAGCGATCCCCTGGGTGCGCACATGCCGCGCGGCCAGCACGATCGACAAGGGCAGCCCCTGCAGCGCATTGCACACACCCTGGATGTCGGCCCTTGCCAGAGGAGACACCGTCTCCAGTCCAGCGGTGTTCAAAAACAGCGAGACGGCATCCTCGTCGCTCAGCCCGGCGATCTCGAGCGGCGTCCAGGGACCGTTGCCCCCTTCATGACCTGTGAGAATCAGCGGCGATCCACTCGCCACGCGGCGCACGAACTCGCGAGCAACGTCGAGATCAAGTGAGCCGTCCAGCACGATCAAGGGATGATGACCGCGCTCCAGCAGACCAGCGGCTGCATCCAGGTAGTCGAGAGGCCGGGCCGCATCGCCGATCCGGGATTCACCGTACGCGCGCCCCAGGCGAGCGACCAACTGTTCCAGGGGAT
>CAZHMJ010000136.1:7885-12967 GCA_964533805.1 uncultured Anaerolineae bacterium | reverse complement strand
CGACCGCGCCGATGGTGTCGATCAGGAAGCTTTCGGTGGCGTCCGGCTGGGCACTGTGCAGGCGGCCCATGCTGACGATCCCCGCGAAGCCGGCTGTGAAGCCGCAGATGGTCATGACGATGATCAGGACGCGGTTGGTGTTCACCCCGGCCAGGCGGGCCGCCGCCTTGTTGGCGCCCGTCATGTAGACGTAGCGCCCAAAGCGGGTGTAGCGCAGGATCACATGACCCAGGATCAGCATGACGATCGCCACAATCACGATGACCGGCAGGCCATCCTCGCCGCCGATTTTGCCGCTGCCCAGGAAGGCGGCGAGATCCGACACTTCCGTGATCACGCGCCCCTTGCTAATGTAGGTGACCAGCCCTCCGGCGATGAGCTGCATGGCGAGGGTGGTCATAAAGGTGGGAATTCTGAAGCGCGCGCTGGCCACGCCGCTGATCAGGCCCAGCAGGGTCGCCACGCCGATCCCGGCCAGGATGGGCCAGGGTTCCTGGATTCCCATCTTGGTGAACATATGCGCGCCGAGCATGGCCGATAGGGCGGCCACGGCCGCGATGCCCAGGTCGATCTGGCCCAGCAGCAGCACGAAGGTCATGCCGGTGGCGAAGATCGCCAGGGTGGAGACCTGGGTCAGGATGTTGCGCAGGTTGATCGGCCGCAGAAAGCCCTCGGAAGCCAGGCCGAAGAACAGGAACAGGGCCGCCAGGGTCCACAGGGGCGCCAGGGCCGCGAATCGCCTGGCCCAGACGGAGGACTTGGGCAAGGCCCTGAGCTTTTCCACAAGCGAAGACATGGTTGTTTTGGTGGAATTCATATGAGCCTCATCAATGAGTCTTTGTCCAGGTTCTTGTTTTCCAGGCGAGAAACAATCTTGCCGCGTGACATCACGACGATCCGGTCGCAGACGGCCAGGATGGTCTCTGGCTCGGACGAAGCCACGATCACGCCATAACCTTCGTCGCGGAACTTGCGCAGCAGCGCGAGGACTTCACTCTTGGCGCCCACGTCCATGCCGCGAGTCGGCTCGCTCATGATGAAGACTTTGGGCGGAAAGGTGAGCCAGCGCGCGATGGCGACCTTCTGCTGGTTGCCGCCGCTGAGCTTGCCAACGGGGTTCAAGGGATCGGGCGGGTTGACGTTCACCTGCTGGATGGTGGGCACAGCCGCGGCCAGTTCCTTGGAACGCTGCGGGGCCAGGTTGCCAATCTTGCTCAGGTGGGGCATGGTGATGTTGCGGTAGATTGCGTCGTCCAGTAGCAGGCTCTTGCGGCGCGACTCGGTGGCGTAGGCCAGCCCGTTCTCGATGGCGTAGCGGGCGGAGTGGCCGCGCGGGAAGGGCTTGCCATCCAGGATGATCGTGCCCGTGTCGAACTTGTACAGGCCGAACAGGGCGCGGGCCAGGTCGAAGTGCCCGGCGCCAATCGGGCCATACAGCCCCAGGATCTCGCCCCGTTTGACGTTCAGGTTGATGTCGCTGAAGACGTCGGCATTCATGTCCCGGATTTCCAGCAGGGTTTCCTGGTACTCGGAACCGATCTCCTCTGGATGGGTGGAGCGCGTGATCTCGCGGCCCAGCATCAGCCCGATCAGCCGGTCGACCGTGGCTTCCTGGCTATCGAGCGTGCCCACGCTGACGCCATTGCGCAGCACGGTGGTACGGTCGGCCACCTGGACCACCTCTTCCAGGAAATGGGAGATGTAGATGATGCTCCGGCCCTGACTTTTCAAGGTTTTGACCAGCTCGATCAACTGCTTGACTTCGGCGGGCGACAGGGCCGAGGTTGGCTCATCCATCACCAGCACGCGCGCGCCGGATAGAATCGCGCGGAAGACTTCGATGACCTGCTGGGTGCCCAGGGAGAAGCGCTCCAGGGGCATTTGAACATCGATGTCAAAGCCCAGGCTGTGGAGCTCTTTCTGAGCGACCTGGTTCATCATTGCCCAGTCAATGGTTCCCCAACGGGTGACGGGCTGGCGTCCCAGGAACAGGTTTTCCGCCACGGAAAGCTCAGGGATCACGCTGAGCTCCTGGTGGATCATCCCGATGCCATGCGCCAGGGCATCGTGGGGAGAATAGAAATGGACTTCTTTCCCATCCAGATAATAAGTGCCTTCGTATTCGGTGTAGATGCCTGCCAGGATACGCATCAGGGTGCTCTTGCCCGCACCATTTTCCCCGACCAGGGCATGTACCTCGCCTTCATACAGGTTGAAATCGACATGTTGCAGAGCCTGTATGGAGCGAAAATTCTTCGAGATGTTCTTCAGTTCGAGGATCGGCTGCTTGTTTACATCCATTGGTTCTTTCCTGCATCTCTCGCGTGGCAGGCGGGAAGTACATCCTGCGCCTTGCCTGACATCCGGTCGTGGCTCCGGTCACTTGATCCAGAATCGCGGGCCCGAAGTACGGTGGTCATGAGGCGGCGGTCGTATCGACCGCCGCCTCCGTCATTCAAACGACGTGTCGCTTAGAACTGATACAGTTTCTCCATGTACAGCAGGCCGTCGGCCGGGCTGAAGCCGTAGTTACGCAGCTTCCACGGCTCTTCCGCCAGGGCGGGGTTGCTGTCGATGTCGGAGAACACAGCCGGGCCGTCGGCCAGGATGTAGAACGGCACTTCGCCACGGGCGGCTTCCAGGCCGACGCTGGCGGCATATGCGCCGACCAGCACGCCCCAGCCGTGGATGCGGGTGGCCGAGTTACGGGCGGTGCCCTTCAGACGGCCGTCGCGCACGGCTTCGATGGCCGGAGGCATGGCGTCCACGCCACCGATCAGAACCTGGTCGCTCAGGCCGGCATTCTCGACGATCTGAGCAGCCGCCAGGGCCATGTCGTCGTTGTCGGCGAAGATCGCCTTCAGGTCAGGATGGCGGTTGAGGACGCTCTCGGTCAGGTCCGCGGCGCGGGTCACGTCCCAGTCGCCGGGCTGATCGTCCACGACCTCGATATCGGGATACTTGCTGACCAGGTTCAGGAAGCCCTGGCCGCGCGCCTGCGCGCCGGTGTGGCCGGGCTGCCCGCCGATGTGCGAGATCTTGCCCGCGCCGCCCATCATGTCGATCAGCTTCTGCACAACCGACTCGGCCATGAACACGTTGTCGGGGGCGATGAAGGTCAGGACGCCCAGATCCGGCAGGTCCTGGAGCGGGGCGATCAGCGTGTCCATGTCGATGACCGGCGTGCCCGCGGCCACCAGGGCCTGAATCGGCTCAATCAGCGTGCCAATGGCGCCCGGCTGGACGGCCACGAAGTCCCATTTCTGGGTCGCGAGTTGGTCGAATTTGGCGCGCTGGGCGGCCGCGTCGAACTCGCCGTCGAACCAGGTGATTTCCACGCCCAGCAGGGAGGCCCAATAACGGGCAGCCTCTTCACCCTGGGCATTCCACGTGCCAGCCAGACCGGCGCTGGACATGGCTGCTTTGAGCGGCTGATCCTGGGCGTGCGCGCGACGGTATTCAATGAACGGCAGGAAGCTGGCCAGCGCCAGGCCGGAGCTGAAAGTAAGACCACTCTTCAGGAAATCGCGGCGATTTAGCTTAGTCATCGGTTCTCCTCCGTGGTGGACAAAAGTCTTAAAGCTGATTGAGCCAGAGTTGCTGCCGGAAACTTTTGTGCAATTTGTAACGTGGCAACCTCCTTTCTGTGAACGTTCTCAGGCACTTCTTCTAAAAGCATAGGGCCAATTCAACTCTATGTCAAACCACGACTTGTCTAAAGTGCACAATTTTGTCCTCCCTCGGCCGGACCTGTCGTCCGAGTGAGCGCGGGCTGTCCAATCAGGCGTCCACGACCTTGTCCAGGACCAGCTCCCAGATGCGGCGCTCGTTCAGGTTGGTGCGATCGAGATGGCGCATCGCCAGGGCCATGTACAGCACGTCGTTGATGGCCAGCAGGGCCAGGCGGGCGATGACCGCCTCCAGGCGGGTCTCGCGCGCGCCATACAGCAGCACGATATCGGCGTAGGCCGTCAGCGGGGAGAAGGCCGAGCCGGTGATGGCGATGGTCCGCGCGCCTTTTTCCTTGGCGCGGCGCAGCGCGTTGACCGGGTCGACCGAGGCCCCGGTATGCGACATCGCCACGACCACGTCGCGCTCGTCGATCAGGGCGATTCGCATGAGCTGGAGGTAGGGATCGGTGATCGGCGTGCAGTTCAGTTCCAGGCGCAGCAGCTTGTTGTACAGGTCGTCCACGAAGGGATTGGAGGTGCCGACCCCGACCAGCAGCGTCTGGCGGGCCTGGTCGATGGCCGTCACGGCCTGGGTCACGGCTTCTTCGTCCAGGATATCCAGGGTATGCTGCAAGGCCGAGATGCCGGAAAGGATGGTTTTGCGGGCAATATCCCGGATCGTATCGTCCTGCCGGATTTCGTCGTGAACCACCTGGGTCGGATCGTTCAGGTAGTAGGTCAGGCCAAACTTGAATTCCAGGTAACCCCGGTATCCCAGCGTCCGGCAGAAGCGGACGACGGTCGCTTCGCTGACATCGGCCTGGGCAGCGGTCTCCGAAATGGGGGCGGGGGCGACTTCGGCCGCGTGCTCCAGGACGTAATCCGCGACCCGGCGCTCCGCGGTGGACAGGGCGGGGTATTTGTCGCGGATGATGTCAATCGGGTTGGTGGGCGTGGACAGGATCATTGAAAGATAATTTCACAGTCTGGCGCAATATGTGCTAGAATTGGATTTGATGAAGCGCGAATTGGCGGTGTAGTGAAATTTCATTTCATAGAAATCATACATGATTTTTATCTTTTGTGCAACAAGTTCAGATCAAGACAGTCACTTTGCCGAAGTGCGCCTGGCGTGAAATCATCATCGCCTGCCGCCGCGCCCCGGTCCCATTCAAACCAGAGGAGAGGATGATGACACCACAAGCACAGCCCGATTGGGTGGCGGAGGTCCGGCGCGTGGCGCGCCAGATCCGCCTGCGGGTGCTGGACCATGTGATCC
This sequence comes from uncultured Anaerolineae bacterium, assembly GCA_964533805.1. GTDB lineage: Bacteria > Chloroflexota > Anaerolineae > Aggregatilineales > Ch27 > JARKOQ01. The sequence goes on along the minus strand of CAZHMJ010000136.1, from coordinate 8,017 downwards.
AGAACAACGGCGGCTATCTCAGCCAGGCCTGCTCGTCGGCCGAGTTGTTCGCCACCCTGTACCTCAAGGTCATGAATCTCGGCCCCAGCCAGGCGCCCATGATCCCCCGACCCTTCCCCGGCGGGATCGGCG
>CAZHMJ010000136.1:0-7875 GCA_964533805.1 uncultured Anaerolineae bacterium | reverse complement strand
TCCCCGGCGTGCCGGGGCCAGACAACCCGCACTTCTTCACCGGGGCCGACTATAACGGCCCCAAGGGGCCGGACCTCGACCGCTTCATCTTCTCCCCGGCCCACTATGCCCTGGTGCTTTACTCGACCCTGATCGAGGTCGGGCGGATGGCCCCGGAAGGGCTGGCCCAGTTCAACCAGGACGGCAGCTCGGTGGAGATGATTGGCGCGGAGCATTCGCCCGGCGTGGAGACGACCACCGGCTCGCTGGCCCAGGCGATCAGCCAGGCCGGCGGAATCGCGCTGGCGCGCCGCCTGCGCGGCGAGTCCGGGCGTGTCTGGGTGCTGATGAGCGATGGGGAGTTCCAGGAGGGCCAGGTCTGGGAGGCGTTCGAGGCGTTGAGCTACTACCACCTGGACAACCTGGGTGTGTACGTTGACGCCAACGGCCAGCAGTGCGACGGCAAGATGGACGCTGTGATGAACGTCGAGCCGCTGGCGGCTCGCCTGGAGAGCTTCGGCGCGCGGGTATTCGAGGTTGACGGCCACGACCCGGTCGCGCTGGCCGCCCCGGCCGCGCTGCCCCCGGATGGGCGGCCGCTGGTCGTCCTGGCCCGCACCAATCCGATCTGCGAGATGGACATCCTGGAGGAGCGCGCGCCCAAACTGCATTATGTGCGCTTCAAATCCGAGGCCGAACGCGAGACTTATCGCCAGTTGTATGCTCAGCTCAGCCAGCGTCAGGAGCGCATGCCATGGAAATCGTGATGCGGCCGCACGTCCGCAATTTCATCGAATGGGCCAAGGACAAGCCGGAAGTGGTCGTCTTGTCCGCCGACCTGACCAACTCGTGCGAGATCGGCGAGTGGCGCGATACCTACCCGGATCGCTTCTTCTCGATGGGCCTGGCCGAACAGAACATGCTCGGCTTCGCCGCCGGGCTGGCCCGCGAGGGGTTCTTCCCCTTCCTGCATACCTTCGCGGTTTTCCTCTACCGCCGTCCCTATGACCAGCTCGCCATGTCGATCGCCTACCCCAACCTGCCGGTGCGCTTGATGGGTTTCCTGCCCGGCATCCTGACCCCCGGTGGGGTGACTCACCAGGCGATCGACGACGTCGCCATCCTGCGCGCCACGCCCAACATGACCGTGATCGACTGCGGCGACGCGACCGACGTGGAAAGCGTGCTGGACGTGGCCCAGGCCGTCAATGGCCCGGTCTACGTCCGGATGCTGCGCGGCGAGGTGCCGCGTCTGTTCGAGCGCGGCGACCCGATGCGCCTCAACCGGGCGCGCGTCCTGAGCCGGGGCGCGGACGTGGCGATCCTGTCCTCCAGCATTTGCACGGAGGAGGCCATGCGCGCCACGGCCGTTCTGCGTCAGCGCGGGGTTGGCATCCAGCACCTGCATGTCTCCACCCTGAAGCCGTTCAGCGATCCGGCCGTGATGGAGGCGATCCAGGCGGCCCGCTACGGCGTGATCACGATGGAGAATCATTCGATCGTGGGCGGCCTGGGATCGGCGGTGGCCGAACTGATGGCCGAGGCCGGGGTTGGCAAGAAGCTGGTGCGGATCGGCCTGCGGGATGTGTACGCCCACGGCGCGAGCCGCCATTACCTGATGAAGGAATACGGCCTTGACGCGATCTCCCTGGTGGGCGCGGTTGAGGGTCTGGTCGGGCAGCGCTTCGGGCTGACCGAGGACGATCTGGCCGCGGTGCGCTTGCAGGCGGTTCACAGTGAAGCCAAAGCGGAGGCGCTATGACCCTGCCCGATTACGTGAGCGTGCCCGGCCTGTCGGGGACGCGCTTCGAGGTCGACTATCGCCTGACCGGCGATCGCGACGAAGCGGCGGCCAAGGCCCAGGACATCTGCATCGAGCAGACCGTGGAGTTTCCCGCCGAACTGGTTCCGGCCGGGGATATTCCTCGGCAGATCTTTGGCCGGATCGAGCGCCTGGAGCCGGACGGGCCGGACGCCTTCCTGGCCCGGATCAGCTACGCGGCCGAGGTCGCCACGACCGAGCTGACCCAGGTGCTCAACGTGCTGTTCGGCAATACCAGCATCAAGCCGGGGGTGCGGATCGAGCGCCTCTACTTCTCGGCGGAGTTTCTGTCCGCGTTCAAAGGGCCGCGCTTCGGCGCGCCCGGTCTGCGCGAACTGCTGGGCATCCACGACCGCCCGCTGCTCGGCACGGCCCTCAAGCCGATGGGCATGTCCGCCGAGGCTCTGGCCGAGCTGGCCTACTGCTTCGCACTGGGCGGGGTGGACGTGATCAAGGACGATCACAGCCTGGCCGATCAGCCCTTCTGCCGCTACGAGGAGCGCGTCGCCCGCTGCGCGGAGGCGGTGGCGCGGGCCAACCGGGAAACCGGCCAGCGCTGTCTGTACGTCCCGCACGTCTCGTCCACGGCCGACGGAACGCTCCAGCGGGCGCTTTTCGCCAAACAGGCGGGCGCGGGCGGGGTGATGGTCTGTCCAGGGCTAACCGGGTTTGATACAATGCGCCTGCTGGCGGACGACGACCGGATCGCCCTGCCGATCATCGCCCATCCGGCCTTGATCGGGAGCTTCACCACCAGCCCTACCAGCGGGATCGCGCATTACGCCCTGTACGGACAGTTGATGCGCCTGGCGGGCGCGGACGCGACGATCTTCCCCAACTACGGCGGCCGCTTCTCCTTCAGTCTGGAGGAGTGCGCCAGCATCGCGGCGGGCTGCGCGGTCGAGATGGGCCACTTCCGGCCGATCTTCCCTTCGCCGGGGGGCGGGATGAGCGTCGACCGGGTCGCGGACATGAGCCGCCTGTACGGCCGGGACGTGATCTACCTGATCGGCGGCGGTCTGCACCGGCACAGCCCCGACCTGGTGGAGAATGCCCGCCACTTCAGCCGGATGGTCCGCCAGGCGGCGGGCGTGGGGTGATCCCGGCATTCATTGAGTCGCGACGAAACCCGTCAGGAAGGGGTAGGCATGCCGATCGAGGCCGTGATTTTCGATATGGACGGAATCCTGGTCGATTCCGAGGTGTACTGGAAGGCCGTTCGCGAGGAATTTGCCCGCGACCACGGGCGCGAGTGGACGATGGACGATCACAAGCGGGCGATGGGCCGCAACACGGTCGAATGGGCGGAACAGATGGCCGAGCGCCTCCAGGTCGGGATGAGCCGGGAGGAAATCGCGTCGGATATCATCGGCCGGATGATCGAAAGCTACCGGACGCACATGCCCTACCGGCCCGGCGCGCTGGAGGCCGTGCGGGCCATCGCGGCCCGCTACCGGGTCGGGCTGGCCTCGGGGTCGCCGAGCCGCCTGATCCAGCACGTGCTGCGCGAGACCGGCCTGGACAGCGTGTTCGAGGTCGCCATCTTCGGGGATGACATCCCCAACGGCAAGCCGGCCCCGGACATCTACCTGGAGGCGCTGCGCCAGATGGGCGTGAAACCGGATCGCGCCGTCGGGATCGAGGATTCGGCCAACGGCGTGCGCTCGGTCAAAGCCGCCGGGATGGCGGTCGTCGCCGTGCCGACGGCCGACTTCCCGTTACCGCCGGAGGTCGCTGCCATCGCCGATCGTATCCTGGATAGCATGGAGTCGCTGTCGGTCGAGGTTATCGAAGGGTTGGGCTAGGGCGCTCTTCCGGCACTCGCACGGGCCAGACACAGGCAGGGCGCGGATTCCACGCAAGAATCCGCGCTCTGTTTTTTGCCTGGCACTTTGACGCTTGTCGCTTGGACGCTGTCAGCGGCATGACCAGTTCCGCGGTGAGAGTTATTCCGGTATGATCGGTCGCCGTACCCGGCATGGCTCTTTGCCAATCGATCGTGTAGACTCGAAACCGGTTCAGTCCGGCAGGGGCGGTTTCGGCCGCCCGGCGAGCGGGGAGGCGAGGATCATGGCAGGCGAACTCGACATCCGAGAACGGCCTCAGGCGCGGCGGATCGACATGATCGCCGGTTGGCGGCAGTGGGCGGACGCCGGCTCGGTCTCGTCCGGCCTGCCGGAATACCTGATCGAATTGACCGGCGCGCGGCCGATCGGATCGCTGCGGCCGGCTGGCTTTTACCTGTTCCAAATTCCCGGCACGCACGACCTGGTACGTCCGGTGGTACGCTTCGACGACGGCTACCCGGAGTCGCTGGATACCCCGCACAACGAACTGTATTACACGGGCAACGAGGATCACGGCGTGGTGATCTTCGTGGGCGACGAACCGCACCTGGACGCGGAGCGTTACGTCGCCGCCTTGCTGGAAGCGGCCCGGACGCTGGGCGTCCGGCGGATCGTCGGGCTGGGCGGAGTCTACGGTGAGCTGCCCTACGACAAGGAGCGCATGGTCTCGGCCAACTACAGTCTGCCGGAAATGAAAGAGGAGATGGCCGGGCTGGCGGTCGAGCTGTCGAATTATCGGGGTGGGGCCAGCATCGGATCGTACCTGTGTCGCCGGGCGGGCGAGCAGGGGATAGAGTACGTCGGCCTGTACGCCTTCGTGCCCAACTACAGCTTCGCCAGCCTGGGCGAGACGGGCAATCTGATCCGGATCGAGACCGACCATATGGCCTGGCTGGCGGTCATGCGCCGGATCAACCATATGCTCAAGACCCGCTTCGACCTGGACGACCTGGCCCGGCGTGGCCGGCACTTGCTGCGCTCGATGGAGGAGAAGATCGCCGAACTGGAGGAAGAAGCGCCCCAGCTTGGCGTGCGGGAGTACCTGGCCCGTATCTCCGAGGCGTTTACGGAAGTCCCGTTCAACCCGCTGGGAGATATCTGGGAAGAGGAATTGCGCCGCCTATTCGACGACTCGGAGGCTGGTTCTGACGCTTAAGAGAGTCAGTCTGTGAGGCATCAGCCTGCGCCTCGCCTTCTCCTCGGAAAACAGCGGTCAGCGGTCAGCCAAAGGCAAAAACAGCCAGGCAGCGTGTTGACAGGCTTGAGTCTCATCCCTTTGATGTGCCGTCTGGCGCCCCGGACCGGCGGCGTGATTCGCGCTTGGTTTGCGCTTCGACGCTTGCCGCTTGGACGCTGCCAGCGGCATGACCAACTCCGGAGAAATTCAGTGTGAGCAAACCCAAAGTCTTTGTGACCCGAATCATCCCCGACCGGGGGCTGGCGATGCTGCGCGAGGCGTGCGACGTCCGGGTGTGGGAAGACGAACTGCCGACCCCGCCGGACGTGCTGCGACGCGAAGTGGCCGGGGTCGACGGCCTGGTCTGCCTGCTCTCCGACCGGATCGACGCCGGCCTGATCGAGGCCGCCCCCAACCTCAAGGTGATCAGCCAGTACGCCGTCGGCTTCGACAACATCGACGTCAAGGCCGCGACGGTCCGCCATATTCCGGTGGGCAATACCCCCGGCGTCCTGACCGAAACCACGGCCGACCTGGCCTTTGCCTTGCTCATGGCGGCGGCACGCCGCCTGCCGGAGGGCGAGCGTTACGTTCGCGCCGGGCGGTGGAAAACCTGGGGACCGATGCTGCTGATGGGCCAGGATATTTACGGCGCGACCCTGGGGATCATTGGATTGGGCCGGATCGGCCAGGCGATGGCCTGCCGGGCGCGCGGCTTCAATATGCGCGTGATCTATGCCCATTCCAGGGACGTGCGGGAGGCGGCTGAACTGGGCGCGGCGCGCGTTTCGCTCGATGAACTGCTGGCCCAATCGGACTTCATCAGTCTGCACACGCCGCTCACCCCGGCGACTCACCACCTGATCGATGCCGCCGCGTTCGGCAAGATGAAGCCAACCGCGATCCTGGTCAACACCGCGCGCGGGGGTGTGGTCGATCCGGACGCGCTGTACCAGGCCCTGTCCAGCGGCCAGATCGCCGCCGCGGCCCTCGACGTGACCGAGCCGGAGCCGCTGCCCGCCGATCACCCCCTGCTGAGCCTGGATAACTGCCTGGTTGTGCCCCACGTGGGCAGTTCCAGCACGGCGACCCGCGGCCAGATGGCGGTCATGACCGCCGAGAATTTGCTGGCCGGGCTGCGCGGCGAGCGCCTGCCGCACTGCGTCAATCCGGAGGTGTACGCCTAGCGCCGGGTGTTGCGTTGGACAAAGATAACGGCCGGAGGGAATGCATCCCCTCCGGCCGTGCTTCAAGTGACCCATCGAAACACTAGGCGGATTGTGTTGGGCCTCGCCCTTGCTTGCGCGAAGGGCGAGGGTGAGCGCACACATATCTCACCGGATGTCTCAAACAGATCACTCAAAACAACAACTTACCCGCCCACGTGGTTCAGTCGATGGCGACCTTGCCGCACAGGTGGACGCGCACGCCCATCGCGTCGAACATCGCCGCCTTGGCCGCCAGAGCTTTGTCGGCCACGTCAGCCGAGGGCGCGTAGACCACCTGGATATGGTTGGCCTTGTGGCGGGCCATGAACTGGTCGCGGTTGACCCCGTAGAGCACCGCGTGCATCAGCGGCCAGGCCGGGGTGGTCGCCTGCCAGCGGCGCTGCGTTTCGGCTTCCGGCAGGCTCACGGCCGCGCCGCGCCCCAGGTCGACATGCAGCCCGCCATTCATGACGTACACCCGGCTCCAGACGATCTCGCCCGGCTTGCTGATGCCTTTAAGTGTACCACCGCCGAAGGGAAAATACATGGGGGGCTGGCGCTCGCTGGAGGCATCCGCGTAGCCCCTGGCGAAGTGCGAGGCGGGCACCGCGCCGGAAATCAGGAATAGCCAGACGAAATCGTCGATACCATCGCCCTTGAAATGCTCGCCCCAGCGGACGTCGTGCAGGGTGGTGGACGGGTCGAGGCCCATCGCGGACCAGACCCGGTTGGTGACCAGCGCGTCCAGAGCCGCGCCTTCGTCCACTTCGTTGAAGTGGGGCAGCGCCTTCCCGGCATACAGTTCCTCGCCCGTCCTGGCATGGTAAACCGGCGGCCGGTCGGGGTTGTTGAGCAGTCCTTCGACCAGGTCCGAGGCCGGGGCCATGTCCTTGAGTCCCTGCTGGTACTGGATGCCGATCGCCGCGCAGCCGAAGTCGTGGGCGATCCGCACGGCGGCGATGTACATCTTGCACTGGCCCAGGATTTGCGCGTCGGTCAGGTCCGTGGCCTCGTTCGGGCCGGTGATGAAGGTCATGCCGCGCCTATCCAGCCAGTCGCGGACGGCCTGCGCCTCGGCGTCGGTCACCGTGCGCATCGCGGCGACCAGCGCCGACTGGCTCAGCCGCTCCTTGTAGACCCCGGCGGGGTTGAGTAGCTCGTCCTCGATGATGCCGTTGTACATCCCCATGCAGCCTTCGTCGAAGACGCCCAGGATGGCCTTGTCATGTTTGAGCACGGCGGCCAGGGTGCGCCCCAGGACCGCTTCAGCGGCGGGCAGGCGGGCTGCGACCAGGTCGCGCACGTGGCTGGTATCGTGGGTGATCGTGCCCTCGCGCAGCCACTGGCGGATGCCGTTTTGGAAGAAGTCGTCGGTGAAATCGACGCTCCAGATCGTGCTGTATTTGACGCCCATCTTGGTCAGGCAGGCGTTGAGGTTGAGCAGGCCGACCAGCCCTGGCCATTGGCCCACGAAGTTGGCGACGGTCAGGATCGGACCGCGATGGGCACGCAGCCCGGCCAGCACGTGGTGGCTGTACTGCCATACGGCCTCGGCCACGATCAGCCGGGCGTCCGGGTGGATATTCTTGAAGACATCCATGCCCATGCGCTGGCTGGAGATGAATCCGTGCTGTTCGACCGGATCGTACGGATGGCCACGCCGGACGGTGATTCCCTCGCGGGCGAACGCGGCCACGACCGCCTTCTCCATCGCTTCCTGAGCCGCCCAGCATTCCTGATTGGCGGAGAGGCGCAGGTCGCCGCTGGCGACCAGGATGGCCTCGTTGGCCGGGACGGGGGCTGGCTTAACCACTTCGGGCACTGGATAAACGTTCATACGGG
>CAZHMJ010000135.1:0-13057 GCA_964533805.1 uncultured Anaerolineae bacterium | reverse complement strand
GTCCAGACCGCGTGACGCGCATCGATCATCGAATAGGGTGCCGACGGCATCTCCCCCAGATGCACAATGGCATCGGGTTGAAACTCCGCCAAAAACGTGTGGACAAAATCATAGTCCAGCAGGTCGCCCGTCCGAAAGTCAGGCCGGGTGCCAAAGTGTTTCTCAAACGCGACAAGCCGGTCGGGCATGGAGAAGATCGGAATGGCGCTGTCCGAGTTCATTTCCGCAACCCAATCACGGCGAAGAAATTGATCCAGACCGGCTACCGCGTGTCCGCGGGCGGTCAGGTATTGCGCCAGCGGCCACCCCAGATAGCCATCCATTCCAGCAATCAAAACTCTCATGTCTGCCTCATCGAACAAACCGCGCAATCTCCAAGAGCACCCCAGCCTGCAGCCCTATTTGACCAGAAAGTCTAACACGCCGGGCTTCCGGTTAGCCGCTCCAGTCTAGCCCTTGAACCAGGGTCTGTCAAACCTTACGCGCTGTGGTCGAAAGAGGCGTTACACCCTCCAGATACCCTTCGGCGATCATCTGCTCGGCATTGAGAATCGCCCCGCCGGCGGCCCCTCGTACGGTATTGTGGGCCATGGCGACAAACTTGTAGCCAAGCACCGGACACTCCTGAAGCCGCCCCGCCACTGTGCTCATCCCACGACCCGCATCGCGATCGCGTCGCGGCTGGGGACGATCAGGCAAGCTGGTATAGATCACCGGCCGTTCTGGTGCACTCGGCAGTCCCGCAACCAGACTCGGCGCACGGAACGTCTCCCATGCCTCCCGGATCGAATCCAATGAGGGGCGCTCCTCCAGGGACAGGGAAACCGAGACGGTATGCCCATCCAGGACGGGGACGCGGTTGCACTGGGCACTGAACACGGCGTTCAGCGGCTCGATGGCTTCCCCATTGAACCGTCCCAGCATCTTCACCGATTCAGTGATCAGTTTGGGCTCTTCAGCGGCAATGTAAGGAATCACATTGTCAAAGATGTCCAGCGAGGCGACCCCCGGATATCCTGCCCCGCTGATGGCCTGCATGGTGACCATGACGACTTTGCTAATCCCAAATTTGACCAGTGGGGCCAGCGCCATCGCCACCGGCGTGATCGCGCAGTTCGGGCTGGTAACGATCGCCCCGGTGCTCCAACCGCGTTTGCGCCGCTGAACATCGATTAGGCGCAGATGATCCGGGTTTACTTCTGGAATCAGCAGCGGCACATCGGCCACCATCCGGTGCGACTTGACGTTGGAGCAGACCACATAGCCAGCCGCCGCCAACTCAAGTTCGCGCTCCGCAGCAATTTCGGCGGGCAGCGCGGAGAAGATCAAGGGTGTGTCTGGGTTTGCATCCAGGGGCAGAACTTCCATATCTGCCACCTCTGCCGGCGGCACGCCGGTCAGCACCCATTTGGCTGCGTCCCGATACCGCTTGCCTGCGCTCCGCTCAGAGGCAATAACAGCCCCGACTCGCATCCACGGATGTCCCTCCAGCAGTTGGATGAACCGCTGGCCGACCGCCCCGGTGGCCCCCAGGATAGCAACATTGATTGGGTTTCCCATGCTAGGCTCCATTTTCTGAGTAGATCGGTGAATCGGCCGCCGGATATGATCCCAGCATTTTGACGAACGACGCGTTGCGCAAGAGCGCGACCATCGCGGATTCGCAAGCCGGATCCTGCCAATGGCCTTCGAAATCCAGATAGAACAGGTATTCCCAGGGGCGATTCCGCCGTGGGCGCGACTCGATTTTGGTCAGGTTGATCCCTCGCGTGGCGAATTCGCCCAGGCATTGGTACAGCGCGGCCGGTCGATGCCGAACCGCGAAGACCAGGGAGGTCTTGTTCCGCTCGGCCCGCTCAGGATCATCCAACCCGATGACAAAAAACCGTGTGAAGTTGAAATGGGTGTCTTCAATATTGGGCTCGATGATTTCCAGGTCATACAGTTCGGCTGCCAGCGGGCTGGCAATAGCCGCAACCCCCGGAATAGGCGCAGCCGCGAGATCGCGCGCCGCCCCGGCGGTGTCATACCAGTGTTCCGGCTCCAACCCATGCCGCCGCAGAAACTGCTCGCACTGAGCAAGCGCCTGCGGGTGGGAACGGACACGCTGCAATTCGCTGAGTTTCGTGCCCTGTGGAGCCAGTAGCGCGTGCCGGACGTGCAGGATGACCTCACCCTGAATACGCAGGTCGTTCTCCATGAGAAGCTCGTAGGACTGGGCCACAGTCCCGGCCAGTGCATTTTCTACGGGCAAGAGCGCGGCATCCGCCGTCTGAGTCATCACGCTCTGGAATAGGTCGCCAAAAGTGTGGCAGGGAATAACTGTCACTTCTTCCCCGAAGTGCTGGCGAATGGCCTGTTCGGAATAAGCCCCGTGGATACCCTGAAATGCAACTCGCTTGCCCACACGCGCCCCCTGGTTGATTTTGAGTGTGCCACATGCTAACACACGCCGGAATCTGATGCCAAGTACAGAGAGCATCATGCATTTTGTACAGAATATCCGAGAATAGCTGGCTATTTGCCTGACAAAGTATCCGTTGACGTTGCCATCCCCCTGCCCTATGATTCAGAACATGATAACCTGCCTGAATGAATTCTCTGTACTTCGTTTGCGTCGTCGCCGCCTGGCCGAATCACGGTCTGGCGGGTCCTTGCACGCTGATTGAACAGACTTGAGTTAGCTGTTGCTGCGTAGGACGAGTATCCCCAGACCTGAGTGTCTGGGGTTTTGTTTGTGTGGGGTCCAATGATCTCGACAATCCAAGGAGCGCATTGAATGTCTGACCAATCCGTCAAAAAGGTTGTTCTCGCGTACAGTGGCGGGCTTGATACTTCCGTCATCGTCAAGTGGCTGATCGAAAACTACCATTGCGAAGTGATCTGTTACACGGCTGACCTTGGCCAGGAAGAGGAACTGGACGGCCTGGAAGCGAAAGCCATCAAGACCGGTGCCAGCAAAATTTACATCGAGGATCTCCGGGAAGAATTCCTGACGGATTTCGTGTTCCCCACGCTGCAGGCCGGGGCCGTGTACGAACGGGTCTACTTGCTGGGCACCTCAATGGCTCGCCCCCTGATCGCCAAGCGCCTGGTCGAAGTCGCCGAGCTTGAAGGCGCGGATGCAATCGCTCACGGCTGCACCGGTAAGGGCAACGACCAGGTCCGGTTTGAGCTAACCGCCATGGCTCTCAACCCGAAACTCAAGGTGATTGCTCCCTGGCGTGAATGGGACATCCGCAGCCGCGAAGACGCGATCGCCTATGCCCAAAAACATGACATCCCGATCACCAGCACCCTCAAGAGCATCTACAGCCGCGACCGAAATTTGTTCCACCTGAGCCATGAAGGCGGCCCGCTGGAGAATCCCTGGCTGGAGCCGGATGAGGACATGTACATCCTGTCCAACAGCCCGATGGCTGCGCCGGATGAGCCTGAGTACGTCGAGATTGGCTTCAAGAAGGGTATCCCGGTAAGTCTGAACGGCCAGAAGCTACCGCCCGTCGACCTATTCAGCCAGCTCAACGAGATCGGCGGTAAACATGGCATCGGCCGGGTGGACATGGTCGAAAACCGTCTGGTGGGCATGAAGAGCCACGGCGTATATGAGACTCCGGGTGGAACGATTTTGCATACGGCTCACCAGGCCCTTGAAAGCATGTGCCTGGACAAATCGACCATGCACTTCAAGGATTTCATCGCGGTCAAGTACGCTGAACTGGTCTACAACGGTCAGTGGTATACCCCCCTCCGCAAGGCTTTCGATGCCTTCGTTAAGGTCACTCAGGAGACGGTGTCCGGCGTGGTCCGGCTCAAGCTGTTCAAGGGCAATGTCATCATTGCCGGCCGCAAGAGTCCGCAGAGCCTCTACCGGGAAGACTATGCTTCCTTCGGGCAGATGGATATCTATGACCAGCAGGATGCGGAGGGTTTCATCCAGCTCTTTGGGCTGCCAATGAAGGTTCAGGCCATGCTCAAGCTCGAAGGCGGTGGTGAGAGCGAGTACGCGGAACCTGACTATTCGTTGTTCAAGCGGGACTAGGCTATCACGACACGAAAGGCGTAACCATGCCTCTGTGGGGCGGCGTTTTCAACCAACCAACCGATGATCTGGTGCGCAGGCTCAATGACAGCCTGCCCTTCGACTGGCGTCTTTACGATGTGGATATCACCGGCAGCGTTGCCTGGGCAGGCGCATTGCAGCACACAGGCATGCTGACTGCGGGCGAACACGCCAGCATCATCAAAGGGCTGGAGCAGATCCGCGCGGAATTCTCCGCCGGTCTCCTCCAGGCCCATCCTGGTGATGAAGACATCCATACCGCGGTTGAGCGTCGCCTCACAGAACTGATCGGCCCTGTCGCGGGCAAACTCCACACGGGTCGCAGCCGGAACGACCAGGTTGCCACCGACCTGCGACTGTGGGTGATGCACAACCTCCCCCCACTGGCCGAGATGGTGCGGACACTCCAACTCGCCCTGCTTGAGCAGGCCGCAGCCCACCTCGAAACCTTAATGCCCGGCTTCACGCACCTCCAGCCGGCCCAGCCCATCACGGCCGCCCACTGGCTGGTGAGCTTCGTACACATGCTGGATCGCGATCGAAAGCGCTTGATCGAAATACAGCAGGAAGCCGCCATCTGTCCGCTGGGTTCCGGTGCGTTGGCCGGCACACCCTACGCCATCGATCGCGCTTCCCTGGCCGGCGCGCTCGGTTTCAGCGCGCCTTCCCTGAACAGCCTGGATGCCGTTTCGGATCGGGACTATGTCGCCTCTTTCCTGTTCGCGGCCGCTTTGTTGTCCGCCCACTTATCCCGCCTGGCGGAAGACCTGATTCTGTTCAGCAACCCGCAGTTTGGGTATGTGGTTCTCGGAGAAGCCTACAGCACGGGCAGCAGCCTGATGCCCCAGAAACGCAATCCCGATCCGCTGGAACTGGCCCGCGGCAAGACCGGCCGCGTGATCGGTCACCTGACCGGTCTGCTCACTACCTTGAAAGGGCTACCTTCGGGTTACAACAAAGACCTCCAGGAAGACAAGGAACCCCTGTTTGATACGGTGGATACCCTGACCGCCCTGCTCCCGGTCCTGGCTGGCCTGATCCGTACCATGCGTCTCCAGCCGGACGCGATGTTGGCCGGGCTGAGTGAAGCGATGCTGGCCACTGATCTGGCCGATTACCTGGTCGACAAAGGCGTCCCCTTCCGGACCGCGCATCATCTCGCTGGTCAGGTCGTGCGTGAAGCCGAAAGGCAAGGCTGCGCCATGTCGGCGCTCTCGATCGAAGACTACCGGGCTATCTCCCCCAAGTTCGATCAGGATGTCTATATCGTCTTTGACTTTCAGGCTGCGATCCGCCGCCGGAATGTGCTGGGCGGCCCGGCGCCAGCCACGGTCAGCGTCGAGATCGAGCGACTACGCGCCGCGCTCGAAAGTTAGGCTTGTGCATCATATACAGTCAACCTCAGCGACAAACGACGAATTTGGGACTGCGGGATGGCAAATCATTGACATCCCGATCGAAAACAAGTACCTTCGCTTATAAGTACTGAAAAGTGTCATCCGGGAACAGTAAACGATGTCTCGCCTAAATCCGACCAACCACCTGGCTCTTATTATCGTAGTACTTCTTAGCCTCGTTATTCTCAACGGGGTTTTGGTGGTTGGGGAGAAACCAGGAACTGCGCGGAGATAGAGACGAAGCGCAGAACCAGCGAAAGCAAGAAGCCCCCGACCACCAAGCCGGGGGCTTTTCGTTTCATTCGCTAGCGCATTGCCTTATGGAGAGCACCACGATGACAAGTTATGTGGCATCACACCCATCCCAACACACAGCTTGCCCGACTGCCCAGTCCAGTGCTCGCCGCGCGTGCCGACGCAGCCCAGGTCCTAACCGATGACAGAAGTCTGTTTCGGTTAGGACTTTTCTTTTTTTCGCAGACATGCATGCGCTCACAGGATCGAGGTCAGGTTAGTTCTATGCGATCAGATCGGATCAAACGAGGCTTTGAACGTGCCCCACACCGCGCGCTGCTCAGGGCGACCGGCGTCACCGACGCGGACATGGATAAGCCGTTCATCGCTATCTGCAACAGTTACATCGATATCATCCCCGGCCACGTGCATCTCCAGAAATTCGGGACCTTCATCAAGGACGCGGTTCGCCAGGCAGGCGGTATCCCCTTCGAGTTCAACACCATCGGAGTCGACGATGGTATCGCAATGGGCCATGCCGGGATGAATTTCTCACTGCCCAGCCGCGAGTTGATCGCGGATAGCGTCGAAACGATGATCGCCGCCCATGCCTTCGACGGAATGATCTGCATCCCCAATTGCGACAAGATCGTGCCCGGCATGCTGATGGCCGCCGTCCGGCTGGATATTCCCACGATTTTCGTCAGCGGTGGCCCTATGGCTGCCGGCAAAACCCCGGATGGCCGGTTCATTGACCTGATCAGAGTCTTCGAGGGCGTGGGCGCGTATAGGGCCGGTAAAATTGACGAAGCCCAGTTGAAAGTGCTGGAAGACTACGGTTGCCCGTCTTGCGGTTCCTGCTCCGGCATGTTCACGGCCAACAGCATGAACTGCCTGATGGAGGCCTTGGGGCTTGCCCTGCCCTACAACGGCAGCGCCCTGGCCGAATCCGAAGAGCGCTATGAACTGGCCCGCCGTGCAGCGCAGCAGATCATGACCCTGATTGAGATGGACCTCACGCCGCGCAAGATCGTCACGCCTGAAGCCATTGATGACTCCTTCGCGCTGGACATGGCGATGGGCGGCAGCACGAATACCGTCCTGCATACACTGGCCATCGCTTACGAAGCCGGGATCGACTATCCCCTGGAGCGGATCAACCAGGTAGCGGCCCGCGTCCCCCACATTTGCAAGGTCAGCCCTGCCAGCCACTGGCACCTTGAGGACGTCCATCGCGCCGGGGGAGTCCCCGCGATCTTGCGCGAAATCAGCCGGAACAAAACAGCGCTCCATCTGGATCGGCCCACCGTGACCGGCGGCACCCTGGGCGAGAGCATCCAGGGCGCGGCAATCACGGATTACGAAGTCATTCACCCCTACGACGCCCCTTATTCGGCCACTGGCGGCTTGACCATTCTCTTCGGCAACCTGGCTCCGGACGGTGCCGTGATCAAGACCGGTGGAGTCGGCGGCATGCGCCAGCATCGTGGGCCGGCCCGTGTCTACGAGTCTGAAGAAGGTGCCTCGCGCGGCATTTTGAACGGCGAAGTCAAGGCTGGCGATGTGGTCGTGATCCGTTATGAAGGTCCTCGTGGCGGGCCGGGCATGCAGGAGATGCTGGGCCCGACCGCTCAAATCCAGGGGATGGGTCTCGGCGAGAGTGTTGCCCTGATCACCGACGGGCGCTTCTCCGGCGGCAGCCGGGGCATGTCGATTGGCCATGTCAGCCCCGAAGCCGCCGCTCGCGGGCCGATCGCCGCGGTCCAGGATGGAGACACTATTGCCATCGATCTGGATGCGCGCACGATCCAACTGGACCTGTCCGAGACCGAACTCCAGGCTCGTCTGGAGGCCCTACCACCGTTTGAACCAGCCATCAGCAGCCGTTGGCTGAGACGCTACGCCCGCCTGGTGAGCAGCGCGAGCACCGGCGCTGTCTTTCTGGACTGAAGCACACCACGGTTCTGAACGTCGACTCACGATCATGGAGAAGGAAGCATGAAACTCAAAGGCGCCGAGATTATCTGGGAAAGTCTGCTACACGAGGGAGTGAATCTGGTCTTCGGATATCCTGGGGGCGCCATCCTGCCCACCTATGACGCCCTGAGCAAATACCCTCAGATGCACCATGTCCTCGTTCGCCATGAACAGGGTGCCGCTCACATGGCCGACGGCTTCGCCCGAGCGACCGGAAAAGTCGGCGTGGCGATCGCCACCAGCGGTCCTGGAGCTACCAACCTGGTGACAGGTATCGCCACCGCCATGATGGACTCATCGCCCATCGTCTGCATCACTGGCCAGGTTGCCCACGGATCGATCGGGTCCGACGCCTTCCAGGAGATCGACATTACTGGCATCACCCTGCCGATCACGAAGCATAACTACCTGGTCGACAATGTAGATGACCTGGCCTACACCATCCATGAGGCCTTCCACATCGCCCGCACCGGCCGTCCAGGCCCGGTCTTGATCGACGTCCCCAAGAACGTCCAAAACGCAGTCACCGAATTTGTGTACCCGGAGGAGCCGGTCGTGCTGTCCGGCTACCATCCGGCCACGGGCGCGTCGGAAAATGACCTGGAAGAAGCCCTGAAGCTGATCAAAGCCGCCCAGCGTCCCTTGATCCTGGCCGGGCACGGCATTGTCATGTCGGGTGCCGCCCGCGAAGTGCAGCAGTTTGCCGAGCTGACCCAGACCCCTGTGGCGCTGACTCTGCTGGGAAAAGGCGCGATGCCCGAAGGCCATCCGTTGTGCCTGGGCATGATGGGCATGCACGGTGAAGCTTATGTCAACAACGCCATTCAAGAAGCCGATCTGCTCCTGGCCTTCGGAATGCGTTTTGACGACCGCGTGACCGGCAACACCTCCACTTATGCCCGCAAGTCCCACAAGATCCACGTGGACATCGACCCCTCCGAGATCAATAAGAATGTCCGGGTCGACGTCGGCATCGTGGGCGACCTGCGAACCGTGGTCAGCCAGATGTTGCCCCGTCTGGAGCCGATGCAGCACACCGACTGGATGGAACAGATCAGCGAATGGCGCGATGACACGGTCAAACGCGACATCATCAACCAGTCCGCCAAAGGCAAGCTCCTGGCCGCACATGTCATCCACGATCTGTGGGAATATACACAGGGCAATGCGGTGACAGTGTCTGATGTGGGCCAGCATCAGATGTGGGAAGCTCAGTACTATCCGCACACCCGCCCCAACACCCTGGTCACGAGTGGCGGCCTGGGCACGATGGGTTTTGGCCTGCCAGCGGCCATCGGGGCCAAGATGGCTCGTCCGGAGGAAGAGGTCTGGTCAATCTCCGGCGACGGCGGCTTCCAGATGACGATGACGGAGCTGGCGACCGCAGTCCAGGAGAAGGTCGAACTGAAGATCGCTATCATCAACAACGGCTACCTGGGCATGGTTCGCCAGTGGCAGGAGTTCTTCTATGAGGAACGTTACAACGCCACCCCCATGTTCAGCCCGGACTTCTGCAAGCTGGCTGAAGCCTACGGGATTCCCGCCCTCCGCGTCACATCCCGCGAAGAGATCGAGGCTGCCGTCGTGAAGGCGCGCGCCCATAAGGGCGGGCCGTTCCTGATCGAGTTTGTGGTCGAAAAGCACGACGCCGTGTACCCCATGGTCCCAGCCGGCGCTGACCTGGACAAGATGATCCGCCGCCCGCGTCCTACCGTGACGCCGGACATGATCTGACCCGAACAGAAAGAGAACGAAACGATGAAACACACACTGACTGCTCTGGTGGAGAACAAGCCCGGCGTGTTGGCCCGCGTGGTCAGCCTCTTCCGGCGGCGCAACTTCAATATCGACAGCCTGACCGTCGGGCGCACCCATTCCTCCGAAATCTCGCGGATGACCATCGTCATGGATGGCAGCGACTACGATGCGGACAAGGTCGAGAAGAACCTGTACAAGCTGGTCAACGTCATCCAGGTCGATGAGCTGAGCAACAAGCCAACCGTCTATCGCGACCTGGCGCTAATCAAGGTTGCGGTCAACGGCCAGACGCGCCCGGAAGTCATGCAACTGTGCGACATCTTCCGCGCCCACATCGTCGACGTAAGTCACGAATCCGTCATCATTGAAGTGACTGGCGACGAGGAGAAAATCGAAGGGCTATCCGAGATGCTGCGCCCCATCGGCATCCTGGAAATGGTCCGCACGGGTATCGTCGCCATGGGCCGGGGCGAGCATTGTTTGACAGCCGACGGTTACCGTCCGCAGGTGGTCAGCACCAACGGCAACGGGCATCGGTCGGTTATCTAATTTTTCACCAGCCGCTTGGGGCGAACGCTCAAGGGAGCTTCGCCCCTCAAAGGAGATATCATGGCTAAGCTGTATTATGATCAAGACGCGGACCTGAGCCTGCTCAATGGCAAAACCGTCGCCATCATCGGCTACGGGAGCCAGGGGCACGCCCACGCACTAAATCTCAGGGACAGCGGGGTATCCGTCGTCGTGGGTCTGCACGCCGGCAGCAAGAGCTGGGCCAAGGCCGAAGCCGAAGGGCTGACTGTGCTCTCGGTCGCGGACGCCGCGGCCAAGGCCGACGTCATCATGATGCTCGTCCCCGACACGCTTCAGGCCAAGATCTACGCGGAAAGCATCGAGTCTCACCTGAAACCTGGCGACACGCTGATGTTCGCCCACGGCTTCAACATCCGTTACGAGCAGATCAAACCGCCTGCGTTCGTCGATGTCAGTATGGTCGCCCCCAAAGCACCCGGCCACCGCGTCCGCGAGGTCTTCCAGGAAGGCGCTGGGACGCCCGGTCTCGTCGCCGTGCACCAGGATGCCAGCGGACACGCCAAAGCCCAAGCGCTGGCTTACGCCAAAGGCATCGGCTGCACCCGCGCCGGCGTGATCGAGACCACGTTCGCCGAGGAAACGGAAACCGATCTCTTTGGCGAGCAGGTCGTCCTGTGCGGCGGCGTGACCGCCCTGGTTCGGGCCGGGTTCGAGACCCTGGTCAAGGCGGGTTACCAGCCGGAGATCGCCTATTTTGAGTGCCTGCACGAACTGAAGCTGATCGTTGACCTGATGTACCAGGGCGGCCTGTCCTACATGTGGTACAGCGTCTCGGACACCGCCGAGCACGGCGGCTACACCGCCGGCGACCGGATCATCACCGACGCCACCCGCGAAGAGATGGCTGGTATCCTGGCCGAGATTCAGGATGGCACCTACGCCCGCAACTGGATCGCGGAAAACGAGCAGGGCCGTCCCTGGTTCAACCAGCGCCGTTCGGAAGAACGCAGCCTGATGCTGGAACAGGTCGGCAAGAAACTGCGCGCGATGATGCCCTTCCTCAATGCCAAGGAAGTCGATTGGTGAGTTCCCGACCCGCTCCGATCCAGAAAGGAGGTGTTCTATGGCAGACGATGGCCTTAGTGACCTTGAACCTGCACTCAAGCGCCTGCATTCTCTTGTGAGACATGACCTTTTCGCGAAAGGAACACCTCTGACATGGCTACCAACTCTGACTCCAGCGTAAATGATCCCGCCGTAGCTGGCCGTGACGCCGGTGCGGTACGCATCTTCGATACGACCCTGCGTGACGGCGAGCAATCCCCCGGCGCCAGCCTGACCAGCGCCGAGAAGCTGGAAATCGCGCGCCAGTTGGCGCGTCTGGGCGTAGACATCATCGAAGCGGGTTTCCCAGCGGCCAGCCCGGATGACCTCAAGGCCGTCCAGCGGGTTGCCCAGGAAGTCGGCACCCCCGACGGCCCGGTGATCGCCGGGCTGGCCCGCGCCACCAAGAACGATATCGACCGGGCATGGGAGGCTGTCCAGCCTGCCGCCAAGCCGCGCATCCATACCTTCCTGGCGACCTCGGACATCCACATGCAGCACAAGCTGCGCATGAGCCGCGAGGAAGTGATCGAGCGCGCTCGCGAGATGGTCTCCTATGCTCGCTCGCTGTGTGACGACATCGAGTTCAGCCCAGAAGACGCTGGGCGTTCCGATCCGGAATTTCTGGTTGAAGTCCTGGGCGTCGTCATCGAAGCCGGGGCCACAACCCTCAACATTCCCGACACCGTCGGCTATACCACGCCTGACGAGTACTACGAATTGCTGCACTACCTGGTCGAGAACACCCCCGGCGGCGATCGTGTCACCTGGTCCGTACACTGCCATGACGATCTGGGTCTGGCGACCGCCAACACGCTGGCCGGCATCCGCGCCGGGGCGCGGCAGGCCGAAGTCACGATCAATGGCATCGGTGAACGGGCCGGCAACACCAGCCTCGAGGAAGTCGTCATGGCACTGCACACCCGTCCCCAGTTCTACGGGCTGCACACCCAGATTGATACCACCCAGATCGTCCGCACCAGCCGGATGGTCAGCAATTACACCGGCATGCCCGTCCAACCTAACAAAGCCATTGTGGGCAGCAATGCATTCGCTCACGAGGCCGGGATTCACCAGGATGGCATGCTCAAGAACAAGCAGACTTATGAGATCATGACTCCGGAAACGGTTGGCCTCACCCAGAGCCGCCTGGTGCTGGGCAAGCACAGCGGCAGGCACGCCTTCCGCGTTCGCATCCAGGAGTTGGGGTTTGAGTTGTCGGACGCGGAGCTGAATACTGCGTTCGGGCGTTTCAAGGAACTGGCAGACAAGAAGAAGACGGTCACTGACGCCGATTTGGAAGCGCTAGTCGCTGATGAATTCTATGGCCCTCACGAGATCTACACCCTGGTCGACCTGCAGGTGGTCTGCGGGCGGCCGGGCATGCCCACCGCCACGGTGCGCCTGCGTGGGCCTGACGGGGCGGAGCATGTCATGCCCGCCGTCGGTACCGGGCCTGTGGACGCCGCCTTCAAGGCTATCGACGGCATCGTCCAGACCCCAAACACCTTGATCGAATACAGTGTCCACAGCATCACCGAAGGCATCGATGCGATGGGTGAAGTCACCGTCCGGATCAGCGCCGAGAACGGCAAGATTCGCATGTTCGGCGGCTACGGGGCCGATACGGACATCATCATGGCCAGCGCCAAGGCCTATCTGGCCGCCCTCAATCGCGTCCTGGCAGTCAAGGGAGGTGCGTACGGTCAGCCAGAAGGCGAATCCGCCACATTGAAAGTCTCAGCCACAGCCTAGTTTTAGACATTTACAGGAGATGCAACCATGTACTGGCTCAACCAGGAACACCAGGCCCATCCATCCGAACCGCGCGACGTCTTTCAATCCTTCCCGGTGCCACGCGTGGGTATCCTCGGCTGGGATGGTGATGCCCGTGCCGGCATCGCCGACGACCTCGAGGATACGACCGGCTACCTGCCCGCCGAGATCGGAAGAGCGTCGTGTAGGGAAAGAGTGTAGATCTCGGTGGGCGCCG
>CAZHMJ010000134.1:0-13072 GCA_964533805.1 uncultured Anaerolineae bacterium | reverse complement strand
GTCAGGATCTCACCTGAGGAGTAGGTCGATTGATGCTGCCTGTACTGCGGGACTATCTGGAACGGCTGGCGATGCTGCACGAAGACATCAAACTGGCGATTCACGATCTGCCTGTCGAGGCCCTGGATTGGACGCCGGGGCCGGACATGAACTCGATCAATGTGCTGGTGACCCACCTCGCCGGCTCGGAGCGTTACTGGATCGGCGAAATCGCCGGGCAGGACCCTTCCGGCCGGGTGCGCGATATTGAATTCGAGGCGCGCGGGCAGGCCGCCGAAGTCCTGATCGCCCAGCTCGATCACGTCCTGATGCACAGCCAGCGGATTTTGGACAGCCTGACGGCGGAAGACCTCGGCGCGGCGCGCGGCACGGAGCGCGGCGCGGTGCGCAGCCACGATCCCGACGGCTCGCCGCTGACGGTTGCCTGGGCGCTGCTGCACGCCCTGGAGCATACCGGCCTGCACACCGGGCAGATTCAGATGACCCGCCAACTCTGGGATCAGCACACACAGAAGTAGACTCCTGAGCTGTTGGACGGGGAGCGGGGAAAACGTTCGCCGGGGGGCTGGCGAGGAGGGAACGCGCATGAACACGCGTGGACTTCTGGTTGGCCTGGGGATAGGGCTGCTGCTGGCGGGGCCGGGTGATCCGGCCGCGGGGCCGGGTGATCCGGCCGCGGCCCAGGGCGGCGGCTGGACGGTTGAGTCGGTCGAGGCGCTGCCGTTCGATTCGGTCGCGCTGCGCGCGGTGTATCCCGCCCCGGATGGGCGCCACTATCTCACTATGGATGGCCGGTCTCTGTGCGTGGCGGAGGCGGGCGGGGATGGCGCGCGGTGCATCGCCGTGCCGGACGACTTCCCGCCCTTCCTGGAGACCGGCAGCCCGACCCTGCGCCCCCTGGCCTGGTCGCCGGACAGCGCGCGGGTGGCGATCGTCGGGCCGGTGGGCCTGTTCGATGGCGACCTGTGGCTCTGGGACATTCCCGCGGGCACGCTGACGAATCTGGCCGACGATGGCTTTGCCGGGCAACTCCACCTTGCTCCGCAGGACACGACGCTTCTTACCCAGCCGGCCTGGTCGCCGGATGGAACCCGGATCGCCGTGGCCCGCACAGGCGCGTCGATTTCGGCATTCGAGCGCCTGGCCGTGCTGGACGCGGCCAGCGGCGCCGTCGTGCAGGCGATTGCCTCGCCCCTGGAGTTTGTGTATGGCCCGGATGACCTGACCTTCGCGCCGGATGGCCGCGCCCTGGTGATCAGCCAGGGGTTTGCGCGCGGCGAGATGGGCAATGGCCTCTGGCGGATCGACCTGGACACCGGCGAGCGGCGGCTGCTGACCGGCGGCGGCGTGTTCCTCGACTGGCTCAATCAGATTGGCTCCGCCGATTACAGCACCCAGATCGGCCCGCTGGTGTGGGCGCCGGATGGCTCGCGCCTGGTGGCCTGGGCGGGCAGCGGCGGCCTTGCCCAGGCGCCGCAGGCCGCCTTCCTGGTCGATCCCGCCAGCGGGGTCCTGGAGATGCTGCTTCCCCCGGGCGAGGTGCTCCTGTCGAGCCAGTTGATCCCGTTCGATCCGTTCCAGGCGGCCTGGTCGCCGGATGGCTCGGCCCTGATCGTGGCGGCGGATGGGGCCGTGCGCTCGCACGCTGGCCTGCGCGTCGATCCGGACGCCGCGGCGGGCCGGGTGACAGTCTACGTGGTCGACGCGGCGACCGGGATCGGGCACATCGTGGCCGATCTGCCCGCCACCAACGCGGGCAACGGTCCCGTGGAGGATTACGCCCGCCACGCCCAGGCCGCCTGGGGGCCGGATGGGCACGTGATCATCGCGGGCTACGCCCTGCACCTGGTTCCGGTCGGGGCGTAGGCTGGCCGGGCGGGACGAGTCAGGCCTGTTTCAATTCAACACAGGTTGGACGGGGCACACGGATGAACGCGGCTACGGGTTGGACATAAAACTGTGTTCATTCGTGTGCTGAATCGCATAATTCTGACCGTAGCGTCGCGTTCCAACGCGACGCTACGAACTCCGCCCAACCCATGTTCACCCCTCGATGGTTTTGCCCGCCCGGCCTGAGGTCTATAATAAACCCCATCAGCCCGCGATACCTGTTCCGGCCCGGGGGCGGTCGCGCCACCGGCGCGCTCCCCCCGGCCTGCTTTGACTGATAACTGACCACTGATAACTGAAAACCGCCTTTTCAGGAGCGACCCCCATGACCGCCACTTTGCCCGCGACCGCCCATGTCGAAGACTTCGCCGCCGAGCTGCGCCAGCGCATCAAAGGCCCGGTGCGCACGGATGACTTCAACCGCGTCCTCTATAGCACCGATGCCAGCAACTACCAGATCATGCCCCTGGTGGTGGTCATCCCGGCCGACCGCGAGGAAGTGATCGCGGCGATGGAACTGGCCGCGCAGTACAAACTGCCGGTCGTGCCGCGTGGCGGCGGCACCGGCCTGGCCGGGCAGGCCCTGGGCGAAGCGGTCATCCTCGACCTGAGCCGCCTCAACCGCATCCTGGAGATGAACGCCGCCGAACACTGGGCGCGGGTCGAGCCGGGGCTGATTCTGGCCCGGCTCAATTCGGCCGCCGGGCAGCGCGGCCTCAAGTTCGGCCCCGACCCGGCCACGGATAACCGCGCCACCCTGGGCGGCATCGCCGGGAACAACTCCACCGGCGCGCACAGTATCCAGTTCGGCATGGCGGCCGACCATATCATGGCGATCGAAGTGGCCCTGGCCGATGGCAGCCTGGTCACGTTCGGGCCGGTCGAGGAGGGCGAGATCGGCCGCAAGGCGGCGCTCGACACGCTGGAAGGCCGCATCTACCGCCATATCCCGGCCCTGGTCCAGCAGAAGGAAGCCGCCATCCTCAAGACGCTGCCCGCCACCTGGCGGCGCTGCGGCGGCTACGACCTGGCCCGGCTGCTGCCCGGCGACGTGCGGGCCGAAGTCCCCCTGCCGCCCACCCGCTGGACCGACCCGCGCTTCAACCTGGCCCGCCTGCTGGTTGGCAGCGAAGGCACCCTGGCGACCACGCTCAGCGTCCAGGTCAACCTGGTGAGCGTCCCCAAAGTCACCGCCCTGGCCGTGCTGCACTTCGACGACACAAACGCGGCTCTGGAATCGGTCCCCTCCCTGCTGGAGACCGGGCCGAGCGCGATCGAGCTGACCGACAAAACCCTGTTCGACCTGTGCCGCAAGACCGAAGCCTGGGGCTCCCGCCTGACCTTCCTGCGCGGCGATCCGGCGGCGACGCTCTTCACGGAGTTCGAGGGGATGGACGAAGTCGAGCTGCGCGGCAAGCTCGACCGGCTGGCCGAGCATATCCGCCTGCACCGCCTGCCGGTCACGGACAACGTCGAAATCCTGGACAAGGCCGGGCAGGCCAACGTGTGGGGCGTGCGCAAGGCCGGGCTGGCCATCCTGATGAGCCTGCGCGGCGACGCCAAGCCGGTGCCCTTCATCGAGGACGTGGCCGTGCCGGTCAACCACCTGGCGGCCTACGTGCGCGACGTGCAGCAGGTGGCGGCCGAGTGCAATGTATCGCTGGCGATGTACGCCCATGCCAGCGCCGGCTGCCTGCACATCCGCCCGATCATGAACATCAAGACGGCCGAGGGCGCGGCGACCATGCTGCACATCCAGCGGGCCGTGACCGACCTGGTGCTCAAGCACCGCGGCGTCCTGAGCAGCGAGCACGGCGACGGCCGCGAGCGCTCCTGGCTGAACCGCTATTTTTACGGCGACGAGGTCTACGACGCTTTCAAACAGGTCAAGGCGGCCTTCGATCCGGAGAACCGTCTCAATCCGGGCAATATCGTCGACGCGGTGGAGCCGACCCACGCCACCCGCTACCCCCCCAATTACCGCACCCTGCCGCTGTACGAGCACCTGGACTGGTCGGCCGACCACGGCTTCGCGGCGGCGATCGAGATGTGCAACGGGGCAGGGGTGTGCCGCAAGGTCGAGGGCCAGACGATGTGCCCCAGCTTCATGGTCACCCTGGAGGAGGAGCACAGCACGCGCGGGCGGGCCAACCTGCTGCGCGCCGCCCTCTCCGGCGTGCTGCCGCGCGAGGCGCTCTTCTCCGAGCGGATGCAGGAAGCCCTCGACCTGTGCATCTCGTGCAAGGCGTGCAAGACCGAGTGCCCGTCCGCGGTGGACATGGCCAAGATCAAGCTGGAGTGGCAGGCCCACTTCTACGGCCATCACCGCCCGTCGCTGCGGACGTGGCTCTTCGCCAACATGCCCTTCTTCAGCCGCCTGGGGAGTCTCTTCGCGCCGATCGCCAACCCCGCGCTGCGCAACAGATTCACGGCCGCCTTCCTGGAACTGGCCCTGGGCATCGACCACCGCCGCCGCATCCCGGCCTTCGAGAAGGCGTTCACGTCCACCCCGCGCCCGGTGACGAAGACCACCGGCAAGAAGGTCGTGCTGTACGTCGACACCTGGGCCAACTTCAACGAGACGAGTATCCCCCAGGCCGCCTACGACGTGCTGAGCGCGGCCGGGTACGAGGTGATCATCCCGCCCTATAGCTGCTGCGGCCGGACCTATCTCTCCAAGGGCTTCGTGGACCAGGCCAAGCGCGCCGCCGACCGGGTGATGGACACCCTGGCCCCCTACGGCCGGGCGGGGGTGCCGATCGTCGGGCTGGAGCCGAGTTGCATCCTGACCATCCGCGACGAGCACCAATATCTGAGCCAGCACCCGGATCGGGCCTCGGTCGCGGCCAACACCTACACCTTCGAGGAGTTTGCCGCCCTGCACGCCGACGAATGGGTCGATCTGTTCGAGCCGGAGGCGCGCCCCTGCCTGCTGCACGGCCACTGCCACCAGAAGTCCCTGGTCGGCACGGCCCCGGCCAAAAAGGCCCTGGGCCTGGCCCACGGCGCGGTGCAGGAGGTCGACTCCGGCTGCTGCGGGATGGCGGGCGCGTTTGGCTACGAGAAGGAGCACTACGAGATCAGCAAGCAGATGGCCTACCGCCAGCTCGTCCCGGCGGTGGACGGCGCGCCGGAAGGCACGGCCCTGGTCGCGGCGGGCACGTCCTGCCGCCACCAGATCAAGGACTTCACCGGCAAGCAGGCCCTCCACCCCGCGCAGGTCTTGGCGGCAAGGTTGAAGAAGAAGGGATAGGGGGTTCTGTGATCACACGAACCCACCTTGTTGAGAAGATTCTGGCCTACCTCAACGAGGAAATTTCGCTGGCGGCGCTGGTCGATTGGGCCGAAGATGTCGTCGGGCTGGAAGACGTGGGGCCGGATGAGGATATCGATCTGCTGATGGACATCCTCATGTATCTCGCGGCAGCGGATTCGCCCGCCTTCCCGTTGGGCTGGGATGTCAGCGTGGAGTTTCTGCGGCGGCTGGGCGTCTCGGTGCGGGTGCAGGCGGCATAAGTTGCCGCGCACTTGGGCATCCGCGCCTTGCCGCTGGAGGCGACTCTCCGCTAAACTGGGTGCGCCCGGTCAATCGAGACTGCTGAGGCGCACCCATGACCCGATATCTGCCCCGACTTGGCCTGCTGCTCGTCCTGGCGATTCTGCTGGGCGGGCTGCACTTCGCCCCGGCGGAAGCCTCCCCGGTCGCCCAGGTGGACGCGGCCCGGACGCTCTTCCAGGGGATCACCTACCAGCGCGAGGTGCGCCAGGAACCGCGCCTGCACGTCATCCATCACGTCACGGTCGATCTGACCGCGCCGGGCCTGAGCTTCTTCGTCCGGCCTGGCACACCCGGCGAGCCGCAGCCGCTCCAGATCACGTCCGAGTTCCTGGCCGAATACGACCTCCAACTGGCGATCAACGCCAATTACTTCAGCAAGGCGCAGGACGGCCTGCTCGAATGGCTGTACGTGGCGGGCGAGCCGGCCATCCCAAGCGGGCTGGCCATGTCGGACGGGGTGACCTACCAGCCGGAGCTTCCGGGCTGGCCGTCGCTGTACATCACCGCCGACAACCACCTGAGCTTCGAAGTCGAGCCCCCGGACTCCTGGAACGCCATCACCGGCAACTACATGCTGCTGCGCTTTGGGGAGCGCGCGGTCCACCCCGTGACCAACGAGCGCACCGGCGTCCACCCGCGCACCGCGATCGGGATCGACCGCGTGGGCACGACCCTGACCATCGTGGTCGTGGACGGCCGCCAGCCGGGCTACAGCGAAGGCCTCAGCCTGTGGGAGCTGGCCGATCTGATGCGGGAATACGGCGCGGAATTCGCCCTCAACCTGGACGGCGGCGGCTCCTCAACGCTGGTCGTCGAAGGGCCGGACGGGCGGCCCCAGGTGCTCAACTCGCCCATCGGCAACCGCATCCCCGGCTGGGAACGCCCGGTGCCGGTTCACCTCGGCCTGCGCGCCTTGCCGGTCGGGTCGGCGGGATAGCGGCGGGGCGTGAGGCGGGTCATGGGGCGAAGTTGGGATATCATCCGCGGGGATGAGCCGGGCAGCGATTGGCCCGACCGTTCTTGCGCCGCGCACAGAGTACGAGGAAAAAGAGATGGATATCAGCCGTTTGTTTCTACAGCTTGGGCTGGCACTCCTGCTGCTTCTGGTCCGCGCGACCCGGCGTTGATCCCTGGTTCCTCGTGCCGGGACCGTTGCGGGTCGTTTTCCCAGGCCCGCGCCTGTGACTGGCGCGGGCTTTTTTTGACGCTGCTTGCAGCGAGTTGCCTACCACATAGTCACGTAACTCCCTTGCTTGTGATCCTGCGAACTCTGGTGTATAACTTAGTTCAGATTGGGTTGGCAGGCATTTAGCCATTCCACTCTGTCCTGCAAAAAGGGTTAAGGAGAAAGAGATGAATATCGGTAACATTCTTGCGTGGATCGTGGTGGGCGCCATCGCGGGCTGGCTGGCCAGCATCGTGATGAAGACCAACCGCGAACAAGGGCTGCTGATGGATATCATCGTCGGTATCATCGGCGGCGTCGTCGGCGGATTCGTGCTGAAGCTGCTGGATGTCAACCTGGACGTCACCGGGATCAATCTGCCCAGCATCCTGGTCGCGTTCGTTGGCGCGGTCATCTTCCTGGCCATCCTGCGCCTGGTCAGAAAAAACACATAGCTCCCGTACATCGACGCATAGGGTTTCTTGAAGGATGACTTGCCCGCGCCAATACCCGGCGCGGGTTTCTTTTGGGCCGCCGAGGAAGGACAAAAAAGCCCGCGCCGGGTTGCGACGCGGGCCTGTCGTGCAGGGAATGACCGCAGGGCGGGAAGCTAGAACCGCTTGAAGGACTCGCTCAGCACCGCGCCCGTGGAGTCGAAGGTGTAGGTGTGCTGGGTGGAGGCGGGCAGGGATCGGGTGATGCGGGATAAAAAGTTACCCCCACCAATGCCGTCATGAACTGCCAGGCAGTTGGCCGTTGGGTTGGCCGGCTCGACCCGATTCGGGTTGAACGGGTTTCACGCGCGGGCACGGTTTCTCATGATAGAAAACCCGTGAACACCGGTCCGATCCGCGTCCTCTGTGTGGCGTTGGAAGGACATCGAGCGGCGGCTGGGAAACCGTGCGCGTGATTCGACCGCGGGCCCTTTGGGTAGTACGCCAGCGTGGATGAGGTCGGCCACGGTTGCCGGAATCGACTCTATAATAGAGGCGGATGGCGATTGGATAACCGCGATGGAGAACGTGACATGAGCGAGGCGGGCAGGGCTATTCCGACTCTGGCGGGCTTGCGTGGCCAGCGGCAGGAGATTTTGCGCATCGCGGCCAAACATGGCGCTCGCAACGTGCGTGTGTTTGGCTCGGTGGCGCGGGGGGAAGCTCGTCCGGAGAGTGACATCGACCTTTTGGTGGAGTGGGATTTGGATCGCATCACAGCCTGGGGCGGGGTGGGGTTGGACGCGGAGCTTGAACAACTCCTGGGGCATCGGGTCGATGTCGTCAGCGAAAAAGCGCTCTACTGGCGTCTGCGCGACCAGATCAGGCGGGAGGCCATCCCACTATGAAGGACGAACGGATCTACCTGTATCACATCCTCGAATGCATCTCGGATCTCGAGGCGTATGTCGGCGGAGGGCGCGCCGAGTTCTTTGAATCGAAGAAGACTCAGGCGGCGGTGTTTCACACCTTACAGGTGATGGCCGAATCGACCTTGCGTCTGACGGACGCCAGTAAGGCAGCCTATCCTGAAGTCGGGTGGGAACATATCCGCAACTTCCGCAACCGGTTGGTGCATGATACCTGTCCATTGACCTGGAGATCGTCTGGAGGGTTGTGGAAAGGAACATCCCGCCTCTGAAGCAGGCCGTTCTGCCCATGCTGGCCGCGACGCAGGATGAAACCAGGGGAGCACCATAGTATCGACGGATAGAAGGCAAGGTGTTTGAAGCGGTCGCCTTATCCGCTTGTCTTTCAGGTTGTCTTGGCCTGGTTTCCCCTGCACACACCTGCCAGGAGGCGGTATACTGGCTTCTCGATGATCGGTTGAAAAACACAAGGATTTGAATCCCCTATGCGACTCGGCATCATCGGCCTGCCGCAGTGCGGCAAGACCACGATTTTCAACGCCCTGACCGGCCAGAACCTGCCCACCGGCTTCGGCGGCTCCGGCCAGCTCGAAGTCCACACCGCGGTCGTCAACGTGCCCGACGAGCGCGTCGATATCCTCAGCCGGATGTTCAAGCCCCAGAAGACGATCTACGCCACCGTGACCTACAAGGACATCGGCGGGCTGGACAGCGGCGTGGGCGAGGGCGGGCTGAGCGGCGCGCTGCGCAACGAGCTTCAGCAGGTGGACGGCTTCGTCCACGTGGTGCGCGCCTTCCAGGACGAGAGCGTGGCCCATCCCCAGGGCAGTGTCGATCCCCAGCGCGATCTGGAGCTGCTGGAGAGCGAATTCCTGCTGCTCGACCAGATCACGGTCGAGCGGCGGCTGGAGCGGCTCAAGGACGAGTGGGGCAAGAAGCCCGAATTTCGCCGCGCCAACGAGCTTGAGACGGAGCTGATGCAGCGCCTGCTGGTCCAGCTTGAGGCGGAAAAACCCCTGCGCGGCCTGGACCTGACCGAGGACGAGCTGAAGCTGATCCGCGGCTACGGGCTGATGTCGCTCAAGCCGATGCTGGTCGTGCTCAACACCGGGGAGGACGCGCCCGCGCCGGAGTCGCTGGTCACGTACACCCAGCCGCGCACGGTCCTGGTCAGTCTGCGCGGGGCGATCGAGGCCGAGATCGCCCAGCTCGATCCGGCCGACCGGGCCGACTTCCTGGCCGAGTACGGCATCGACGAGGCCGGCGCGCAGCGCGTGATCCGGCTCAGCTACGGCCTGCTGAGCATCCAGTCCTTCTTCACGGTGGGCGAGGACGAGGTGCGTGCCTGGAGCATGCCGATCGGCGGCAGCGCGGTCGACGCGGCGGGCGTGATCCACACCGACCTGGCGCGCGGCTTCATCCGGGCGGAGGTCACGGCCTACGCCGATCTGATCGCTCTGGGGGATATGAAGGCGGTCAAGACCGCCGGCAAGGGTCGCCTGGAAGGCAAGACCTACGTCGTCCAGGATGGGGATATCATCTCGATCCGGTTCAATATCTGAGGCGAAAAGAGCGTCGAAGCGACAAGCGTCAAGCGAAAAGCCGGGTGACTGCGTTACGAAAGGGCGGGGTGGGTGATGGAGACATCGCCTGAGCCGCCCTTTTTGCTGGCGGCGGAGGCGATCCGCCGCTACTATTCTGGGGGGACGCAACCCGCCGCCGGAAGGAGCCGCCTATGCCCGATCAACCCCGCGTGACACCCTGGGCCGAATCCCAGCCGCCGACCGAGCTGGCCCTGCTGCGCCGCTACGAGGTAGAGGGCCTGCATCCCTATGCCTGGTCGAACGACCCCGGTGATGTGTACGCCCCGCACACCCACGCCGATCACAAGGTACTGTACTGCCTGCGCGGCTCGATCACGTTGACCCTGCCCGATTCTGGCGAACAGATCACGCTCAACCCCGGCGACCGGCTCGACCTGCCGCCCGGCGTGCTGCACGCGGCCACGGTCGGCCCGCGCGGGGTGGTGTGTCTGGAGGCGTACCGGCGCTGAGGCTTTGAAAGGATAGCGATGGACAACCGATTTGAGGACTGGATGGGGGTGTTAGCCTGCCCTCTGGATGGAACGCCCTTGCCGCCTGCGTCGGACGCGGGGGCTACGCGCTGTCCCCGCTGTGGATTCGAGCCGGGGCTGACGGAGATCGACTCCGGGCGGGCCGTGCCGGATTTCCGGGCCGTGGACGTGTCCCAGACGGTCAGCATGCAGTTTCAACTTCCGACGATCCCCCTCAAGCGTGAGGATTTGATCGAAACGGGCTTTCAGGTGAATCAGGCGCGCTTTCAGGCAGCCTCCCGCCTGGAAGTGAATCGCCGCTACGGCACGAAGCTGGATCGCGGCCTGCAATACTATGCCCGCCAGTGGTTGGAGGCTGAAGGCCCAGACATGCCCATCCTCGATCTGGGCTGCGGCAGCGGCGGCAATCGCCGCTTTCTGGAGGAGTTGGGGTTCAGGCGCGTGCTGTCCGTGGATTGGAGCGCCAGCGGCGCGGCCTTTCTGGTCGACGCCCACCGGCTGCCCTTTCAGGACGGCGTGTTTGGGGCGGTGATCGCCACGGCCGTCTGGGAACACCTCTACAATCCCTTTCTGGCGATGGCCGAGGTCAGCCGGGTACTGCGGCCGGGCGGCCGCTTTCTGGGGAGCGCCAGCTTTTGGGAGGCGTGGCACGCTTCCTCTTATTTTCACCTGACGCCGGATGGCTGGCACGCGATCCTGACCCAGGCCGGGCTGGACATGGTCGATTTCTGGGTGGGATGGGGCGTCATTCCAGCGGCCCTGTCCCACGTGCTGACGCCGGGCCATTTGCGCGGGGTGGGATACTGGCTGCAATCGGCGGTCGAGGCCGTCTATCGCCTGACCCTGGGCGAAACGGGCGTGCGCAAGCTGCAACTGCGGGCCAGCGGATCGTATCTGGCCCTGGCTGAAAAACGGGTGGAAGGCGTTCCACGGGTTGAAAAAATGGGTTCCGCGCGCGATCTCATGGCCTGAGCGCGCCTGTCGTCAAAGGACTTTGACCGCATGTCCAACGAACTGAACGTGACACTGAACTTCCCCGACGGCTTCCTGTGGGGCACGGCGACCGCCTCCCACCAGGTCGAGGGCGGCAACCACAACTCATGGACGGTCTGGGAGGACGCCCGCGCCGGGCGCGTCTTCCAGAACCACGTCAGCGGCCCGGCCTGCGACTGGTGGAACGGCCGCGCCGAGGAGGACTTCGCGCGGGCGGCCTCGATGAACAACAACGCCCTGCGCCTCTCGGTGGAATGGAGCCGGGTCGAGCCGGAGCCGGGCCGCTGGGACGAGTCCGCGCTGGAGCGCTACCGCCAGATGATCGTCCAACTGCGCGCCCTCGGCCTGGAGCCGATGGTCACGCTCCACCACTTCACCAACCCGGTCTGGCTGGAGGAGCGCGGCGCGTGGCTGAACCCGGAGACGCCCGCCCTGTTCGGGCGCTACGCGGCCAAAGTCGCCGCCGCGCTGGGCGACCAGGTGGCGCTGTGGTGCACGATCAACGAGCCGGTGGTTTATGCCGCGCTCGGCTACCTGATCGGCAAGTGGCCGCCCGGCCATCACGACCTGGGCGAGGTGATGACCGTGATCGGCCACCTGGTGGCGGGCCACGCCGCCGCCTACCACGCCATCAAGCCCGACCATCCCGCCGCCCAGATCGGCTTCGCCAAGCACCAGATTCGCTTCGTCCCGGCTGGGCTGCCCGGCCTGGGCCACCTGGGGGCCGGGCTGCTCAACCACCTCTTCAACGAGATGATCTTCGGGCCGTTCAACACCGGCCGGATGCGCATCCTGCCGGGCAAGTCGGTCAGCATCCCCCAGGCGGTCGGGACGCTGGACTGGATCGGGCTGCAATACTACAACCGCTACCGGGTGCGCTTCAACCCGCCGGCCGCCGGGCCGATCCTGTTCGAGCAGTTCGCCAGTCCCGACCAGCCGCACGGCCCCGGCACGTGGGGCGAGCTGGCCCCGGAGGAGAGCTACCGGCTGATCCGCCAGCTTTACCGCCTGACCAGGCGCCCGATCTACATCACCGAGATGGGCGTGCCCGATATGGACGACTCGATCCGGCCCGGCTACCTGGCCCGCAGCCTGCGTTCGGTCTGGGAGGCGTGCATGCACAGCTACCCGGTGCGCGGCTTCTTCTTCTGGAGCCTGGTGGACAATTTCGAGTGGGCGGAGGGCTACGATCCGCGCTACCGCTTCGGGTTGTACGGGGTGGACTTCCAGACCCAGGCGCGCACCGAACGGCGCAGCGCGCGGTTGTACCGCGCCGTGGCCGGGGCCAACGCTCTCAGCGCGGACATCGTGCGCCAGCACGCGCCGGAGGTCTTCGACCGGGTCTTCCCCGCGCCGTAGGGGGTGCATTTACTCGGCGGGGGCGCTGGTCCAGGCGACGACTCGATCAACGTGTGTGTCCAGGATGGATGTTTCCCCGGTGAGGGCATCCATGTAGATCAGATTGGTGTCGTAGTCAACGAAGGCCAGCCCCTGCCCATCGGGTGCCCAGGTGAAGGCGAGGCCCCATTGGCCGTGCTCGATCGGCGTTTCGGCCCAAACGAATTCAAGGGTCTCTGGATAGAACACAACCGGCGTGGTGAGAAATCGGTTTTCATCCCCGGGCTGGGTTTCGCCAATTCGACCCTTGATCCAAAATGCCAGACGATGACCCTCGGGAGCCCACTGTAGGCCGTGAATCTCGGCGATCTCGGCGCTGATCCAGTCGGTATCCACGTAGGTCTCGGTTGCCATGTCAAACATCCGCAGTGTGAACCGCTCCACCCAACTGTCCGGCTGGTATTGATACGCCAGATAACGTCCATCTGGCGACCATACCGCATTGCCTGGCGAGACAGTATGCTCAGTGATGTTGTCGTAACCGCTCATCAAGAAACGATCCGGTTGGCTGAGGGTCTCGATCACGCGCTGCCGTGCCGCATCATAGATCACCATCTCGGTTAGGACACTGCATCGCGTCCCTTCGGGATTGGTGATTGCCTGACGCTTGGCAATCTGGCCTACCAACAC
>CAZHMJ010000133.1:0-13111 GCA_964533805.1 uncultured Anaerolineae bacterium | reverse complement strand
CCGACGCCTTCAATCACGATCAATGTGATTACCGGATTATTTTGTAAAGGTTCATGAAATCCCCGACTCAGGACAGGAAGTCCTCCGGACTGAACCGTTGTTTTTAGTCCGGAGGACTTGTTATTCAGAGTCGTGGATTTCAATCCGCGACCCCGGCGACGATGAATTCATGCGCTTGATTTCGGTCACTCACTGTGTTCCATCCCTTTGATCCGTAACCTGCTCGCCTTTCGGGCAGTATTTGTCCCACCAGGCGACGATACGCTCCAGGCGGTCGATGATATGCTTCGGCTCCCCGGAACGCGACAGCTCGTGCCCCTCGCGCGGGTAGCGCACCATCTCCACCGGGGCCTTGCCGGCCCGCTTCATCACCGCGAAAAGCTGCTCGCCTTCGGAAATCGGCACGCGGTAGTCCTGCTCGCTGTGCAGGATCAGCAGCGGGGTGGTGATGTCCTGCGCATAGGCCAGCGGGGAATAGAGCCAGTACAGGTCCGGGTCTTCCCACGGCTCGGCTTGCATGTTGGAGGTCATGAACCACGGGATGTCGGTCGTGCCGTGGAAGGCGTGCAGGTGGTAGACCCCGCGCTGGGCGACCGCCGCCTTGAAGCGGGAGTCGTGGCCGATGATCCAGGCGGTCAGGTAGCCGCCGTAGGAGCCGCCGGTCAGCACCAGCCGGTCGGGATCGGCGATGCCGCGCTCCACCAGCAGATCGACTCCCGCCAGCACATCCTGCATCGGGCCGTCGCCCCAGTCGGGATGGTTGGCGCGGATAAACGCCTCGCCGTAGCCATCCGAGCCGCGCGGGTTGCAGAAGAAGACCGCGTAACCGCTGGCCGCGTGGTGCTGCCATTCCAGCCACATCGTCGGCTCGGTCGCGCCCCACATCCCCTGCGGCCCGCCGTGGATGTTGACCGCCAGCGGGTAACGGCGGCCCGGCTCGTAGTCCGCCGGGTAGACCAGCCAGCCGTCGACCGGCGTGCCATCCGGGGAGGTGTAGTGCAGCGCCTCGAAGGGCGCGACGCGCACCGTCTCCAGGAAGGGGCGGTTGAAGCTCGTGAGCGGCTTGCCGTCCACATACAGTTCGTGCTGGCCGTCCTCGGTGAAGACGGCCGCGGCCAGCATCCCGTCCGGCCCGGCGTCCAGCCCGGTCACGCAGGCCCGGCTGTGCCCGGCGAACTCCACCCCCTTGCGATCCAACAGCACCCGGCAGACCGGGACCGCGCCCCGGTCGGACACGCTGAAGACCAGGCCGCTGCTGTCGCGCAGCCAGCGGAAGGTCTCCGGTCCGCGATCCAGCCCGGCGGTCAGGTTGCGGATCTCCCCGCCCTCGGCCGGCATCACGGCCAGATAACCGTCGCGGTTCATGGGCAGCTCGTCCGGCTGGGCCAGGAAGGCCAGCCAGCGCCCGTCCGGCGACGGGTCGACGGCGTGGCAGGTCAGGCCCGCGCCGGTCAATTCGGTCAGCGCGCCGTCTTCCAGCCCGATCCGGACCACGGCGTAGAACATCGAGGGCATGTCGTGATCCGGGCGGCGGCTGGCCGCGCTGAACAGGGCCAGCCCATCCGCTGCCCAGCGCGGGGCTTCGTAATCGCGCGGGTCGCGGGTCAGGCGGCGCGGGCGGCGCTGCCCGGCCTCGTCCGGCACGACCGGGACGACGTAGACCTGGCTGAAGCGCTCGTCCCAGAAGCTCGTGCCGGTGCGGTAGGGCAGCCGGGTCACGACGCGCGGATCGATCCGGGCCTTGTCAGCTTCCTCGTCGGGTTTGGGCATCTCCTCCGGACCGGCGGGCGGCAGGCGCTCGGACTCGTCCTCGGCCTGCATCTCGTCCGGGCGCAGGCGGGAGAGGAACGCGATGTGCTGTCCGTCCGGCGACCAGGCCGGGTCGGTCGCCCCATTGGGCATCCAGGTCAGCGGTTGCGCCTCGCCGCCGTCGGCCGCGATCAGGTAAATCTGGGGCCTGTCCCCGGCCCGGTTGGAGACGAAGGCCAGCCAGCGGCCGTCGGGACTCCAGCGCGGGGTGGTATCGGGCTTGACCCCGCTGGTGAACGGACGCAGGTCGCTGCCATCCGGCCGCACCAGGGAGATCGCGCGCAGGGTGGTGTTGTCGTGCTCGCGTCGGGTGCGCCTGACGAAGGCGATCCACTGCCCGTCCGGGCTGATCTGGGGGTCTTCCACGGCGGTCAGGTGGTAAAGGTCGGCCGGGGCGATTAAACGCTTGTTGTCTGCCATTGGGGGCTTCCTTTGCTGGCGGGGAAATCAGGCCGCGTTTATTGTCACCCGATCGGGCCGAAGCGGCAAGCGGAGAAGGTGCAACTCTCAGGGCAATCGCATCAAAAAGCATTTAGAACCGCAAAGACGCCAAGAACGCCAAGGAAAAACGCAGAGAAAAGCGAAAACAGAAAAAACCGTACTGTCGAGACAATGAATCAAACGCTTGTAGAACCGTTTTCCCTCTGTGTCCTCCGCGTCCTCTGTGGTGAGATGTCTTTTTCAGTTTGATGCGATTGCCCTGGTGCAACTCTCGGCTGGAAGCGGATTTGAACCGCCAAGACGCCAGGGACGCCAAGGAAAAGCGCGGAGAAATGCGGAAAATAGGAAAACTCACCCCGCATAGTTGACCATGCCGCTGGCATGGGGAGGCCACGCAGCTTTGCGGTATCGAGACCATCGAATACGGAGACGGAGCGTGCTCGCGCTGATGACGCGGCACACCAGGGGGACAAAAAACGATCGACGGTGCTGGTTTGCCTTTGGCTGATCGCTGACCGCTATTCTCCAACCAGCGCCTTTTCGACGCGCACCCAGGCGGGCTGAGGCACGAAACCCAGCGCGAGGTTGAGCTGGTACATCGGATTTTGGGAATCGTTGTTGGTCACGATCCGGGCAATCTTGTGCTGGCGGGCGTAATCGATCACGTGCAGCTTGAGCGCGGTGGCGATCCCGCGCCGCCGGTAGTCGCGCCGCACGCCGGTCAGCCCGGTCTGAAAGCGATCCGGCTCGGCCTGGTTGATGCTGCCCTGGCTTTCCCCCACGTACCGCTCGCCATCCAGCGCCACGAACCAGCCTTCCGGGTCGAAAGCCGGGCCGTTCAAACGCGCGGCGACCCACGATTCGAAGGTGTGGGGCTGCTTGCCGCCGGTCGAGGGCACGTCCGCGCTGATCAGCAGTTCCAGCGCGTAGAGCTTGCGCCGCCAGTCCGGATCGCGGGCTTGCAGGGCGGGCAGCCTGACGATCTCGATGCCCTCCGCCTGGAGCCGGGCCAGCAGGTCCGCGAAGCGGCCGGGGTCGAAGCGGGTCACGTCCAGCTCGGACAGCGCCTCGCGGGCCACTTCCACGAAGCCGTGCTCGGCGAAGAAGCGCATCGCCTCCGGCTTGTCCTCCAGCATCCCGGACGTGATCGCGATGATGTCCCGCCCGCGCAACGCGGCGAGGACGTAGTCCAGGTAGGCGGGCCGGATGTCGGGTCCGTCGTGGCGCGGGTCGACGAAGACCCGGCAGTCGACCTTTTGCGGGTGGTAGGCCCACTGGTTCTGGCCGTAGGCGCCAAAGGCGATGACCTCTCCATCGCGGCGGATCAGGTCGCGCTGGAACAGGAAGTCCGGGTTGCGGGTGGCGTCGTCGTGCTTGAGTTCCTCAACCGGCACGGGGTGGTCGCCGAACACGGCCGCGTCGATGGCCGCCATCACCTGGTAAGCCTCGTCGGTGTAGGGAAAGGCTTCGATGGTCAGCATGGGTCTGTGATCCTGATCAGCGTTTGCCATCTGAGACTGCGGAGCATCATACCCAAAACCGACATGCATAGTCAAATTTGCGCCAGGGTTGTGACCGGCGGAAAACTGGTCGCCAGATCAGGCCAGTTTGTTTGGGCGCAGTCTCACCGCCCCAGCGCCTGCATCACGATCGCGTAACGGGCGGCCACGTCCTGACGGTCATGATCGGCGGGGATGGCCGCGTCCGCGCCGTGTTTGATCAGGTCGGCCTGGTGAGCCAGGGTTTCACGCTGCTCGGCGGTCTGGGTATGGGCCGCGATCACGGCCAACGCTTCCAGCAGCCGGATCGTCACCGCGACACAGCCTCGCCCGTACTGCCGGATCGGGTTGAAGGCCAGTTCCACGACGCCCCTGAACGTCTCAATATCCCGGATCAGGCGCAGTCGCTCGCCGCTATCGTACTGGTAGCCGCGCGGGATGCGCCGCTCGGCGAGCTGGGCCAGGGTGGTGGTGATCTGGTCGATACAGTGGATGGCCGTGAACGGATCGTTGATCGCCGCCGAGAGCGCCCGCACGGCCATTTCCACGAGCTGGTTGAGCAGGAATTCCACGTCCTGCAAGGCCAGGCGCTGCACGCCGATCACCACCGCCTTGTTGACGGTTTCGATCAGGCGGTCGTCGATCGCGCCGGGCGGCCAGATCAGGGCCAGCGGGTTTTCCAGCGGGATGAAGTCGCCGGGGCGGCAGGTCAGGCGGACGAGCAAGTCCTCTTTGATGGCGAGCCGGAACAGTTCTTCGTGGTCGATGGCCTGGACGTAACCGCTGCGCGCGGCAGGGATGGGCCGGGCTTCTTTCTCGAACGGGGGCGGGATGTCGTCCG
This sequence comes from uncultured Anaerolineae bacterium, assembly GCA_964533805.1. Taxonomy (GTDB): domain Bacteria; phylum Chloroflexota; class Anaerolineae; order Aggregatilineales; family Ch27; genus JARKOQ01. Next base: position 8,521 of record CAZHMJ010000133.1, on the reverse strand, counting down.
GGCTGCGCAGGCCTTGCTCGAACCAGCGCACGCGGAGTTGTTCCGGGTACAGGCGCTCGATCGCGGCTTCCAGGTCCTGCCCGATGTGGTTGATGATGTACTCGGCCCGGATCGAGGTCGAGACGTGGTGGAAGAAGTAGATCAGCACCCCGACGCTGGCGATGGTCAGGCCGATCGCGGCCAGCAGCGACAGGTGGGGGATGAAGCCGCCGCTGGCTCCACTGCGCACGGCGCGCAGGACCAGCAGGCAGTAGACGAAGGTGGCGACGAACGTGCCCAGCACGATCTGGTTGCCCCGGTCGCGCATGAAATTGTTCAGCAGGCGCGGGCCGAACTGGGTCGACGCCTGGACGAACGCGGCGATCGTGATCGAGAAGGTCACGCCCGCGATGGTGATCATCGACCCGGCCACGGTCGAGAGGAAGGTGCGCGCGCCGTCCGGGTCGCCGATCAGGAGCCAGCGCGGGGCGGACCCCGCGGCCCACAGGATTTCGTCCAGCGCGATGGTCAGGAAGGACAGGCCGATGACCAGGAGCAGCATCAGCGCCGGGATCACCCAGTACGTGCCGCGCAGTTTTTCCCACCAGGTCGTGAGCTTGGTTCGCATCCGGGCCGCACCTCCCCCCCTGCATCAGCCGACAGGTGCATCATAGCCGCTGGCAGGAGACGGCGCAAGCGTTCCCCGCCCATCCGTTTTCATCCCCGTCTCATCCGAGCTTCACACAAACTTCGCACAACGTCCACCGGTTGGTTACGTCCGGCGGTTATACCAGTAAACGACGCTCGATTGGAGCGGATTTCAGATAGGACGTGAACCATGACGATACAGGCAACGCAACGACAGAATAAAACGCAGGTGAACTGGGTCTGGGACGCCATCCTGATTGGCGCGTTCGCCATCCTGATGGAGCCGGATTTCTCCGGGCTGACCCTGCATGAATGGGCCGGGCTGGTGATGGGCGCGGCGCTGGTCATCCACGTGATCCTGCATTGGAAGTGGGTCGTGAACGTGACACGCCGGCTTGTCCAGGGAGTCAATACCCAGGTGCGGATCAAGTACACGGTGGACGCGGCGCTGGCGCTCGCTTTCCTGACGATCATCCTGACCGGGATCGTGATCTCCACCACGCTCAACACCGCGGCCGCCCTCGGCCTGAGCGCGGTTGTGGTGGACGTGGCGCGCGAGCTGCACTTCCTGTCCACCGACCTGACGCTCGTGCTGGTGGCCGTGCACATGGCCCTCAACTGGAAGTGGATCGTGAGCACCACCCAGCGTACCCTGCTCGGCCAGCCCACCCCGCAACCGGCCGCCGCGCCATCCGAACGGGCTGGCCGCTAGGCTTCTGACACGTCACTTACCCACAAGGAGACATACCATGAACAGGCAACCTTCCCACAAACACTTCCCCTGGACGGCCGCGTTGGTTGGCTTCCTGGCCCTGATCGGGGTCGGGCTGGCCCTTTCCGGGGCGCTGGACTGGCCGCTGAGCCGCAGCCTGGGGCTATCCACGGACAGCTTCGCGCCGGACTTTCTCCAGGCGGCCCGTCAGGTAATCTTCAACCTGTGGTTCGTCGCGGTCTTCGTGACCGCTTTCGCCCTGGCCCAGCAGCGCCTCAAGCGCCGCGCCAACCGGCTGGTCTCCACGGCCTCGCCGAGCCAGGCCACCGCGCGCGACCAGGCGACTTCCGAAGGTGGCATGAGCCGCCGCGAGTTCCTGATCGCCGGGGGCAGCGCGGTCGTGACGACCGTCGCCCTGGCCGGGGCGAGCCGCCTGCTGTTCACGCCGGAGGAAACCGTCTACGCGGCGGGGACAGCAGCGACCGATACCACCACGCTCGCCTCGAATACCGCCAACACGCTTTCCGCCGCGAGCCAGCCCGCCGCCACCACGACCACCGTTCCCGCCGCGACCGCCATCCCGACGGCGACCCCGGTCGTCCAGACCACCCAGGCCGCGCAGACCGTGGTCACGACCGGCCGCCGGCTGTGCGACCGGGGATGCGGCTATCCCGGCCACTGCCATCGCTACCAGGACACCAACGGCAACGGCACCTGCGACAACACGGAGGCGATCTGGTAGACCACGACGGAAAGATGGACATTTCGGGAGGACGGGGCGCTGCTCCGTCCTTTTGTTTTGCCACCTGTCAACTCAACACAGATTGAACGGGTGGATTGGCCTTACGCTGTCGGGAATTGGAAATCCACGACTCAGGCAACGCTGAGGCCGTGCCCACGCCTGACGGTCGATCCCCTCATCACTCGCCCGGCTATCGCCCCGTCGCCAACGGGACGATAATCGATCCTGGCAAATCCCGCTTCAAGGAGGGATGACGATGGGACGACCGCTTCGCTGGATGCTCGTGCTGGCTCTGGTTGGGCTGTTCCTGTTGATTGGATCGACGCCGCCTGCCCAGGCCCAGGGCTGCGGCGACGCGCCCGCCCCGCGCCTGACCGTCGACGGCCGGGGCCGGGTGGCTTTCTCCGACGGCCAGCCGCTTAATTTGCGTGATGCCGCCTCTCTCGGCGGCAGCCGGATCGGCTCGCTGCCGGAAGGCAGTGCCTTCACCGTGCGGGAAGGGCCGGTCTGCGCGGACGGCATCTACTGGTGGCGCGTCCAGGCCGCCGACCTCACCGGCTGGGCGGCCGAGGGTCAGGCGGGCGCGTACTTTGTCGAACCATTGGCCGATCCACCCCTGCTCATGAGTGCCTCCACGGGCGAGTCGTCGTATTTCGACCAGGAACTCTACCGTTACACGGACGGCGGGTGGGAAGCGCTGACCAGCGGCGGCTACAAAGGCGGCTTCGCTCTTTCACCCCTGGGCGACCGGGTGGTGTATCTGGTCGCCCCGCCTGCCGTGCAGGCGGCGAACGCCCAGGATCGGGTGGTGCTGCTGGGCGCGGTCTGGGATATCGCCGTGCTCGACCTGACGGATGGTTCGCAGCGTATCCTGACCACCCAGCCGGGCGATGACCAGCCCGGGCTGGGGATTAACCGTGAGCTTCCGGTCTGGTCGCCGGATGGGAACGCCATCGCCTGGACGGAACAGGATTATCCGGCCGGAGACGCGGCTCGGCTGGTGCTCTACGATTTCACGACGGAATCGCTCCGGGTGCTGGACGAGGCGCTGCCCTTCATGGCGCTGAGTTCGGATGGCCTTCCCGCGTTCTTCGCCTGGGGTGGGCCGGGGATCGCCGTCTTCACCAACGATCCCCCGGATTACGCCGAGACGATTCGCCTCTATGACCCGGCCGGCGGCCTCCAGCGCGCCGTCCGGGTGGCCGACGAGACGGTAGGCGCATGGCTTCCGCTGGCCGGCCCCGTCTGGGTGACCGACGGCGACCGGGAGAGGCTGGTGATGCAGGCCCAGGGGATCGTGTGGCCCAGTGTGGACCCCGTGGATGATTCCGTCAGCGACTGGTACAACCGCCTGATCTGGACCGGCGCGGCCGAGGTTGAGCCGGGCTTACAGGCCGTGTGGGATATCTTCGCCTGGACGGATCAAACCGCGTGGCAACTGCTCGACCCTACCGGATCGGTGCTCGTGGAAAGCCAGGCTGCGCCTCCCCTGACCCGCTTCGCCATCGCGCCGTCCGGGCAGGCGGCGGCACTCTGGCAGGACGGGGCGCTGACCGTGTGGCAGGCCGGTGAGTCGACCGTGCTGGACGTGCCGGAGGGCATGCGGCCGTATGCGCTGCTGTGGGGCACGCTGCGCTGGTCGGCCGGGGAAGCGTACGAGTCCATCGGCTGAGCCGTCCCTGAATGAGCCTGCCCCTGGCTTCAGCGCGCGCCGGGGGCGGGTTCGCTTGCCACGACCGGCGCGGACCGCCGCAGCGTTTCCGGCACGGCGAAGGCGAAGGTCAGGGTCGCGCCCAGCCCGACCGCGGCGATCACCAGCGCGGCGGCGGGCAGGATCAGCAGGTCGGCCACCGCGCCGACCACCAGCGGCCCACCCGTGAAACCCACGTCTCCGATCAGGCGCCACACGCCCAGGAACTCGCTGCGTGCTTCCGCCGGGGCCAGGTCCGCGCCGAGGGTCATCAGCGTGCCGGAGCCGAGGCCGTTGCCCAGGCCGATCACCATCCCGGCGGCCAGCAGCCCGAGCGGCCCGGTCGTCAGGGGGACCAGGGCCATCCCCGCCGACTGGATGCTGAAGCTGGGCACGGTCGCCCATTTGCGCCCGAAGCGATCCATGATCACCCCGGCCAGGTAAAAGAGCGAGACATCCATCGCCGACATCACGCTGACGATCAGGCCGATCGACCCCGTGCCGAGGCCCAGCACGTCCGCGCCGTAGAGGGGGATGATCACTGCCCAACCGTTGCGGATCATCATCCCGCCGATCTGGGCCAGCCCGCCGGTCAGCAGCACCCGGCGCTGGGCCAGGATCACGTCTCGCACCCGGCGGCGTTGGGGAAGCTCCGGGGCCAAAGCCTGGGTCGGGCGAGTCGCAGGCACCCGCGCGGCGACGATGACCAGCGCGGCCGCGCTCAACACGCCGTACAGCAGGAACGGCGCGCGCAGGCCGAGCGCTTCCCCCAGCGCGCCGCCCAGGGCCGGGCCGACCAGCCGCCCGATCCGGTACACGCCGCCATACATGGCGATCGCCCGCCCGCGCTTTTCCGGCGCGATGGTGTCCGCCAGGTAGGTGTGCTGGGTGACGCTGACCACTGCCTGGCACGCGCCGGAGACGATCAGGAGCGCGATCACGACCGGGATGGTCCGCGCCCCAAACAGGGCCATCGTCGCCAGGGCGGAGCCGCTGATGCCCAGCAGCAGGCTGCGCCGTTGGCCCAGCGTGCGGACCAACCCGCCGGCGGGCGCGTCGCCCAGCAGCGTGCCGATCCCCAGCGCGGCGGTCACCAGCCCGATCAGCCCGTAGCCGATCTCGAACGTCCCGGCGTACAGGGGCAGGATCGGGAGCAGGAGTCCCTGCGCGCTGAAAAAGAGCGTGGCGGGCACGTAGAAGGTGAACAGCAGGGGATGGGCCAGGGCGCGGCGCAGGCGGGATTGTGGGGTGAACACGGGCGTTCTCCGCAATGATCGGGTGAATTGGCCAATCATACCCCGGAATTTGAGGCAAGAGACAAAGAGGCAGGGAGGCAAGGGAAAAGCGTCGAAGCGGCAGGCGTCCAGGCGAAAAACAGAGGCAGGAGTCAGGAGGCAAGAAAAACAGCATGGGTTGGTGGGCGGCGCGGCCGTCCGCATTTTTCCAAACATGAAGAAGGTCTATAATTCCGTGGTGTGGATGGGACATTGACGCAGGGGGATTGCATGACTCGCCGAACCACATCGTGGCTGTTGGTCTGCTTGTTTATCGTTCTGATGCTGGCGGGCTGTTCGGGCGGCCTGCCCGGCGACGCCGAAACCTACCTCCGGGAAGAAATCTTCCCCACCTTCGAGATCAACCGCAACGCCCAGATCACCGCCAGCCGGGCTACCGAGGACATCGGTGCGACCAGCACCGTCTGGTGTATCAAGCTCTATGCCAACGGCTTCATGCATTACTTCTTCCTGGAGCAGCAGGAGGGCGGCGGCTGGCAGGACATGGGCTACAAGCCCGACTCCCTGCGCGCCGAGAGCGTGTATCAGCTCCTGGGCTGCGGGGGGTGGCGCCAAGGCGGGCGTGGAGAAGCAACCGGCCACTATCCCCCGGCGCGCAGCCCGGTGGAGTTTGGCCGTTCGACAAGTGGGGCGGTTCGCGAACCGCCCCTGCAGATCGGGCCAACGTGACAGACATCCCTGCGACGCCGTCCAATCCCGATCGCGTGATCTTTCCCCCGTGCCGCGTTAGACTCGGGCCCGATCGACCTGCCGCCCGGAAAGACGCCCGATGCCCGCTTCCACGCCCGACCCAATTCAAGATTCAACATTCAACATTCAAAATTCGGCGTCCGCCGCGCCGCCTCTGGTGAGCGTGATCGTCATCAACTGGAACGGCCTCCGCCACCTGCCGCCCTGCCTGGACGCCCTCCACGCCCAGACCTACCCGCGCCTGGAAGTCCTGGTGGCCGACAACGCCAGCACGGACGGCTCCCAGGCGCTCGTGCGGGAACGGTATCCCTGGGTGAAGCTGGTTGCCCTGGCGGAGAACCGGGGCTTCACCGGCGGCAACAACGCCGGGATCGCGGTCAGCGCGGGCCAGATCGTGATCCTGCTCAACAACGACACCGAGGTCGCGCCGGACTGGGTCGCGGAGGTGGTCGCCGCCTTCGAGCGCCACCCGGAGGCGGGCCTGGTCGCCAGCAAGATGCTGCTCTTCGACCGGCGCGATACCTTTCACACGACCGGCGACTTCTACCGGGTGGACGGGCTGCCCGGCAACCGGGGCGTCTGGCAGAAGGACGAGGGCCAGTACGACCGGGAGGAATACGTCTTCGGGGCGTGCGGCGGATCGCTGGCCGTGCGCCGGGCGGTGCTGGACGCGATCGGCCCGCTGGACGACGACTTCTTCTTCAGCGCGGAGGATGTGGACTTCGCCTGGCGGGCGCAACTGGCCGGGTATCGCTGCGTGTATGCCCCGCGCGCCGTGGTCTACCACCAGCTCGCCGCCACCGGGGGCGACATCACCGCCAGCTACTACAACGGGCGCAACTTCATCTACATCCTGGCCAAGGATTACCCAACCGACCTGTTCCGGCGTCACTGGCGCGCCGTGATCGGGCGGCAGCTCGCGATCGGACTGGAAGCGCTGCGCGCCTGGCGCGGAAAAGCGGCGCGCGCCCGGCTGCGTGGTATAATCGCCGGGCTGCGCGGCCTGCCGAAGATGCTGCGCAAGCGGCGCGCCGTCCAGGCCCAACGCCGCGTCTCGCTGGACTATCTCGAATCGATCTTGACCCCGGCGGAGGACTGATCCGCCGCGCCTACGGGAGCCGTTTGTGTCCGAAGTCCCCTACCTGTCGATCATCCTGCCCGCCCACAACGAATCCACGCGCCTGCCCAAAGCCCTCCACCAGCTCGACGCCTACCTCCAGCAGCAGGCTTACCGGGCCGAGGTGATCGTCGTCGAGAACGGCAGCAGCGACGGCACGGCGCAGGTCGCGCGCGCCTTCGCGGCCGATCACCCCTACGTGCGCGTCTTCGAGGAGACCGCGCGCGGCAAGGGGCTGGCGATCAAGCGCGGCATGCTGGAAGCGCGCGGGGAGTTCCGCTTCTTCGCGGACGTGGACTTTTCCATGCCGGTCGACCAGATCGGTCGCTTTCTGCCGGAGGGGATCGCGGGCTACGATATCGCCATCGGCTCGCGGGAGGCGCCCGGCTCGGTCCGCTACCACGAGCCGTGGTACCGCCACTTCATGGGCCGGGTCAATAGCTGGATCGTCAAGCTGGCCGCCCTGCCGGAGTTCGAGGATACCCAGTGCGGGTTCAAGCTCTTCCGGGCCGAAGTGGCCGATGACCTGTTCGGCGTCTCGCGGATGGGCGGGATCGGGTTCGATGTCGAGGTGCTGTTCATCGCCAAACAGCGCGGTTACCGCGTCAACGAGATCGGCATCGACTGGTACTTCGACCCGGACAGCCGGATGCGCCTGATCCAGGACTCGCTCCACATCCTGCAGGAGATCATCGCCATCCGCCGCAACTGGCGGGCGGGCCTGTATGCGCGCCGCCAGCCCGCGCCAGAAATTGCCGCCGGCAGGAGTTGAGCGCGTGACCGTCCCATCCGGGGCTGTGCCCCATCTCTCGATCGTGATCCCGGCCTACAACGAAGAGGCCCGCCTGCCGCAGAGCCTCCAGGCCGTGGCCGAGTTCGTCGCCACGCAACACGACCCGATCGAAGTCGTGGTGGTGGACAACAACAGCCAGGACCGCACTCACGCCATCGCGGACGAATTCGCCGCCCGGCTGCCCTACCTGCGCGTCCTGTTCGAAGGCCGTCAGGGCAAGGGCGCGGCCATCCGGGCCGGGATGCTGGCCGCGCGGGGCGACTACCGCTTCATCTGCGATGCCGACCTGTCGATGCCGATCGCGGAAGTGACCCGTTTCCTGCCGCCGCAACTCTCCGGCTACGACATCGCCATCGGCTCGCGCGAAGCGCCCGGCGCGGTGCGTTACGACGAGCCGCCGCACCGCCACCTGATGGGCCGCGTCTTCAATACGATCGTGCGCCTGCTGGCCGTGCCCGGCTTCCAGGATACGCAGTGTGGATTCAAGATGTTCACCGCCCGCGCGACCGAGGTCCTTTTCCCTCTGCAAACGCTGGACGGCTGGGGCTTCGACGTGGAAGTTCTGCACGTGGCCCAGAAGCGCGGCTACCGGATCGTGGAAGTGCCGATCCCCTGGTACTACAAGGCCAACACGCGCATCCACCCCGTGCGCGATTCGCTGGACATGCTGCGCGAGGTGCTCAAAATCCGGGCTAACAGCCGGCGGGGGATGTACGATCCACCGCCCGGAGTGCGGTGAGTGATTGGTTCTCGGTTCAAAGCGGGGGGCCAGCGAAACAAGCTGGTCCCTGTTTTTCGCCTGCCGCTTGGGCGCTTCTTCTGTCCCCGCTTTGCGCCTGACGCTTGGGCGCCTGC
>CAZHMJ010000132.1:0-13297 GCA_964533805.1 uncultured Anaerolineae bacterium | reverse complement strand
CTGGCTGTTCGCCCACCTGCTCAGCGCCGAGGACGCGCCGGAGACGCGACCGGGCGTCTGGCTGCGCGCGGCGCTGGTCGACTGGCCGTGGCGGGATGCGCTCCTGGCGGCGAGCGTCCTGGTCGCGGTGGTGGGCACGCTCTTCCTGACCAATCCGGCCGGCCTGACCCAGGTCGGGGAAGTGCTCGCCCGCGGACTGAATGGGATTGTGTCCCGGCCGGAGGGGTATCCGTTCGCTTTTCCGGTTTGGGTGACACTCCTCTACGAGCCACTGCTGTGGGTCATGGGCCTTTTCGGGGCGTTTCGGGCGCTGCGCCAGGGCACTTTTCAGGGCCGGTTCCTGACCGGCTGGCTGGTGGGGGCAGTCCTGGCCTCCGCGCTGTATGCGGGCGCGGGACCGGATTCCGCGCTGTGGCTGGTGGTTCCGCTGGCGGTGCTGGCGGCGGACCTGGTGGCTGACCTGCTCCAGCCCGTCGTCGATCCCGTGTGGAACGTGCCGGGCTGGGCGGTCCCGGTGCTGGCGATTGGAACCGCCGCCCTGTTGGCGGTGAGCACGGTCAACTTCGTGTGGGGCGCGCGCCGGTTGGCGACGACGGTCGATCTGGCCGCCGTCCAGGTGGATACCCTGCATCTGCTGCTGGCCGGGATGTCGGTCCTGCTGGTCGTGATCCTGTTCTTCCTGGCAGGCAGCCTGTGGGGGACCCGGGCCGCGTTCAAAGGGCTGTTCCTGGGGCTTGCCGTGTTCCTGTTCGTGCAGGGGACGGCCAGCGCCTGGCGCGTGGCCGTGACCAATATCGACAACCCGGTGGAACTATGGCATGTGCATGCGGCGAACCGCCATCTGGGTCTGCTGCGCGAGACCGTGGACGACATCTCCTACCGGGACAATGGCACGTCCGATCGGATGGTGTTTGTTGCCCAGGTGCCGGAGGATGGCGCGGTGGCCTGGCTGCTGCGTGACTATTCGGACCTGCGTTTTGTCTCCGAGGTGGATCGCCGGGCGACCGATCCGCTGATCGTGGCCCCGGACACGTACCAGCCCGAAACGTTGGGCTCCGCCTACGTCGGGCAGGATTTTTTCCTAACGCGGACCTGGGACCTGGGCAGTTTGCGCTGGGTGGATGTGCCGCTGTGGCTGCTCTACCGCGAGGCGCCGACCGCCCCACAGGTGAACGGGCGGGTGGTGGTCTGGGCGCGCCAGGATTTGTACGGCCTGCCGCCGGCGACGACGGGTGAGGAAAGCGTGCCCTAGACGGGTATTGGTAAGCGTATGGACACCTATCCTGGCGGTTCCAAAGAAGCGTTGATGGCCCTGATCGATCGCTGCAAGGCGGGCGACCAGGCAGCCTATGCCGAGTTGTATGAACATTATGCGGCCGGGTTGTACCGGCTTGCCTACAGCATCCTGCTCGACGTCGGCGATGCTGAGGATGTGCTGCAAGATGCGTTCATCTACGCATTCCGCAGCCTGCGCAATTACGACCCGGCGCGGGGCGAGTTCCATACCTGGATGTACACGATCACGGTCAGCCGCTGCCGGAATATGCGCCGGCGCAAGATTCTGCCGACCATCGATCTCGGTCAATTATTGCTTCTGGGGCTGGAGCCGAGCGGGCCTCGCCAGGAGGTGCCGGAAGCGGCTCTGGCCCGGCAGGATATCCAGACTGCGCTGTCAGCGGCGCTGCGCACGCTGTCCCCCCGCCTGCGCGAGGCGGTGGCGCTGCGCTACGGTCAGGGCTTGACCTTCCGGGAGATGGCCGAGGTGTTGGGCTGCCCGCAGAAGACCGCTGAAAGTCGCATCCGGTTGGCGCACGAGGCCCTGGGCAGTGCTCTGGGCGAGCATGGGCGGTTGCTGCTGGAAGAATTGTGGGGATTCTAACGTCCGATCTGGCTGGCGGAGTGTGTCTCCGCAAGTCACGTGGGATGCGGGGAATTGGGTGATGCGGTTCCATGTCAAGCACCTGTTGAGCGCATACGTCGGCCGTGAGCTGCCTGCCTACCAGCGGTGGCGGGTGAGTCGTCATCTTCAGTCGTGCGACGTGTGTTATGCCGCCCTGCGGCGCGAGGAAGAACGGGCGCGCATCCTCCAGGACGAGATGCCCCGCCTGGGCGTTCCTCGTCCGGAACAACTGGCGCGACTGCTGCCTGGAATTCTGGCCGAGGTCGGCCCGCGTCCGGCGGCCCGGCACCCATACCGCCTGTCCGGCTTTGGGGTGGCGCTCGTGTTGAGCTTGCTGGTGGTATTGTTCGTGCCGACGCTGGTCATGCCGCGAGTCGCGGCGGATTTCGCCCTGAGCCAGCCGGACCCGCACGTGGCGGCGGTGACGGAGGCCGTGGGTGTGACGGATGCCCCGCTCACGGTGCTGCTCGCCACGCCGACCGCCATCGCGCTGCGCCCGTGGGTGACGACCGAGGTGCCCAACCTGCTTCCGCCGCCCGCGCCAATCGCTCAGGCAACACCGGTTCGCTAGTGAGCGATGTCTGGACGCCAGGCGCCATTGCATTTGCGGTAGAGCATTTGTGTTTCATCTAGAACTGATGGGTAAGGAAGAACAGCGTGGAACAGGTATCGACTGAACAGCGTTCACACCCGCTTGATCGCTTACTTGTGCGGACGTACGCCCTGAACTGGGAGGCGATTGCCTACCTGGTTATTTTCGTGCTGGCGGTCCTGACGCGCTTCGTGGACCTGGGCACTCGCGTGATGAGTCACGACGAAAGCCTGCATGTCAAGTTCGCGTGGGACCTCTACAAAAATGGCAATTTCGCCCATACCCCGTTGATGCATGGGCCGTTGCTGTTCCACACCACGGCGTTCTTCTACCTGCTGTTCGGGGATACCGACTTCTCCGGCCGGTTGTATACGGCCATCATTGGGACGCTGGTTGTGATGATCCCGCTGCTGTTCCGGCGCTGGCTGGGCCGGACGGGATCGCTGCTGGTCTCGATCATGTTCCTGATCTCGCCGCTGCTGATGTACTACAGCCGCTATATTCGGCATGACATGCCGGCGATCTTCTTTTCGTTGCTCATGATTTGGGCGGTCTTTCAGTACATCGACGGGCCTGAGGGAACGCGCCGCAAGCCGCGCTGGCTGGTCTTGCAGGCGGCGGCCATGTCGCTGCTGCTGGCTTCCAAGGAAGTCTCGTTCATCTACATCGCTATCTTTGGCAGCTTCCTGACGCTGTACTGGGCGATCCGGCTGGGCCAGCAGTATCTCCGCTGGCGGCGCGGGCAGAGCCTGTTGATGGTGATCAGCGCCGGGATCATCCTGGGGATGATTGCTGCCCTGGGGATGATTGCCGTATTCACGATCATCCCGACCTATGACTACGACGTCGACGGCGTACCCAATACCGGCGATAACTGCATCAATCTCGCGAACGCCACTCAGGTGGATGCCAATCAGAATGGGGTGGGGGACGACTGCGAGGTCAACCCTGGCCCCAACCTGGCCGGACGGCTCGTCACCTGGACGCTGGGGATTGTGGCCATTCTGGGCGTGACCCTGCTGGGGACGGCGCTCTGGTCCCGGCGTGGAGCGGCTCATGCCTTCCCCTGGCGAGAGGTGGTGTTGATCGTCCTGCTGGCGATCACCACCTGCGTGCTGTTCGTGGCGTTCGAAGAGGCGTCACGCACCGAGATTCAGTTGTCCACCCCGGTGGACCCCAACGCGACTGATGGTTCGTTCACCGGCACGGTGAACATGCTGCCGGTGGTACTGGCCTGGGTGGTCGGCGCAATCGTGGTCGCGCTGGCCATCCTGGGGCGAACCCTGGGCTTCTGGGAGGAAATGAAGCGCTTCCCGGAGTTTGATACCCTGATTGTTATGGGAACTCTGATTTTGCCCTGGCTGACGGCCTTTGTGATTGCCATGACCGGAGCCAAGCCGACGGACTACTCCACCCAGGGCATCGCCCGCGCGGCCCTGGCGGTGATCCCATTCGCGGCCGTGGCGGTCGCGGTAGGCCTGGCCTGGAACTGGCGGGTCTGGCTGACCGCCGCCGGGGTGTTCATGGCGATCTTTGCTTTCTTCTTCACCTCGATGTTCACCAACGGTCAGGGGCTGGCCAGCGGCATGATCGGCAGCCTGGGCTACTGGATCGAGCAGCAAGGCGTGCGGCGCGGCAACCAGCCTCAGTACTACTACACGCTGATCATGGTGCCTTTCTACGAATTCCTGCCGCTGATCGGAGCCAGTCTGGGTGGGATTTATGGCCTGCGCCGGTTGTGGGGCCATATCTTCGCGCAAAAGCAGGCGGCGACGGAAGTCGCTTCGCTGCCAGCGGGTGCTTCGCAGCCGGCGGGCGATCCTACCGCGCTGACCCAGGTGGCAGAGGCGAACCAGACCGCCGTGCTGGAGGACGCCATCGAAGCGGGCGTGAAGGCGGCCGGCGAGAAGGTCCGCCAGCGTGGACCGGACTGGCTGGAGCATGTGCCGTTTATGACTTTCGCGGGCTACTGGGCGGTGTTCAACCTGGTGGCTTACACGCTGGCCGGCGAGAAGATGCCGTGGCTGACCACCCACATGACCGTGCCACTGGCGCTGGTCGCGGGCTGGTACGGCGGGCGGATCATCGACGGCCTGTCCTGGGAAAAGTTCCGCACGCAGGGTTGGAAACTGCTCCTGCTGGTTCCCTTGTTCCTGATCGCGGCAATTCAGCTCATCCGGCCCTACCTGATTGGGCGCCCCCCCTTCCAGGGCTTGACTCAGATCCAGCTTGAGCAGACCAATGCCTGGCTGGCCGCGGCGCTGGTCACAGTCGGGTCGCTATACGTCATCGCCCGGATCATCCGCGCGATCAACTGGCGCCAGTTCTGGCGGATGGCGGGCGCGATCGGCGGGTTGATCCTGGCGCTGGTCACGGCCCGGTCGGCCCTGATGGCTTCGTTCATCAACTACGACCTGCCGACCGAATACCTAGTCTATGCGCATGGCGGCGGCGCGCACACCACGATCATGGACATGTTGACCGAGATCAGCCTGCGCACGACCGATGGCATGAATCTGCGCATCGCCTACGACGACCGGATGTCCTGGCCGGGGAGCTGGTACTTCCGGTTGTTCCCCAACGCGGTCTACTTTGGGAGCAGTCCCAGCGTCCAGGTGCTGGACGACGCGGTCGCGGTGGTGGTGGGGGGCGAGAAGCGCGCCCAGGTTGAACCTCTGCTCGGCGATCGCTACTACCACTATGAGTTCATCCGGCTGTGGTGGCCGATGCAGGACTATTTCAACCTGACGGCGGCCCGGATCGACAACGTGTTCGATTTCAGCGCGGATAACCCCACGGCGGCCGAACTCCGGCGCGGAATTTGGGAGATCTGGTGGTTCCGCGATTACCGGACCTACGGCCGCGCGACCGGCGGCAACTACGATCTCAAGGATTGGCCTGTCTCCGACCGGATGCACCTCTATATCCGTAAGGATGTGGCCGCGCAGGTGTGGGATTTGGGCGTCGGGGCCGAGGTCATCAGCGAGTACGAGACCTCGCTGGCCGACCTGTGGACCTCACGCGCGGCATCCCTGGTTGTGGGCGGCGCGCAGGGCAGCGAGCCCGGCCTGTTCAACCACCCGCGTGGGGTGGCTGTTGGCCAGGACGGCTGGGTGTATGTGGCGGACAGCATGAACCACCGCATCCAGGTCTTCGATCCGGATGGCACCTTCCTGTTCCAGTGGGGCGCGTTCGAGGTCGGAGAACGCGGTCAGGCGGCGGGCGGCAACTTCAACCAGCCGTGGGGCATCGACGTCGGGCCGGACGGCAACGTTTACGTGGCCGATACCTGGAATCACCGGATTCAGGTCTTTACTCCGAATGGCGAGTTCATCCGGACATGGGGCCAGCTTGGGCAGCTCGACGCGGCGCAGAATCCGTCTGATTTCTGGGGGCCGCGCGACGTGGCTGTTGGCCCGGACGGGCTGGTCTACGTGGCCGATACCGGTAACAAGCGCATCCAGGTCTTTACCGCGGAAGGGGAGTACGTGCGCACGATCGGCAGCGCCGGCTCCGGTGCGGGCCAGCTCAACGAGCCGGTTGGGTTGGCGGTCCACTCGGATGGCCGGGTGTTCGTGGCCGATACCTGGAACCGGCGCGTGCAGGTATTCAACGGGTTTGGCCAGTATCTGACCAGTTGGGTGGTCAGCGCGTGGTACGGCGACCAGGGCAACCGGCCGTACCTGGCCCTGGATGAGGTGCGCGGCCAGCTTTACGTGACCGATCCCGATGCCGGACGGTTGCTGGTCTACGATCTCAATGGCCTGCTGCTGGGCAGCTTCGGCCAGGTTGGATCGCTCGAAGTCGCGCTAAACGACACCCAGTTCAACGTGGTGGGCGGGATCGGCATCGCTCCCAACGGCGACGTGTACATCGCTGATGCGGGCGCGTCGCGCCTGCTGCGCTTCGCCCCCTGGGATGAGATCGCGGTCGCGCCGATCGAAAACCCGATCGAGTTGGGGCCGGTCACCGAGGAAGTCACGGAAGAGGTTACCGAGGAAGCGACCGAGCCGGTGATCGAGGAGAGCCTGCCCGAGGAAACCGGTGAAGTCACGGAGCCGGTCACCGAGGAAATCCTCCCCGATGCGACCGAGGAACCAACTGCGGAATCCACGCCCGCGCCTGCTGGCTAGCAGGCATCGATCTGATCTCAAGCCGGCCCGGAAGGAGCGTTCTTCCGGGCCGGTTTGTTTTACCCCCAGATTTGGGGGATGGCTTCGAGCTGGCCTGTGCATAATGGAAGATGTGGGGGGCACAGGCTCTCCGGAATGACTGTAGGGGGGGATGTATGAAACCGCTTGTCTTCTATCCGGATGCGAAACTCAAAACCAAGCTGTACATCATTGTGACTCTGTTGGCTGTGATCTGCGTGGTTGGGCTGGGCGTGATGGTCTGGGGGATTTCCGGGGACGCGGGCGCGGACAGCCCTGTTGGACTGGCCCTGGCGATCACGTCGATCGCCAATGCGCTGTGGGTGATCCCGATCTGGCTGGGAATCGCGCCATACTGCAACCGGCTGCGCTACGAGATTCACGCTGATGAAGTCATCGTCTACGCCGGACTGATCACGAAGTCGGTCAAGCACGTGCCGTACCGCACGGTGACCAACCTCCAGGTTACCCAGGACCCTTTTGATCGCTTGCTGGGGATAGGCACCTTCCACATCCAGACGGCCGGCATGAGCGGCCAGACAGGCGCGGAAGAGGTCATGGGTGGCCTGACCGATGTGCATGGTGTCTACGAAATCGTTGCCGATGCGCTGCGTCGCTATCGCAGCGCGATGGCCCCGGATCAGGCCGGTGAGGAACTGGCTCAGGCTGTCGACGGCCAGGTGCTGGCCGATCTTCTGAATGAGGTTCGGGCGATCCGGGTCACGCTTGAGGATCGCCGCGGCTAGAGCGCGAACCCTTCGACGTGATAGGGCGCGACACGGGTGTGCGGTAGACGCTGGCGCAGCGCCGCCTGAAGCACCTGCTGCTGCGCCCTTTCCTCGTCTGGCGTGAGCGGGCGAATCCCCGCGTCGGCCGCCAGGCTGGGGTACTCCGTGTGCGGTGCTTCCCGGTAGGCGGACAGGTAGATGATATCTCGCTCATCGAGCGACATGGCGCTGATGGCGCGCAGGGTGCCCGCGACGTGCTCGGCCGCGAAGCGATTCCCGCCGAGGCCGACCATGGCGATCACACCGACGGCGATCCCGGCGGCCTTCAGATCGTTCACCGACTCGATCGCGGACGCCGAGTCGCCGGGCTTGGCGATGAAACGCAGTAGCGCGTCATCACCGGTTTCCAGGCCGATGTAAACCCGGGTCAGGCCCAGAGCGCGCAGGGCAGCCCAGTCCCCGGCGGATTTGCGCCGCGCGTCGAAAGCGCTGATGAACGAGAATACCGGGCGCGGGCTATCTGGCCCTCCCAGGATGGCCTGTGCGACCTGGATCAGGTCCAGCAGACGAGGCTGGGGGACGGTCAGGGCGTTGGCATCGGCCAGAAAGAGGCCGCGCCGCAGACTCAACCCCGCCCCATAGAAGTCGCGCACGGCCTGGCAATGCTGGCGGAACTCGTCCACGTCGCGCACGCGGAAGGCCCGGTCGCGGTACAGGCCGCAGAACGTGCAGCGGTTCCACGAGCAGCCGATCGTGGCCTGGACGACCAGGGCGAGATATTGATCCGGCGGCAGGATGCTGACCGGCAGGAAAAGACGGCGATAGGCCGTGCCATCGGCGGCCAGAGCCTCTGGACCCATTCGGCCGATGAGAGTCAGCGCTTCGGCCAATGGCCCCGCCTGTTCAGCGGGCAGCCCGGCCTGCGGCAGGGCTGCGGCCAGTTCCGCCAGGGTCTCGAAGGCTCGCGCCAGGATCGTCGCGCGCTCCGGAGCGGGTAGCTCGACCCGGCGGCGGTCGCCCTCTTTGGCCCGGACGAGCAGCCGGTGATCGAGCGTGCGTTGGAGGCTGCGCCCGTCGACGAACAGGCTGAGCAGTCGGCCGGCCCGATCGAAGCTGTAGCTCTCCGCGTAGCGCGGCGAGATCGCGATCGACTCCGGCCGCAGGTTGGCCGTCACCTGATCGCCCGTGATGGGGTGGGGGAACGTGATCAACATAGGTTGAGTATGCCAGTCCTGGTGTGATTTGCCTATTGTCGACCGATATGAACTCTGCTATGATGAACTCCATGATGACGATGCATGCGTACCCATTCCCTAGCAGCGCAACGTGCGACCTCCTCACAGGCAGGCCTGCTTGATGCTGCTTTAGGCAACCCAGGGATCAGACCGGCGTGAGGAACACTCCTGACGCCGGTTTTTATTTTCTTGTGCAGGTGTTGTGACCATTGAAGGAGAGAGGACGATGCGTTTTCAGGACTTATTCGGGCATACCCTGCGCGACGCCCCGGCGGAGGCTGACCTGATCAGTCACCAGCTTGCCCTGCGAGCCGGGCTGGTCCGGCCGCTGACGGCGGGCGTCTATGCCTGGTTGCCGCTGGGCTGGCGCGTGCTGCGCCGCGTGGCGGCGATCATCCGGGCGGAGATGGACGCGATCGGCGCGCAGGAGATGATCATGCCGGTCGTGCATCCGGCCGAAGTCTGGCAGCAATCCGGCCGCTGGGAAGGCTTTGGCCCGACCCTGCTGCGCTTCCAGAACCGTGACGGGCGTGATTTCGTGCTCGGCCCGACCCACGAGGAAGTGGTGGCCGCGCTGGCCGCGCGCGAGATCGAGAGCTACCGCGAACTGCCGAAGGCCGTCTACCAAATCCAGACCAAGTATCGTGACGAACTGCGCCCGCGCGGCGGGCTGGTCCGACTGCGCGAGTTTACGATGAAGGACGCCTACACTCTCGATCGCGACCGGGCCGGGTTGGATCGCGCCTACACGGCGATGTATGACGCTTACATGCGTATCTTCGCGCGGGTCGGGCTAACGGTTGTCCCGCTGGAAGCCGATACCGGCGCGATGGGCGGTCTGGGCGGGCAGGAGTTCGCGCTCAGTCACCCGCAGGGGGAGGATCGCTTCGCGCGCTGCGACCGGTGCGGTTACGCGGCCAATCTGGAAGTGGCCCGCTTCGTGGCTCCGGCGGGTGTCGATGCCCCGCTGGAGGTGGCGCGCAAGGTTGCCACGCCGGACTGCAAGACGATCCAGCAGGTGGCGGATTTCATCGGCGTCCCGACCCGGCAGACCCTTAAAGCGGTGTTTTTCGTGCGCGACGAGCAGGAGTTCGTGTTTGTCGTCGTGCGGGGCGATCTCGAGGTCAACGAGACCCGGCTGGTCAACGCGCTGGGCGGTGGCACGCTGCGTCCGGCGACCGAGGATGAGATCAAAGCGGTGGGGGCCGAGCCGGGCTATGCCTCGCCGACCGGGCTGCGCGTCCGCCAGGAGGGGGTGCCGGGCGGCGTGACCGTGGTGGCTGACCGGTCGATCACCGCCGGAGCGAATTTCGTGGCCGGCGCGAACGAGCCGGGCTACCACCTGGCCGGGGTCAACTATCCGCGCGACTTCAGCGTGACCCAACTGGCTGACATCGCGGAAGCCTACGAGGGCGCGGTCTGCGGGCAGTGCCAGGCCGGCCATCTGCACATCGAGCGGGCGATCGAGCTGGGCCACTGCTTCAAGCTGGGGACGCGCTACAGCCAGCCGGCCGGCGCGACCTTCGTGGACGAGCAGGGAACGGCTCAGCCGGTCGTGATGGGCAGCTACGGAATCGGGCTGGACCGGCTGGTGGCGGCGATCATCGAGATGCACCACGACGAACAGGGCATTGTCTGGCCGGGCAGCGTGGCCCCGTTTGACGTGCACATCGTCACGCTCGGCAAGCAGGACATCTACCACGCGCGCGGGCGGGAGATCGACCGCCAGCTTCGCGATGCGGGGATCGAAGTACTGCTGGATGACCGGCCAGAGCATCCCGGCGTGAAATTTGCCGACGCCGATTTGATCGGGGTGCCGCTGCGGCTGACGGTCAGCGAACGGGCGCTGGGGCGGGGGGCCGTGGAGGCCAAGTGGCGACACAGCGACGAGCGTTTCGATATCCCGCTGGAGGATGTCGTTGCCCAGGTCAGGCGGCTGGTGGCGTCTCGCTAATCGATCTGGCTGCCAGGGTTGCGGGGGGCTGACATCAGTTGGCCTTTGGCCTTCTTTGCGGCCGGCTGGCTGCCCTGTGTCGGGTAAATCGGCGGATATCTCTTGCATCATGTGGAGCGGCATGGTATACTATTGCTAGCAGTGCCTCCTTTGCGAAAAGTGGGTTGAACCCCACTTTTCTTGTTGTATGGCGGCATGGCCAATCGGTCGGAATTCGAGTGGCTGCCACCGGCCTCACCGGTACGCATGAAGTGGGAGTGATCCAGCCGGATGAAGAACGAATTTGTCCTGGCAATTAATGAAATTACGGATGCGCGGGCGCTGCCCCGGGAAGTCATCATCGACGCGGTGCGTACGGCACTGGTCTCGGCCTACCGGCGCGATGTCAGCGTAAGCTCGGCCCAGAACGTCGAAGCCGAGATCGACCTGAACACGGGCATGGTGACGTTGCTCGTGGAAAAGGAGGTCGTGACCGAGGTCAACGATCCCCGCACCGAAGTGACGCTCAGCGAGGCACTGACGTTTGCGCCCGGCGCGGAGCTGGGCGAGACCGTCATGGTGCCCATTGAAGATACCGCGCGGAAATTTGGCAGGATCGCCGCGCAGACTGCCAAGCAGATCATCCTCCAGAAAATCCGTGAAGCGGAGCGCGAATCCCTGTACGAAGAGTACGTCGAGCGCGAAGGCGATTTGATCATCGGCACGGTGCAGAGCGTGAGCCAGCAAGGCGTCACCGTCAGCCTGGGCCGGGCCGAGGCACTGCTGCCGCGCGCCCATATGATGCCCGGTGAGCGTTACAAGCCGCACGACAAGGTACGCGCCCTCCTGCTGGAAGTCAAGAAGGGCAACCGCGGCCCTCAGATCATCATCAGCCGCAGCCACCGCAACATGCTGCGCCGGCTGCTCGAATACGAAGTGCCTGAGATCTACAACGGCCAGGTCGAGATCAAGAACATTGCCCGTGAGGCCGGGTATCGCTCCAAGGTGGCCGTGGGCGCGCTGCAGGATGGCGTGGACCCGGTCGGCGCGTGCGTCGGGATGCGGGGCATCCGCATTCAGAACATCGTGCGCGAGCTGAGCGATGAGAAAATCGACGTCATCGAGTGGAATGCGGACCCGGCCGTCTTCATCACCAAGGCGCTCAGCCCGGCTCGTGTGAGCGGCGTCTATCTGGATGAGTTCGCGGACGCAGGCCGGGGCGGTATGGGTACGGCGACCGTCATCGTGCCGGATGACCAGCTTTCGCTGGCGATCGGCCGTGAAGGTCAGAACGCCCGCCTGGCGGCCAAGCTGACCGGCTGGCGGATCGATATCAAGAGTGTGACCGAGGCGGCGGTATCGGCGATCGCGGATGCTGAGACGAAGCCGCTGGCCCAGCTCAATGCCAAGAATGCCGATCTGCTCGAAGAAGTGAAGCGGATTCTGGCCAAGCGGGATGCCGGCCGGCCGGTGATGCCGGAGGAATTCCAGACGCTGACCCAGTACGCCCGGCTGGCCGAGCAGACGTTGCTCACCGAGCGTCGTGGGATCAACAAGAAACACCAGGACCATATCAAGAGCGTCCGAAAGACCTTGCCGGAGCGTGCGTTCGAACTCCCCCTGGAGAATCTGGGCCTGCCCGCGCCGATCGTCAAGGCACTTGGTGCGCGTTTCGAGAGCGTGGGCGAGGTGATGCTGTACATGCGCCTGGACGAGAGCCGGGTCGCCAGTACGCTGGAGCGTGTCTCGATTGAGGATGCGCTGGGGTTGGTTCGGGCGGCCCTGGAAACGATTGAGATTCCGGCGGAAGAAGTGCCGGTCGCGGCCGAGCCTGAGGTCGTCGTGACGCCGGAAGCGCCCGTGGTGGAGGTTGCTGCCGTGGAAGCGGAGCCGACCTCGGCAGAAGAAGTTGAGGTCGAAGCGCCCCCGGCAATCATCGAGCCTGAGTTGCCAGTGCCGGCTAAGAAGGTTGTTAAGGAAGTGTACACGCCTCTCGTGGAAATCGAACCTGAGCCGGTCGTGGAACCCGAACTGGACCTGGCTCCGATCGCCAGCCTCAACGAGCCGGGGATCGAGGACGAAGAATTCCGCGAGAGGGAGAAGGATCGCAAGGCAAGAGAACGTCGCCGCGAGCTTGTATTCGATGAGGACGCCGGCAAGGTGGTGGCCAAGCGCAAGCGCAAGGGCAGCCGCAAGCGCCAGTCGTTCTACGAGTACGATGAGGAAGACTAGCGAAAGCGTAAGGGGAGAGTCGTGCAATGCCCTCTGGCAAGTTGCCCGGTCATCGTAAGCACGCGCCGCAGCGTACCTGCGTGGTGTGTCGGCAGACGATGGATAAACGGGCCTTGATCCGGGTCGTGAATACCCCGGAAGCGGGGGTGATTGTGGATCCCACTGGAAAACGGAACGGGCGTGGGGCATACTTGTGCTCTGCGGATGCCTGCTGGGAGCAGGCGCTTTCGACGGATGTGCTGTCCCGTGCATTACGGGTGCAGCTCACACAAACAGACTGCGATCGGTTGCGCAGCTCACGCCCGGCGAGATGAACGAGCAAGTTTATTTTCCTGGCTATCTGGGATGGACATTGGTAGCTCCACAGCCACCAGTGAAAGGGCCTGACATGTAAGACACGATGCCTCGCTGTCAGCCAGCCATCCATAGCCTGAGCGCAAGGCATGGAGGTGCTTATGGCGAAAGAAAAACAGATCATCGAAGTCCCCGACTTCGTAACCGTGCGCGATCTGGCGCAGATGATCGG
>CAZHMJ010000131.1:0-13341 GCA_964533805.1 uncultured Anaerolineae bacterium | reverse complement strand
ATGGCGCCAATCGGACGGGGCACGACGCAGCGCATCGCCGGGGCCCCGTCCCTACACGTTTTTCGCTTCGACGCCTGCCGCCCTGACGCTTTTGTCTTGCCTCTTGACTCCTGCCTCTTGCCTCTGCTTTCCCCCCCGCGCTACACTCCCCCCATCGCGCCGCCCGCCCGCAAAGGAGACCCGCCATGCACCTCGCCGACCTCAACTGGATGGACGTGGAACGCTATCTGGAGCGCGACCGGCGCATCATCCTCGTGACCGGCGCGACCGAGCAGCACGGCTACCTGAGCCTGCTGACCGACATCAAGGTGCCGCTGGCGATCGCCGGGGTGCTGGCCGAGCGCGAAGGCGTGCTGGTCGCCCCGCCGCTCAACTTTGGCTGCTCGGACTATTTCATGGAATACCCCGGCACGATCACGCTGAGCGCGCCGACCTTCGGCCTGGTGCTGGGCGAGATCGCGCGCAGCCTGGCCCGCCACGGCTTCCGGGGCTTCCTGATGCTCAACGGGCACGGGGGCAACGCCCGCCCGGCCGGGCTGGACGACCTCCAGGCGGAATTTCCGGGGCTGCGGTTGACCTGGTACAACTGGTGGCAGGGGAAGGCGACGCGCCAGATCGGGGACTACGTCAAGCACAAGCCCAATCACGCCAACTGGCTGGAGAATTTCGGCTTCACCCGCGTGGCGGACGTGCCGCGCGCGATCAAGCCGGAGCCGGACCTGGCCCGGCTGACGGAAGCCGGAGTCTCCTATCGGGAAGTTCTGGGGGATGGCAGCTATGGCGGCCCCTACCAGATGCCGGAGGAGATCATGGCCCGCCTGTTCGACGGCGTCGTGGCCGAGGCCGCGGCCCTGCTCCGCGATCTGAAATAGGCGCTGTGAATCAAAAGGACGGCTGTTGAGCCGTCCCCGAAATCGAGCGATCGACCTGCCTCGATGAAGGCTTATTTGAGCTTGCGCACCTGGTGCTGGAACATGACCTGCATCTGCAAGCGGCCCAGCCGGATCTCGTCGCCGTCGCGCAGGACGCGCACCTCGTGCGCGTGCAGGCGCTGGCCGTTGATGTAGGTGTGGTTGCTGCTGTCCAGGTCGGTGATCGTGACCGTGTAGTCCTGGTAGCGCAGCCGGGCATGCAGCCGCGAGACGCCGTAATCCCCGGCCTGAAAGGGCGTCAGGTCGATGTCGGGGAGCTGGCGCGAGTCCGGGGTGCGCCGGCCAAGGACCTGCTCCGGCCGTTCCCGCAGCGAGACCGTGATCGGCCGCTGCGACCCCTGCACGAACAGCAGCAGCGTGGTCGATTCGGTGAAATGGGTCTGGCCAACCTGGACCAGTTCGGAATCGGCCGGCTCGAGGTTGCGCGTCTGGGTGCTGGTCACGTTGAGCACCGCGCCGCACGAGAAGCAGTACGCGTCGCCCAGGCGATTGGCCCGCCCGCAGGCCGGACAGTAGAACGTCTCCCCCGGTTCGAGATCGGACGCCGGTTTCGGCTGCTGCACCGACGGATGAATCGGCCCGTCGGGAGAATACAGCCCGCCAGGGGTCGGCGGCCGGGGCGATGGCCTGGGCAGCCAATCGGGATCTTCCGGGACATCCAGGACGCTGGCGGCGGCGTCATCGGTGAAGACGGCCTGCTTTGTCTCGGCCAGGTACTTCCCGCCCTCGCGGGCTTCCCAGCTCCGGATCAAGGCGGCGAGCTGCTGGCGCGCCTCGCTGTGCAGCCGCTCCAGAATGGGCTTCAGGTAGCTGATCGCATCCTGCTGGCTGCGCCCGCTCTGGCGCAGGCGCACGTACTCGGTCAGGATTTCCGTCACCCCGGATGGCCTCGGCTGTGTGGCTCCCATAGGTCTGTCTCTGTCTTGGGCGTAAGCCCCACGCAATCACCAGTGTCCAGCCATATTGTACCCCATCGGCCCGCCGCGCGCGCTAGAAATCACCCGAAATTCCCACCCCCAAACCGGCCGGCCCGATTCTGAAGGGGATCGCTCGGCCGGGGTATAATCGCCCCAAGCACAGGTATTCTAGAATCGGGAGAGGAGTGCGTGCAACGCTTGAACATCCGCCTTGAATACTGCGCTCTGTGAGGCTACACGCCGCGCGCCGTCGGTCTGACGGCAGATATCCTGAGCGAGCGTGAGATCGAGATTCACATCGCCTCGTGGACGCTGATCCCCAGTTCCGGTGGGGTGTACGAGTTCACGGTCGACGGCGAGGTCCTGTACTCCAAGAAAGCCCTCGGCCGCCACGCCGAGCCGGGAGAAATCCGGAATCTGCTTCTCAAAACCATCGCGGCCCGCGAAGGCCAGGGCTGAGCCAGGACCGGCAGGGAGACCCATGCCATTTTCGAATCGATACCGCATGTCACCGGGGCAGACCCATGCTTGACCGCCTGCGCCGGCTTGCTGCTTCACGGCCCGCAGTCCTGGCCGGGGCCGGTCTGCTGGTGGCGCTAGGCCTGGGGCTGGCAGCCGTGCTGGCTCGACCGGCCGGACCCGCCCCCTCGCCCGCCAGCCCGCCCCCCTCCGGCCCGCGCGTGGCTTATCTGGCCCCGGCCAGCCAATCACCCCAGAACATCTGGATCGCGGACGTGGCCGCGCCGCAGATCGCCCGGCAACTGACCTTCAGCGCGGGCGGAGTCTTCAACTTCGACATCAGCCCGGACGGCATGTGGGTCGCCTACGCGGAACACAACCCGGACAACGGCGGGATCGACCTCATGCTGCTGGCCGTGGCGGGCGGCGAGCCGCGCCTGCTGCTGGCCTGCCCGGGAGCCGAGTGCACCACCCCGGCCTGGAGTCCGGATGGAACCCGGATCGCCTACGAGCGCCTGGAAGAATCGACCGACGAGCACCTGGGCGACCGCCCGACCCGCGTCTGGCTGCTGACCCTGAGCGAGGAAGGCATCACCGCCGACCGGCCGCTGTTCAACGATCCCCACACTCTGTGCAGCGGCCCGGTCTGGGCGCCGGATGGGAGCCGGATCGCGGTCTACGCCACCCACGCCGGCGGAATCCTGATCCAGACCCTCGGCACGGAGGAAGCGCTGTTCATCCCGAGCCTGCATGGCGGCAGCGGCGCCTTTTCGCCGGACGGGACGCGCCTGGTCTATCCCGATCTCGCCGTCGCCGAGGGCACGTCGCGCACCCGGCTGAACCTGGCCGACCTCACCACGGGCGCGGTCACGCCGCTGTACGACGCGGCGCTGCCCGTCGACGACGAGCGCGCGGTCTGGAGCGCCGACGGCCAGACTTTGATCGTGGCCCGCCGTTACCTGGATGACCGGTATACCCCCGGCCGCCAGTTGTACCGCATCGCCGCGACCACCGGCGACTCCAAGCCCCTGCTGGTCGATCCGGCCTACTACCACGGCTACTTCGAGCCGGACCCGGCGGGCGTCCAACTCGTGATCCAGCGCCTCGCGCAGCCGGGCGGCGACCCGACCCGGAATTCTTCGACGCCGGAAATCTGGGTGTACAATACAGGCGACGCGACTCTGGCCCCAATCGCCACCGATGCCTTCCTGCCGCAGTGGATTCCCTGATCCCTGGCATGCCTGCCCGACCCAAGAGAGAAACGATCATGCCTGCCCCCCTCCAGGATTTCGCCGCCGAACAGCTCCGCAAGCACGGCTTCAAGCTCACCCAGGCCCGCTGGGCGGTGATCCTGACCCTGGCCGAATCGTCCAGTCCGCTGGCGATCAACGACCTGCACCAGCAGGCCCGCGTCCACGCGCCCGACCTGGGACTGGTCACGGTCTACCGCACCCTGGAAATCCTGGACTCGCTCAAGCTGGTGCGCCCGGTCCACCTGATGGAAGACTACCACGGCTATGCCCTGGCCACGCCGGGCCATACCCATCACGTCGTCTGCCAGCGCTGCAAGAGCGTGGTGGAAATCGAAGGCTGCGACATCAGCCCCTTCCTGAACCGGGTGCGCGAGGAGACCGGCTTCCAGATCACCGGCCACTGGCTGGAACTGGAGGGCGTCTGCCCCGACTGCCGGACAAGAAACGCCGACCGGGAGGAGAAAGCCTGACCAGGCCCGGCCCGCGCCAGCGGATTTCACCTTGACTTGCACAATCAGTCTGTTAGACTCTAAATGAAAAAATTTTTCATTTAGATGTCTGGCTGTTCATATGTCAGGAGGAACGCCATGTCCAAGTGGTTTGCCGCGCTGCTGATCGCCGCGCTGGTCAGCGGGCTGGCCCTGGCCCCGGGTGTTGCGCCCGCGCTCGCCCAGGCGGAGCGCCTTCAGGTCGTCGCCAGCTTCAGCATCCTGGCCGATGTCGTGGCCCAGGTCGCCGGAGAGTCCGCCGACGTCCGGGCATTGATTCCGATCGGGGCCGATCCGCACAGCTACGTCCCCACCCCACAGGATTTGATCGCGTTAGCCCAGGCCGATGTCGTCTTCCTGGTCGGGGCGGGCTTCGAGGAAAGCTTGCTCTCGACCCTCGAGAACGCCGCCGCCGAGATGAATCTCGTCACGGTCTCGAGCTGCGTCGAGATCCTGCCCTTCGGCGGCGAAGCCTCCCCGCACGCCGAAGGCGAAGCCCACGCAGCAGAAGAGGCGCATGCCGGGCACGCGGGCGAGCCGGTCGCGCTGTGCGAGGCCCATCATGCCGAACTGGAGGCCCTGCACGGAACCGAGACTGAAGCGCATGCCGGGCACGCTCACGTCGAGCCGCTGGGGATGCTCTATACCCTGGCCTGCGGCGGGCATCACGACGAAGCCGAAGGCGAGCACGCGCATGCAACCGGGAGCTGCGATCCCCACGTCTGGACGGACCCGGCCAACGGCATGCTGTGGGCCTTGTTCGCCCGCGATACGCTCAGCCAGCTCGACCCGGCCCACGCCGAAACCTACGCCGCCAACGCCGCGGCCTACGTCGCCGCGCTGGACAGCCTGACGGCGGAGACCCTGGAACCCCTGGCGGCGAGCATCCCGGCGGAGAACCGCAAGCTGGTCACCGGGCATCTGGCCTTCGGCTACCTGGCCGACCGCTTTGACCTGACCCTGATCGGGACAATCATCCCCGGCGGCAGCAGCCTGGCCGAGCCGAGCGCGGCCGAGATCGCCGGCCTGATCACCGCCATCCGCGAACAGGGCGTACCGGCTGTGTTCGCCGAGACTACGGTCAACCCGGAGCTGGCCCAGCGCGTGGCGGACGAAACCGGCGCGGCGTTCTACAGCCTGTACAGCGGCACGCTCAGCGCGCCGGACGGTCCCGCCCCGACTTACCTGGACTACCTGCGTTATAATATGCAGACGCTCGCGCGAGCGTTGGGCGGCACCGAGTAGTGTCAGCTTCGCCTGGGTCGAGGGATGAAACCACGCCTGATCCTGTTTTCCGGCCTGCCCGGCTGTGGCAAGACCAGCCTGGCCCAGGCGGTCGCCCGGCGGCTGCGCCTGCCGCTTTTCGCCAAGGACCGCCTCCAGCGTGTGCTGCGCGACGAAGCGCCCGGCGCGCCGCTGACAACCGCCTATCGCCTCCTGCTCGACCAGGCGGAGGAACAGCTTGGGCTGGGACTGGGCGTGGTCCTGGACGCGGTCTTCCCGCCGGCGAGGTTCCGCCAGGCGGCGCGCGAGATCGCGGCGCGCCGGGGCGTGGCGCTGGCCGTCGTCCAGTGTGTGTGCTCGGATGAAGCCCTGTGGCGCGCCCGTCTGGACTCGCGCCCGGAGATCGTCCCCGGCTGGCCGCCGGAGGGCTGGGCCGAGGTCGAGCGCCTGCGCCCGATCTGGCAGCCCTGGCCGCCCGGCGAAACTCTGGTCGTGGACGCCATCCATCCGTTTGAATCCAACCTGGCCGCGATCCTGGCGTACATCGACGGCCCGCGAGACCCGCGGAACGATTGAGCTAACCCATGAACCTCCAGACCCTGCTGCATCCTTCCGCCCCGGCGGAGGACGTCCCTGTAGACGAAAGCTGCCCGGCGCTGACCGTCGAGAATCTATCGGCCGGGTATGCCGGTAACCGCGAGGCGATGTCCGGCGTGAGCTTCGCCGTCCGGCGCGGCGAGCGAATCGGCGTGCTGGGGCCGAACGGCGCGGGCAAGAGCACCCTGTTCAAGGCCATCGTCGGCCTGATCCCGCACCATACCGGAAGCATCTCCATCCACGGCGAGAACTGCCGCACCAGCCACACCATGGTCGGCTACGTCCCCCAGCACGAGGCCATCGACTGGCGCTTTCCGGTCACCGTGCGCGACGTGGTCATGATGGGCCGCCTGCGCCAGATCGGCTGGTTCCGTTGGGCGGGCCGCCGCGACTGGCAGGCCGTGGACGGCGTGCTGGATCGGGTCGGGATGCTGCCCTACCGCGACCGCCAGATCGGCCAGCTCAGCGGCGGCCAGAAGCGGCGCGTTTTCATCGCCCGCGCCCTGGCCCAGGAGACCGACGTCCTGCTGCTGGACGAGCCTTTCAGCGGGGTGGACGCCGCCGCCGAAAGCGAGATCATGGACATGCTCGACCTGCTGCGCCGCGAGCGGGTCAGCGTTATCCTGGCGACGCACGACATGCACATGGCCGGGCAGGCCTTCGACCGGCTGCTGCTGATCAACCGGACGGTGATCGCCTACGGCCCGCCGCGCGAGGTCTTCACGCCGGATGCCCTGGGCCGCGCCTACGGCGGCCGGATCGGAGTCTTCCGCGACAGCGGGCAGACGATCATCATCACCGACGAGCACGGTTGCCCCGGCCACGATCACGAGCATGAGTAGACAGTCGACAGTGGTCAGTAGAGACAAAGCGCAGGCATCCCTTATTCCTACTGTGAACCGAGAACTGCCGACTGAAAACTGTTTTGTTTCATCTTCAGGATCGAGTCGCGATGTCCGCTACGCCCTATAAGCACATTCATATCATCATCAACCCGGCCGCGGGCGGGAGCATGCCCGTACTCAAGACGCTCAACAACGTGTTTCAGCCGCGCGGCGTGCGCTGGAGCGTATCGGTCACCAACCGCAAGGGCGACGGCCGCCGGCTCGCCCAGGCGGCCCTCCGGACCGACGCCGACCTGATCGCGGCTTGCGGCGGCGACGGCACCCTGATGGAAGTCGCGGGTGGGATGATCGGCAGCCCGGTGCCGCTGGCCTTCCTGCCCGGCGGCACGGGCAACGTCATGGCGGCCGAGCTGAACATCCCGCGCCGCCTGGACCTGGCCGCCGAGCTGATCTTCAATCCGGAGACGGTCGCGCGGCCGATCGATATTGGCGCAATCGGGAACGGGCACTTCATCATGCGAGCCAGCGTCGGCTTCGAAGCCAACGTGGTGGAAAAGACCAGCCGCGAACTGAAGGATCGCTTCGGGCTGCTGGCCTACGGCATCTCGATCCTGGGCGCCCTGACCGAGCCGCTCAACGCCCATTACCGCCTGACGCTCGACCACGAGGTGGTGGAGACCGAGGGTGCGTCGCTGCTGATCGCCAATGCGGGCAGCATCGGCCGCCTCAACCTGAACCTGGGCGCGACCATCGAGCCGGACGACGGCATGCTCGACGTGCTGATCCTGACCACCGACCCGAACTCAATGCTCTCCCTGGCGGCCAGCCTGGTCCAGCTCGACGAGATGACCGCCGCGCTCCAGCATTACAAGTCACGCCGGGTCACGGTCGAATCGAGCCCGGTGCAGAACGTCCAGGTGGATGGCGATCTGCTTGGCCAGACGCCGGTCACCGCCGAAGTCCTGCCGGGTGCGGTCTGCATCCTGGTGCCGAAACAAAACGGTTGGTAATGCGTGATTGGTGGCGAGGGGTCAAATGGGGCGCGTGCCGGGCCGATCACCGCCAACCACCGACCATTGACCACCAACCAATCACCATGAACCGGGAGGTTCACCTGTGGATTTTCTGCTGGACCCTCTCAGCTTTGCCTTCATGCAGCGCGGGCTGCTGGCGGTGCTGCTCGTCGGCGCGATCAGCGGCGTGGTCGGCACGTTCGTCGTGGTGCGCGGGATGTCCTTTCTGGGCGACGCCCTGGCGCACGCCATCCTGCCCGGCGTGGCGATCGCCTACGTAACCGGCGGCGACCTCTTTCTGGGCGGGCTGGTTGCCGGGCTGGGCAGCGCCCTGGGGATTAGCTGGCTGACCCGCCACGAAACCATGAAGGAAGATACCGCGATCGGGATCGTCTTCGCGGCCATGTTCGCCCTGGGCATCGCCATCATCAGCACCGCGCGCAGCTACAGCGTCGATCTGACTCACATCCTGTTCGGGAACGTGCTGGGCGTGGGCGACTCCGACCTGGTCATCATGGGCGTGCTGGGCGTGGTCGTGCTCGGCGCGGTGCTGCTCTTCTATAAGGAATTCCTGGTGCTCAGCTTCGACGCCGGCCTGGCCCGCACCCTGAAGCTGCCCAGCGAGGTCCTGAACCTGGTCCTGCTGGTCCTGCTGGCGATGACGATCATCGCCAGCCTGCAAGCGGTCGGAATCGCGCTGATGATCGCCATGCTGATCACCCCGGCGGCGACCGCGCAGCTCCTCGTGCGCCGCCTGCACCATATGATGATCCTGGCGGCCGTGATCGGCGCGTTGAGCGGGGCGGCGGGCCTCTACCTGTCGTTCTACCTGAACATCGCCTCCGGCCCGGCCATCGTCCTGACCACGACCGCGCTGTTCGTGGCGGTGTTCGCCGCCATCCGCCTGCGCGAGCGCCGTCTGATCGCCCGCTAGAGATGATTCAATTCACCACGGATGGCACAGATTAGACAGATGAACACGGTTCTCACTACAAAGAGCCGTGTTCATCCGTGTTATCCGTGAAATCTGTGTTGAATTGAAACATCGCTATCGCCCGCCCGGGGCTTCCCCTGGCCTGCCCGCGATTGCGCTATAATGGCGCGCAGTGTGGCCAGCAGGATGAACCTGAACCAGCCAATGGAGCAGCCAATATGAGTGGAGAACTGTGGCAGTTAGGGCCGCTGCGCGTCGAACCGGGCCAAACCCTGCGCGGGGTATTCCAGGTCGATGTCGGCGTGACCCGCCTCAACTTCCCCATTGCCCTGATCAACGGCACCGAGCCGGACCCGGTCGTGCTGATCACCGCCGGGATGGACGGGGACGAATACGCGGCCATCGAAGCCGCGCTGCGCCTGGTCGACGAAATCGACGCCAGCCGCCTGGCCGGGCGGGTGATGATCTGCCCCATCCTGGACCCGCTCAGCTTCGAGGCGCTCCAGAGCCAGAACCCGCTGGATGGCCTGTTCCTGCGCCACGTGTTCCCCGGCGACCTGGAGGGCAAGCCCACCCAGCGCCTGGCCTATTTCATCTACCAGAACTTCATCCTCCACAGCGACGCCTGGCTCCACCTCCACACCGTCGAAACGGGGGAAGAGGCGATCCCGTGCGTCTGGACAACCCAGACCCAGGACGCCGAACTGAACGAACAAAGCCGCCTGCTGCTCCAGCAGGCCGGCCCGGTGACCGGGCTGCTGCGCCCGCCCCAGCCCTGGGAGCCGGTGTCGGCCAGCATCAGCGCCAGCACGGCCCTGCTCGTCTCCCAGGCGGGCGCGCGCCACTGTCACGACACCGCCGCGGCCGATGCCCATTTCGGCGTGGCCCGCAGCGTGCTGGCCGGGATGGACATGCTCGGCGGGATCGAAGCATCCGCCAGCGATAAACCCGCCCGCCCGCGCACTTACCTGGACTGCGAGCCACTGCTGGCCGGCCGGACCGGACTCTGGCAGCCCGCCGTGCGGCCGGGTGACACCGTCCAGGCCGGGCAGGTCGTCGGGGTGATCCGCGCCCTGGATGGGGGCAGCGTGGTCGAGCAGATCACCAGCACGGTGGACGGCATGGTCATCGCCGTGCGCACCGGACTGGCGGCGCGGCCGCGCCTGCGTCTGGCGCTGGTGGCCCACCGCCCCCAGATCGAAACCCATTGAGTGCCCACACGTAGAAATAATGTGCAGGGCGCTTGCGACAAACCACCCTGCGCAGACTCGTCAGCATAGTTAGGGGGATGGCATGGACTTCGGCCGGGCTTTCGGCTACATTTTCGAGGATCAGGAATGGACGCCCAAGGTGCTGCTCCTGGCGATCGTGAGCATGATCCCGATCCTCAATCTGGCGATTACCGGATGGACGATCGATCTGATCGATGGGATGCTGGACGGCTACGACCTGCCCCTGCCCGGCTGGGACAACCTGGGCGAGAAGTTCGCGGCCGGGCTGAACACCGCCATCGCGGGCGTCATCTACAACCTGCCGCTGATCATCCTGGCCTGCGTAATGGGCGTGCTTGGCGGCCTGTTCGCGGACGTGCAGGGCATGGAACCGCTGATGGCGCTGTCCACCTGCGGCATGACCCTGGTCATCTTCGCCTATGCGATCGTCGCCAACGGCGTGCTGTTCATCGGCGTGATCCGCTACAGCCGCGTTCGCCGGCTGGATGCCTTCCTGCAATTCGGGCAAAACGCCGCCATCGCCCGTGAAAACACGGGCACGCTGCTGGCCCTGGCCGCCTGGTTGATCCTGGCCGGGATCGTCATCAGCATGTTCGCCTGGATTCCGTGCATCGGCTGGCTGGCCGCGATCGTGATCGGCATTCCGGTGGCAAGCCACCTACAAGGCCAGGCGGCGGCGCAGATCGTCGGCAAGCGCAAGCGGGCCATGGACTAGAGCGGCGACGGAATTCAGCACAGTGACTCACCGGAAATAATGGGACGGATGTCGTAGCGGCGCGGCCAGCCGTGCCGCCGTCATTTTCCCAATGGGCAACCGGGGCAGGCCCGGCAACGAAAGGCGTCTGATAGGGACTCCGTCGTCGCAAGCGACGCCGCTACGAAGGTCCTCCGGGGCGATCCAGGCGTGTCATTTATTTCGGTCACTCACTACGGATTGGACGGATCACACGGATTGACACTGCCTTTGAATGGGAATCTGGGGGCATCCGTGTTGAGTTGAACCGAGTCCAAAGAGGGCTGCAAGCCTGTTCGCCCAATGCGCGGTACTTCAGTGCGAATTGCGACCAGGGCGATTTTTCCACATAATGAAGGATGAGAAAGCGCATTTCGTCCTGCCATTCCAGCAAAAGGGGCGTCACACCATGGATTTTGGCCGAGCATTCAGTTATGCGTTTGACGATGAGAACTGGAGCAATAAACTGGTCATCACCGCCATCATCGGGATCATCCCGATCGTGAACCTGGCGGTGCTGGGCTGGGCACTGGACCTGGTCAAGAATATGCTCGCCGGCCAGGAACACCCCATGCCCGATTGGAACGATCTGGGCAACCAGTTCACCGGGCGCTGGGTGGCCGGTCTGATGGCCGCCATCGCGTTCTTCATCTACTACCTGCCCTGGATCGTCGTGGAAGCTATCCTCAACGGCATCCTGCACGGCCTCTTTGGCCGGAGCGACGCCGGGCTGGCGATTGCGATGGGTACGGCGATTAGCTGCGGGTTGTCCCTGCTGGGCGCGCTCTATTCCGCCGTGATCTGGCTGCCCTACTCGGTCGGCCTGATGCGCTATTCGAGCACCCGCGACTTCAACCACTTCTTCCAGTTCGCGCGCAACATCGAAGTGGCGCGGGCCAACCTCTCCACCCTGATCACGCTGGCGGTCTTCGTCTTCGTGGCGCGGATCGTCCTGGGGCTGGTGTTCCTGATCCCGTGCCTGGGCTGGCTGCTGGCCCTGTTCTCGGCAACGGTCATGGCCGTGGTGCTGGGCCACCTGGTCGGCCAGGCCGCGATCCTCATGTCCAACCGCACGCGCGGGGCGGGCGCGTAACCGGCTGCCTGTTGACGACAAGAAACCGCCCGGCTGCGCGCCGGGCGGTTGTGTTTCTACCCCTTAATCTTGAACGGGTCGGGATTGGCGCGCAGCCAGGCGGTCAGCGCGCCGGGGTTGAGGAAGGTCTCCTCGCGCACCAGCACAGCCGGCATGTTCTTCTTGAACCAGGGCACCAGCGAGCCGTCCGGCGTGCTCCACTCGACCGGGTTGACCACCAGCACCAGGCGCTGCTCTCCGGCGATCTGCAAACCGGCCTCGCCGGGACTCCAGCACAGCGTCACCCCGCTCTGGCCGTGATACCCGGCCTCCAGCACGGCCCGCGCCCAACGCCCATCATCGTAGGGCGGCAGCAGGATCACCCCCCGGCGCTGGACCGGGTGCTTCATCAGGCCCGGCCCGACCGACCAGGGCACGCGCCCTTCCTGAAGGTCGTTCTGCTCGTCTCCGGAAGGGATGTCCAGCACGCCTTCCAGTTTCGTGAAGTCCACCGCGCGGGTGCGCTGCGGAGCGTGGGCCTGCATCAGGCTGCGGAAGGCGGTGAAGGCCTGCTTGGGGCGGCCCATCCCCTCGGTGTACAGGCCGTACTTCTTGGCGAAGTCCTCCGTGCAGAAGAGCATCGCCAGGGCGATCCGGTCGTCGCTGGCGATCCGGTCCATCGCCACCTGGATCTGCCGGGCCTGGAATTCCTCGCTGATGTCCGACGTCCAGCCGAACTCGGACAGGAAGAGGCGGTAGGCCGCGTCCGGATCGTAGCGCCGCATCACGCTCCACACCCGGTTGATGAACGCATCGTAGCTCTGGATCACGTCCGCCGGGTCGGTGGAGCCGTCCGTGCCGCGCGGCGCGCCGGGGTCCTCGCCGACGTAGACGTGGTAGCCCAGGCCATCCCAGGGCACCTCGCCCGGCGCCCAGCCGCCCAGTTTGTAGACCTGCTCCAGGTAGCGCGCACCCTCGTTGTCGTTGACCCAGGTCGATTCGAGCGGCCCGGAGATCAAGCGGATGCCGTTCTGGCGCGGCTTGACCGTCTGGTACAGGGTGTTCATCATGTACACGAACCAGCGCGGATGGACGATCGCGCTCTGCCCACCCTGCCAGCCGTTCGGCTCGTTGAAGGCTTCGTACAGGAAAATCTTGCCCTTGTAGCGGGCCACGATCTGGTTGAAGCGCTGGGCGTAGCGCTGAATCCAGTCCGCGCCGCTGCTGCTGTTGGGGTCGCGCAGGGTATCGCCCAGCCAGAAGTCGCCGCAGGCGTCGTGGCCGATGGTCGCGTAAATCTTGATGTCGCGGCTGAGGAAGGTATTGACGATGGTGTCGTAGCGATCCAGGTAGGAGGCGTTGGGCAGCACGAAGTTGAGCCGCAGCCAGTGCGCCCCGCTGTTGGCGATGTAGTCCGCGTTGCGCAGCCGGGCAGCGATGTTGCCGCTGCCGTCGATGGGCTGGTTGGCCTCAAGGCCGAATTTGCTGAAGTCCGTCGCCATGCGCCACCCTCCTCCGGGGATCGATCCGACTCTCAGCACGGAATGTAGGCGATTCGGGGGCGGTTGTCAACCGATGGCGCGAATCAGGGAACGCTCCGGCCAGACACGTTTCAATTCAACACAGATCACACGGATTTGAC
>CAZHMJ010000130.1:0-13361 GCA_964533805.1 uncultured Anaerolineae bacterium | reverse complement strand
AAAGTGCCAGTACAGCCCGAAGATTTCGACGCCGGTCGCGCTCGCGGAGGTCATCCGGCCGCGCAGAGTCCGCGCCAGCAGGAAAACCATCCAGACGATCCCGATCAGGACATGCATCCCGTGAAATCCGGTCAGCGTGAAGAACGCCGAACCGAACAGGGTTCCGGTAGTGACCCCATGCCCGATCAGTTCGCCCCATTCCAGCAGTTCGACGCCCAGAAACAGGCCACCCAGGGCCATGGTCGCAATCAGCCAGTTCCGGAAAGCTGTGACCTTGTTCTGCTGAAGCGCGGATAGGGCCGAGACGGCCGAAAAGCTGCTCGTGAGCAGCAAAAACGTGCCAATCGTCATCAGGGGAACGTTCAGCAGGTAGGCGACTTCCCCCGCTCGCTGTCTGTATCCCAGGAATGTGGCGATCAGCCCGGCGAAGAACATGATCTCCGAAGCCAGGAAGACCCACATTCCCAGCATCCGGCTGTGCACACCCATCGACGTCCGTATTTCGTCGATGATCGAGAAATTGCTGGTCTTCCAGATGCCTACCAGCAGAATGAGCGCCCCGGCCAGAAACAGGGGCGGCAGCACGAAACCGAAGGCCAGTACCATCACCCCCAGTGCGATGACAACCGGCCCCCAGCTCGACGGCGGCAGGTGGATTTCGTCGTGGGCGCGAGACCGAATATCGGGATGGCTACTCATGGACTTCCTCCGTGATCAGCCCCAGGCGGGCATCCCGCGCCGGACGCAGGCTGTGAACCACCGGAATCGCCTCAAAGTTGAACTCCGGTGGCGGCGAGGAAGTCATCCACTCCAGCGTATCCGCTTCCCAGGGGTCATCGCCGGCCCGTTCGCGCCGGGCCGCGCTGACCACCACGTTGATCAGGTACACCAGCACGGAAGTGGCGATCAGAAAAGCGCCGACCGTAGCGAGTTGGTTGAGGGCAGTCCAGCCGCGATCGGGGCTGTAATCGTAGATGCGGCGTGGCATGCCCATCAGGCCCAGGATATGCATTGGGAAAAAAGTCAGGTTGAAGCCCACAAACATCAGCCAGAACTGGATTTTGCCGATGGTCTCGTTCATCTTCCAGCCGGTCAGTTTAGGCCCCCAGAAGTACAACCCGGCGAAGATGGCGAACACGCTGCCACCGAACAAGACATAGTGTAGGTGCGCCACGACCCAATAAGTGTCGTGTACCTGAGAGTCGATGGGCAGAATCGCCTGGAAGACGCCGCTGATCCCGCCCACCAGGAACGTGCTCAGAAAGCCGATCACGAACCACAATGGGGTGTCCAGTTTGATCGAACCGCCGATCATGGTGAAGATCCAGTTGAACATCTTCACCCCGGTGGGCACCGCAATCGCCATCGTCGACAGGACGAAAAAGGCCTGCGTCACCGGAGTCAAGCCAGTGGTGAACATATGGTGCGCCCAGGTCGTGAAACCCATCGCTCCGATGGCGATGGATGACCAAACGATCGCTTTGTAGCCGAACAACGGCTTGCGCGAGAAGACCGGTAGGATTTCCGAGACCACGCCCATCGCCGGCAGCACCATGATGTACACCGCCGGGTGGGAGTAGAACCAGAAGAGATGCTGCCAAAGCACCGGATCGCCGCCAGAAGCCACGGCAAAGAACTGGGTGCCCAGGACACGATCCGCCAGCAGCAGCATCAGCGCGCCACTCAACATCGGCGTGGCGACCAACACCATGAACGCCATCACCAAGACCGTCCAGGTGAAGGCCGTGATACGCCTCAGACTCATGCCTGGCGCGCGCATGTTGAAGATCGTGGTGATGAAGTTGACCGCGCCCATTAGCGATCCCGCCCCAAGCACCTGGAGGCCGACGATCCACATATTCGTCCCAACACCGGGGTTGAAGGTGGCATTGCTGAGGGGCGGATACCCGGTCCAGCCTACGGCCGCCGCGCCCAGGGGCATCAGGAAGCTGCTGTACATGAACAGGCCGCCAAACAGGTAGAGCCAATAGCTCAGCGCGTTAGGCTGCGGGAAAGCCATATCCCGCGCGCCGATTTGCAGCGGCACAAGGTAATTCGCGAACCCAGTCAGGATCGGGATGATGAACAGGAAGATCATCCCTGTGCCATGCATGGAGAAGAACTGGTTGTACAGGTCGGGCGTGATCCCCAGCGTATTGCCCGGCGCGGCCAGTTCCAGGCGCATCACCAGCGCCAGAATACCGCTCAGGATGAAGAACCCGACTGCGGTCACGATATACAGAATGCCGAGCTTTTTGTGGTCGACCGTGGTCAGCCAGACCAGGATACCCTGGCGGACAGGGCGAGCCACGACGTCGGGCGTGGTCACAGAAGTCGCCATAAGTTACTCCCTTGCCAGAAACAGCAAATCCAATCTCCACCCGGCCCGCGCCAGTCACGATCTATTGCCGGCTCAGGAAAGCGACGAGATCGGCCAGGTCTTGCGGCGTCAATTGATCGCCGTAGTTCTGCGGCATGACGCACGTGAAGCCACTAACAACGAACTCGCAGGGGTTTAGAATCGATTCGCGAAGATATTCTTCGGCGGTGTAACCCTCGCGTCGTTCCGCCGCCCGTTCGCCCAGCCCCAGAAAGGAAGGCCCAACCACCTGGACATCTGCCAGCGCATGGCAGGCCACGCAGCCAATATCCTGGTAGAGAACCGCCCCGGCCGCCGGATCGCCGGTCAGTGCGGCTGCTTCAGCTTCCACATCGACCTGGGCCGCGGCCGCCACCGCAGCCGCTTCCTCGCCATACCAGGCCGCGAATTCAGGCTCGGCCATGACCTCCAGGTCGATCAGCATGTTGTAATGCTCGCGGCCGCAGTATTCCGCGCACTGACCGATGTAGGTACGCGCCTCGTCCACCTGGAACCACATCCGCTGGACGCGGCCGGGAATCGCGTCCACCTTGCCCGCCAAATCTGGCAGCCAGAAACTATGCTGAACATCCGCCGAAGTGATTTCCAGCACCACCGGCCGGCCGGCCGGCACCCGGAACGAATCCGTGGTGCTGACCAGACGCACGCCAGAATCGGGATAGTAGAATTCCCAATACCACGTATGGCCGGTCACCTGGACACTCAGCGGCTCGCTGTTCGCGGGTAATCCGCGCGGCTGCTGGTAGAAACCCAGGGTGAAAAAGAACAGGACCACCACCAGCGCCGCCGAGCCAAGCGTCCAGCCCAGTTCCATGCGGTTGTTGCCGTGCACCTGTTCCGGAATCTCATCATGCGCGCGGCGGCGATAGCGGACAATGGCAAAAACCAGGAGGCCTTCAACCAATACAAAAACGAGGATCGCCAGAACCAGCACGATCCCGAACAACCCGTTGATCTCCGTGGCATTGAGCGAACCGGACTGCGTTCCGCTCTGCGCCCAGGCGGACACACCCGGCAAAGACAGCAGGAGCAATGCCCCCACCCCAACCCACCGCCGCACCGTCCATCTGGATTTCATCATGGACCATCCTGAAAATCAGCAGACTCCAAGACAAATTTAGATAAAAAGTGTCATAATTCATAAAATATTCCCGCCAATTCTAACAAATATCATCTTTATTGTCAACTTAAATACTGGAAACAGTCAGGAGAATCGAGGGGAAGAGATTCCCCCACAAGCGTAGAACGAACACAGCGGGAAATTCACGACCTGCGCGCCGGAATTCGTCGCCAGCCCTCAGGCAGCGCTGCCTCGCGGCCTGGCTGCGCCATCCCAGCCAGGCCGAATAGATTCACCTCATCGGGGCCAAGATAGGGCAACGCGAGAACAGAAAGAAGATGGTTGAAGGCCGCCTGCGGGTTGAAGCCCGGTTCGAGCAGCCGCCGCACAAAAGCCAGGTCGGTCTCAGGCTTCAGCACCGGCGCAAGCTGCTTCACGTCCCCGGCATAAAACGCCTGGAGATCGTCGGGCAGACTCTCGCGGCCAGCCAGATGAGACCCGCTCCGGCGCAAACCCTCCTGGTAGCGTTTGAGGACATAGCGCTCGACGAGGTCTGCCAGATCGAGCAGTTCCGCCTCGCGCGGCGCGGAAAGCATCTGCAAGCGCTGGTTGATGTAGAAAGTCAGGTTGGACTCAAAGGCGCCGGTGGTCCGCCCACCCTCATACACTCTGTAGGCAAAACCCAGCATGCCCGACTGAAGCTCAAAGGCCAGGGTCGACAGCCGCCCGCTAAGATTGCGCATCAGCAGATGATCGACCATGCCTGATTCGCCGATGATCAGACGAATCCAGCCCTGGCGCGGCGCGCTCAGAATCAGGCTCGAATAGTACAGCCGCTGGCGCCGGACCTGGTTGATGTCCCAGATCACTTCTGGCAGCCCAGCCTGGTCCCGTGCCTGCAAGAACACCACAGCATGTGCGTCGCTCATATACCGAATTCTGGCCGAAAACCGCCCATTGATGCAAATCGAATGAAGTCAATCGAAAAGGGGCGTACCCGGACGCCCCTCCCCTGTTTTAGCAGCAGTCACTGAGCTTGAGACTCAAGTACCGTGCAGCGCCCGCCAAACACGTTCCGGCGTGTAGGGCAACTCGCGGATCCACACGCCAGTGGCGTCGTGAATCGCGCTCGCCAGCGCCGGGGCCACGCCATCCTTCGGGATTTCCGCGACGGCTTTGGCACCGAAGGGGCCGGTCGGTTCGTCCGTCTCCACGAAGATCACTTCCAACGCTGGCATCTCGTCAGCGCGATACAACCGGTAGTCATCGAAGCGCGGATTGACGATCCGGCCGGCCTCGTCGTAAGCCATTTCCTCGCAATGAGCATAACCCAACGCCTGCACCATCCCACCTTCCACCTGGCCGGAAGCCGTGATCGGGTTGATTGCGATCCCGCAGTCGACCACCATCAGCAGCCGCTCGACTGTCACCTGCCCGGTTTCGGTATCGACCAAGACTTCCGCGAACTGAGCCGCGAACGGCGGCGGACTGTCGTAGCTCATATGGGAAGCCGTCGCCATGATCTGGTGCTGATCGCCCTGGTGCAGGCTGTGCAGCGCCACCTGCTCCAGCGGGACGGTACGCCCATCCGGAGCAACCACCTGACGATCTTCTAACTCCAGTTCATCCGGGCTGATTCCGCCAAAGAAATGGCGGGCAGCGTGCGACAAAATCTGCTCTCGGACCTCCATCGCGGCCTTGAAGACCGCTCCGCCGCTGATATAGGTCGTGCTGCTCGCGTACGCCCCGGTATCGAATGGCGTGAAGTCGGTGTCCGAGGAATAGATCAGGATGTCCTTCAGGGGCACGCCCAGCACCTCGGCCGCGATCTGGGCCAGCACGGTATCCGACCCGGTACCCAGGTCGGTCGCGCCGACCATCAGATTGAACGAGCCGTCGTCGTTGATCTTGATCGAGGCCGCGCCCATATCCAGCCCGGCGATCCCGGAGCCGTGCATCGCCACCGCCAAACCCAACCCGCGCTTGACCGGCCCATCGCCGGGCTTGCCCCGTTTGGCTTCCCACTGCATGGCACGCAAGCCGATGTCGACACACTCAGCCAGGGCATTGGTCTTGATGATTTGCTCGAACCCCTCGCGTCCTTCACCGAGCGCCTTGGACATGATCAGACTGTCGCCGGCTTTGATCCAATTCTTGCGCTTGAACTCGACGACATCCAGGCCGAGCTTTTCGGCGATCTCCTCCATGTGAATTTCCAATGCATACAGCGCCTGGGGCGCGCCATAACCCCGGTAAGCACCCGGCGTGGGCAGATTGGTATACACCACGTCGCAGACGAACTTACTGTACGGCGCGTTGTAGGTACTCAAACCACGGAAGCCGGAGACCATCTGCACGGTCAACCCATGCGTGCCATACGCCCCTGTGTTGCCGATGATATACAGTTCCGCTGCCACCACGCGGCCGTCTTTCGTGACGCCGGTTTTGAAGCGCAATATTTGCGGGTGCCGGCTGCGCGAACTGGTGAACTCCTGCTCGCGGGTGTATTCAAAGCGCACCGGCCGCCCGGTGGCAATGGTCAGGTGCGCGCACAGGTCCTCGACCAGCATCTCCTGCTTGCCGCCAAAACCGCCGCCGATACGCGGCTTGATCACCCGGATACGCCGCACGGGCAAACCCACCAATGGGGCCAGCATGCGCCGCACATGAAAGGGAACCTGAGTGCTGGTTCGCACCACCAGACGATCGTCCTCGTCCCAATATGTCACACAGATATGAGGCTCGATGCTGGCCTGCTGAACCTGATGAGTGCGGTACTCACCTTCGAAGACAAAATCGGCTTTGGCCCACTGCGCCGCCGCGTCGCCCGCTTCCGCCTGGATATGGTGGACGATGTTGCGCTGCCGATCGTGAATGCCCTCCGTGTCCGGCTCGTCATGCACCAGCGGCGCGCCCGGCCGCATGGCTTCCTCCGGGTCGAAGACCGCCGGCAGCACCTCGTAATCCACCTGGATCAGCTTGAGGGCCTCGCGCGCGATCTCCGGCGTCTCGGCCGCCACAACCGCCACCCGGTCACCAACATGGCGTACCCGATCATCCAGACTGACCTGATCGTAGGGCTTGGGGTTGGGATAGCTCTGCCCGCCGCTGGCATACTTAACGCGAGGCACGTCCTGGTAGGTCAGCACGGCATGCACGCCAGGCAGGGCGCGGGCCGCCGAAGCGTCGATATGCCTGATCCGGGCGTTGGCGTGCGGGCTAGTCAACATAGCCGCATGGAGCAGCCCCTTCATCTCGAAGTCGTCCGCGAAGACCGCCCGGCCGAGAGCCAACTTGACTGCATCGACCTTCGGCTCCGGCTTACCGATCACCTTGCGCGGGGTCAGCTCCGGCGGAGCCACCACCAGCGGCCGGGTCCGGGTCTGGATATGCGGCAT
This sequence comes from uncultured Anaerolineae bacterium, assembly GCA_964533805.1. Taxonomy (GTDB): domain Bacteria; phylum Chloroflexota; class Anaerolineae; order Aggregatilineales; family Ch27; genus JARKOQ01. The sequence continues at coordinate 6,523 of CAZHMJ010000130.1, read as the reverse complement.
CCCCCCTTCGCCGTACCCACCCTCAGGCTCGGACGGGAACTCGAAGAACTCGCTTGGGATCGGGATCGCGCGTTGGAGTGGCTCGAATGGCTCAACCGGCTCACCGCGCAGCATCGCTGCCGCCCGCAGCACGGCCTGCACCGGTTTGACATACCCTGTCTCGCGATCCAACACGCTCGCCAGCGCATCGCGAACCTCGGCCTCGGTCGGGTTCGGGTTCCGGTCGAGTAGCGCCTTGGCGACCAGCAATTGCGCGGGCGTGTTATAACCGGACTGAATGGCCCCTGTCTCAATGAAAGCTTTTTGCAGCGGATGCATCTGAGCCGCTGTGCCCAATCCTTCCGCCGTCAGGATGGTATGGCCCTGTGCCTGAGCGGCCAGCATCAACAGACTGTCCACCGGCTGGCCATCCAGCAGCACAATCGAAGCGCCGGAACGTCCGTGCTCGTCGCCGAATTTGACACTGTAGTATCCCGCCCGGCGCAGCACAGCCAGCAGCCGATCGGCCGGATGAATGGTGAGCGTCTTCAGTTCGCCATTGATCGTGAGTGTGATGTCCATCGCGCCCTCGTTACTCTCTCCTCGCCAGCCGCTCGCGCGCCTGGAGCAGCGCCCGCCGGGTCAGCACGCTGGCCATCGTCCGCCGGTATTCCACGCTTCCCCGATAATCTTCCACCGGGTCGACCTCGGCCTGAATACCCGCCGCAACTCGCTCGATCTGATCGTCCGTCAGAGCCTGCCCGACCAGCAGGCCGGCGGACTCGGCCAGCCGGGCCGGCTCCGGCCAGACTCCGCACAACGCCACGCGTGCCGCCCGGACAATCCCCGGCCGGGCCACATCGAGCACCACCATGGCGCTGACGATCGCCTCGTCGGCCGGTGTGCGAGCCACATGCGCCTCGCCCCAGACCTGGCCTGGCGCCTCAGGCAGTTCGAGGGCCACGATCAGCCCTTTGCGGGGGAGCCGCGGCTGCTCCACAGTCAGTCCCATCTCGGACAGAGCCAGACGGTACTCCTCCGGCAAAGCGAAGACCACCACCGCATCTAGCGCCAGCAGGGCCGCGATCACCTCCGGCACGCCGGGCGCCAGTTCGACCGCCTCACCGACCGTGATCATCCGGCGCTTGACCGGCGGCAGCATGCGCCCCACGACCTGACGCAGCAGTGGCGGCATCTGGGGATGCTCACTGACCGACAGCAATGTGACATTCGCTCCGAGGCTGAAACCACCTGTGTCCAGGCCGCGAATCGCCCGAAGTTCCGAAATATCCTGGAGATCGACCACGGCCTCGTACTCAGGCGCTTCAAGGGATGCCAGCCGCAGCGCCCCGCCGCTCAACAGAGTCGTAGACAGATGCGGCTGCGAGATCAACCGCACCGCCTCAGCAACCGTCTGAGGGCGATAGTAGCTGTTTGGTTGTCGTGCCATGAGTCCTCCCATAGCAGGTCGAATTACTACGGCAGTTTGCCAACTGTGGCACCGTTTACAACGGTGGACACTCCGTCAAGGCGACCACCAGTTCGCTCAAGACCCAGCCCTGAACCTGTCCGCTGCCGATACTGTAGGTCACCTGGAACCAGATCCGGTCGTCGTCGCCGCGAGTCTGCTGGTTGACGTTCATCGCCGTGCCCTGGAGCGCCACGCCCAGCACACGACTCGTCTGGACGTTTGGCTCGCTGCGGACATTCACCCCACCCTCGCGCTGGACAAACACGCGGCATAGCACGGGCGGCGGCGGGGTCACGCTGGCCGTCATCGTCATCGAAGGCGTCAGCGTAATGGTCGGCGACAGGGTGGGCGATGGCGTATCCGACGCCGTCGGCGTCATGCTGGGCGTGTAGGTCTCCGTCGGCGTGTAGGTATGGGTCGGCGTGTTTGTATGGGTTGGCGTGAGCGAAGCGGTCACCGTCCAGCTGGGAGTCACCGTCGGGGAAGGCGTCACTGTGTCAGTGGCCGTAGCCGTCGCCGTTGGGGTAAAGCTCGGCGTAAAGGTCAAGGTCGGCGTAAAGGTCGGCGTCTCGGTCGGAGGATACAGGATCGCCATCACGGTGGGCTCCCAGCGCGTCCGGGTCACCATCAGAATGATCAGCCCGATCAGCGCCAGCACCGCCACGAGCGCGCCCCGACGCATCAAACGCCCCTGGCGCAGCCCGCGAACAGACGTCTCCAGGCGAAGCAGATCGGTTCGCCGCCCCAGAATTCGAAATGGTTCTTCTTTGAGCATACTGATCCAGCGTTCCGCTTCCGCCGCATCGCGCTGGGCGAGCGCGTTCTCCGCCCGGTCAATGTAGCGCTCCATCAGATCGTTGACCACGTGGCGGTAGCGGGCATCCTGCGAGAATCGGCCGAGCGACGCCAGCATGCTACGCGCCTGGGAGAGTTCCGCGTCCACGTTCTGGGCAATCAGCGAACCAGCCCGCTCGATGATGTTACGCGCTTCCTGCATCTGCGCTTCGTTCTGGCGCGCCTCCTGAAGCTGTCCAATCAGGGATTGGTCACTTGGGTCCAGTCGGGACGCGGCTTCCAGAGCGCGCACCGCCTCCGAAGTCAGACGCAGACGTTCCTCCAGCGTCATCGCGCTTTCGGTTCGGGCCACCAGGGCGCGTGACTGGTCGTTGAGCTGGGATTTGACGGCATGCAGCCGGCTGTTGGCGTCCTGCATCAGCGCCGCGAGGCGCGTGCTGCCCGGTAGATTCTGGCGCAGCACCGTCAGCGAGTTGATGATCTGCTGAAGCTCTTCGGCGCGCTCGCTCAGCGTGCCGGTCAGACCGGCCAACTGGGCCTGAGCACGTTCGGCCTGGTGAAGCACCTGGCGGGCCTTGTCGAGCCGTTCCTGGGCCAGCGGATCGGACGCGACCACCCGCAGCGCGCTCTCGTATTTGTGGATCGCTTCCTGCCAGTCATCGTTCGACATCAGCCGGTCGCCATCGCTCAGCATCTCGCGGGCCAGGGCCAGGTCCTGGATCGCCAGCAGCGCCTGTTCCGCGTCCTTCCAGGAGGGGATGCCAGCCGCCTGGGCGATATCCCGCGCCTCGCGGTACAGGCGTTCGGCCTCGTCGTAGTTCCCGGCGCGGGCCAGGGAATTGGCCCGGTTGTAGGCCACCCGCGCGTCAAACGGGATACGATGATCGGGCACCACGCCCCGCAGGATGTTCTCCTCGGCCTTCTGGCGGTATTCGAGCGCGGTCGCGTTCTCGGCCTGCCGTTCCAGGATGCGGTTCGCCAGGTCGACCGTCTGCTTGTAGTCCCCGGCGTAGTAGACCTGGGTCATCTGGGACGCCAAAGCGGACAGATCAAGCCCAGGGTCAGAAGCCGCCTCCGCGCGCGCCGGCTCTTTGGGAGCCGGTGGCTCAGGCCGAGGCGTCACGGGAACAGGCTGTTCCACCTCAGGTGGTATCACCGGATCAGGCTCCAATCGAGCAGGCATCGCCGCGTGTTCGGCAGGCGGCAGAATCTGCTGGACGCCATAACGCCGGAACAGTTCCAGCACCTTCATCCGGAGCGCGCCGCTTCGCGCGGCCGCCTGCGTCAGCAGGGCGATCGTCTCGACATTGTCCGGCTCACGATCCAGGGCCTCGGCCAGGATATCGATGGCTTCGTCGACATCATCCTCGTCCCCGGCCAGTTCAATCCGGATACGGGCGCGGCGCAGCAATCCCCGAACAGCACTGCTATCGGCGGGTGACACTTCAGCGATAGACGCGGTCTCAGCCGCCACATGCTGCGCCAGCAGGTCGAACAGGGTGCGGGCCTGGGCTTCCACCGGCGTGTTCCGGGCCGCGGCCAGCAAACGTCGCGCCTCGGCTTCCAGCTCACTCAACCGTGCAGACGCGACGGTGCGGGGCAACGCTTCGATTCGGGACTGAAGGTCCGCGAGTTGTTGGTTCAGGTCATCAGTCATGCAGGGCCTTGGCTCCTGGAATATCCTTCAGGATTCCCACTCAGGGAATGACACGTCGAGCGAGCATAGCGTTGATAGCGCTCAGCAGCCGGCGGAGTTCCTGTTCGGCGTCTTCGTTAATGCCATCCTCGATTGCCGCCTCCATCAACACATCTCGCGCCTCACGAATCGCATCCTGTCCGGCGCGCAGCTTACGCAAACCGGCGCGGATCTGGCCGCGGATTTCCCGCAGCCCATCCTCGGCCGGGCGATGCGGAAAATCCCACCCAAGATGGCGAGCCGCCGTCTCCAGTTGATCGGTGAATTCCTCGATGCTCTTGTAGCCACGCGCCGCACCGCGCTGCAAAACCTCCTGGAGCGCCTTGCTCAGCGTCGGCTCGACACCGAAGTCCAGGGTGGTGATATCGGCGTAGCGCTTCTGCATCGCATCGGGCGACGCAGGCTGCGAGGCCAGCATCCCCTGGCGCGGTGAGAGGCCGGTGAACAGTGGATAGAGAATCCCCACGCACAGGTGATGGATGTCAGTCTGAAACAACTGGGCGGCTTCGCTGCTGGTCCCTTCGAACTGGCGGGAACTGTTCCAGTCAATCATGCGCAGGATTTCGCCATCCCAATAGACATGCTCCAGCTTATGATCCAGGTAGACGATTCCCTGCTGATGGGCCAGCTTGAGCACCCCCGCCAGTTGCAGCGCCAGGTCGATCCCTTCCTCGGTGGGCAGACGCCAGCGCACCCCGGCCGTGTTCGGCTTCATGAGATACAGCAGGTTCTCGGTGCGCGGCAGCGCCTCCAGGGCCAGATACGGCCGCCAGCGCCGTTCGGCATAGACATTGGCATCGCGGATGAAGCCCAGCACGTCGGCCCGGTACGAGACAACCTCGCCTTTCACCGGCCGTTCATCGTGGGATTCGAGATAGCCACAGTCCAGGAGTTGCACGACCCGCTCGCTCCCGGCCATCTTCATCAACAGATTGGCTTCGTTGGCAAAGGCCCGGTATTCCCAAGGCGGTTCGTCAGTATAGGCCATATGCTCCGGCCGCAGCACTTTGAACGCCACGGTCTGGCCCGTCCGCCGGTCATACGTCTCCACCACGCGGGCGTAATGCCCCAGCGCGAACGTATCATTGTAGTTGCCAACGCGATAAATCGCGTCCAAGGTCAACGATTGCACAAAACTCATCCTGAGATTGGTCGCCTGTGCCGGGTGAGAGCGAGCAGGCGCTACGGATTGAAATCAGCGATCAGGTCACTCACGTTGATGACCACCCCACCCTGCTGCACAAACAGATAGGGCATCACCGGCGCATTCGGCGCGGTCAGGAAACGCGGCGCCCCGACCGGCTGACCGTTGAACAACAGCACCACATTGCCATCATCCAGGCGCTCCAGCGCCAACACGACCCGCCCATCGCTGATCGGGACAGTCGAACGCGCCCGGAACTCATCCCCGACGCGCGCGCCGATGTTGAGCGCATCTTCACGCACCATCTGGACCTGGACGGCGATCCGGCTTTCGTCCGCGCCCTGAAGGCCCAGGCCAAAGTATACCAGGCCCTGAGAGACCAGGGCGCGCTCATACTCACGCAAGTGCAGGGTGACTTCGATCCGGCGCAGCCGGATCGCCGCGTCCGGACCGGCGATCTGGGCCAGCAGGTCCGAGGGCAGCACCACCTGGATCAACCCAGCCCCCGGGTCAACCTCCCGCAACCCCATCAGCCATCCCCCACCCAGATCGCCCCGCCGGAACCAACTCTCCGGCCAGGGATAAGCTGGCACGAGTTGCTCCAGGCCGACCAGAATATTCTGCGGCCCGGCCAGAGGCTCAGTCACTTCGACGATCGCCGTCTGCGCCTCCGTCGGCGCGGGCGTGGGCACGGTGGGTGAGGGCAGCACGAGCGGCGTCTGAGTCGGAGTCGGAGTCAGGGACGGCGTGGCCGTCGGCGCGGGCGTATGCGTGGGCAGCACCGGCACAATCGTCGCACCAGGGCCTCCGCCGGGGGCCAGCGTGGGCATGGGAGTCTGGGTCGGAGTCTCGGTGGGTGGCGGCGTAGCGCTCGGCGTGAAGGTCAGGGTCGGTGTAGCGGTCGCGGGCAGCGCGGAGGCTGTCGCTGCCTGAATGGCACCCTCCGTAGCCAGCACGGCCTGCTCCTGGCTCAGGGTGGGCGTAAAGGAAGCCCAGGTGACGGCGATCTGACCAGCCCCGCCTCCAGCCTGCTGAAGCAAAACAATACCCGCGAGCCCAACAAGGATCAAAGCCAACAACACGGGGATCAGCGTCTTCGGACGGAGAACCCTGCGCCAACCCGTCGCTCCCGGCTCATCGTCCTCATAGCCGCCAATCACCGCGCCGTCCAACTCCGCGTAACGCGGGACAGGCTCGCTGGTGGGCGGAGCAGGGAATTCAGGCCGGCTGGCAATCGCCTCGCGCCACGACCGATACAGTTTGTAGCCCGGGTGCTGATCGATCCCCGGCCGGTTGAGAATTTCGTCCAGATCGCGCAGTTTGCGCGTACGCCGGCGGGCATCATCCGTGTAGATCGTTACAGCCTGCTGGTAGGTATCCCGCCACTGCTGGAAACCTGAGGCATATTCCTCACCCAGGTACAACGCAGTATCCTCGG
>CAZHMJ010000129.1:0-13372 GCA_964533805.1 uncultured Anaerolineae bacterium | reverse complement strand
TGGCCGCCATCACCCGCGTGGACTATCGCGACGTTGGCGATGGCAAGATGGGGCCGATCACCCGCCGCCTGCGCGACCTGTACTTCGACCTGGTGCGCGGCAAGCTGGCCAAGTACAGCGACTGGCTGGTGCCGGTCTACGCCAGCGTGCCGGAAGCCGCGGACTAAGCCGGCTCCGCCGTTTGATCGATCCAAGAACAACGCCCCCGTGGTTCTCCGGGGGCGTTGTTCTTCGGTGGGTCGTCGCTGGTGACCTAGGCGGGCAGCGTCAGCAGCCAATCCAGGGGCAGCATCGTCTCGCGCGCCAGCGGCACGCACACGGCCGGGTTGTTCATCTGCGTCGCCCACAGGAAGAACATGTAGGCCAGCCCCATCACGGCCATGATCACGGCCGGACCGCGTGATTTTGGATTCTTGGTGATCCCCGCCGTGACCAGCGGCACCACGAAATACAGGATGCGGATGAACAGCGTGCCGAAGCTGCAACTATGATCGGGGAATGCCTGGATTTTGTCGATGAAAATGCCGACGATGACCATCGCCAGCAGAATCGTCGTGATCACCGAACCTTCTGGCTGCTGGAACAGCGTGATCAGGCCAAAGATCAGGATGAGGTACAGCAAATAGTCCCAGAGTGAGTTCGGCTTTAGCAGCGCCAGAATCTGATCGAACGTAATTCCTTCCATCGATAAGTCATCCTTTCCCAGGCCATCCGGAGCACATGGCACCGTTTACGATCAATGAACGATTGATGTGATAGTTGGATTATATCCACCCGCCCAAACCTGCACAATCCGCTCTGAACAAAAACGCCTTCGTCTTCAATTCAAAATTCAACATTAAGCATTCAACATTTACTTTCAGTTCCGCGGCGGTGCGGGCAGTCTCCAGCCGGAGATGACCGCTGTCCCGGCCGGGAGCCGGGCCAGCCACTCGTCCAGGCTGCCCGCCGGACCAATCAGGAGTGTCACCGGGGAGTCGAGGCTCACCGCCTCCGCCGCGACCAGAGCGACCATCCCCCGCGCCGGGTAGAGCAGCGCCAGCCGCTCCGGGCCAGGGTGGCGCAGGCTGGCGATACGCTCCGCCGAGGCGGCGGGCACGAACGCCGCGGCCTCCGGCGCGCCGCAACAGGCGGCCAGTTCCGCCAGCGTGAAGTACGGGCTGAGCTCCGCCGATTCGGCGTAGCGCGCCCCGCCCGTCACCCGCAGCGTGCAGCCGCCCGCCTCGAACCGGTAGACCGGCGGGCGGCCGCTGACCTCGATCAGCGGGCCAAACGCGGCGATCACCTGCTCGATCGTCAGGCTGCCGCTGCTGATCCGGCCGACCGCGTCCAGCGGAAAGACGGCGGCGCAGTTCGTCGCGACCGGTTCCCCGCCGGAAGCCGCCGCCGTCGGAAACGGCACCCGCTCGCTGAAGCCCTCGGCCGCGGCGTCCGGCGTCTGCACGGTCCCGCCCGGCAAGGCGACCAGGGCCGGAGTCGCGCTCGCTTCGACGACGGCGGCGGTCAGGTGAGGCAGCGGTTGGGCCAGACCGGGGGTGAGATCGGCGCGTGGGGTGACGGTCGGCGCGGCAGGCAGGGCGACCCGCGTCGAATCGGCCGGCCCGGCCCCACAGCCGGCCAGCCCGATCGCCAGGAGCAGGGCCGCCCCCAGCCTTGCGGAAAACCATCCCCGTCGTGCCTCTTGCCTCATGCCTCTTGTCTCTGCATGGCCGCGCCGGGCAGCAGGCGGCGCGCCCGTCCGATCAGGGCCAGCGCCGGGGTGAAGATCAGCCCGGCCACGGCCAGCGCCAGCCGCAGCGATCCCGCGGTCGCAATCGCGCCCACCGCCGGGCCGCCCGCGATCTGGCCCAGCGCGTTGGCCTGGGCCGCCATCGAGAACACGGTCGCCCGGACGCTGGACTCGGTATGCTGGTTGAGCCAGGCCGTGTAGATCGGCCCGCTCACCCCGCGCAGCGCACGCGTCGCCCAGTACGCGGCCAGCGCCAGCGGAAAGCCGCCCGCCAGCCCGAAGATTAATGTGAACAGCGCCACGCCGCCGTACATCCAACCCAACGCGCGAGAGACCGACCGGCCATCCTCCAGGCGCAGGCGGCGGCGGGCGATCTCGGTCGCGCCCAGGGCGAACAGCGCCTCCACCGCCCCGATCAGCCCGAACCAACCGGGCGTATCCAACCCCAGCACATCCGGCCGGTCGAAGGCCAGCAGGTGGGGCGTGTACAGCCGGTCGAAGCCCTCGCTGTACACCCCGTAAGCCAGGCTGACCAGCAGGATCGCCACCAGCAGCGGGCAGGCCCGCACCAGCCGCACGCCTTCGCGCAGGGTCGCGCCCATCTGGGCCCACGAAGTGCGGTCCTCGCGCCGGGCAGGCTTGAATCCGGCCTCCGGCATGAACGCGATCAGGAAGACGGCCAGCCCCAGGAACAACCCGCCGCCCACCAGCACCGGGACGTTCAGCCCGGCCTTGCCCAGCACGACCGCGATCGCGATCCCCGGCAGGGTCAGGAGCTGCCCGATCTGCGCCCCGCGCAAAAAAGCATGCCCGGCGCGCTCCTCGCCGATCTCATCGGCGATCCAGGCGTCGCCCGCCCCGCTGATGAAGGTCGCGCCGATGCCCCAGGCGACCTGGGCCAGCAGCACCGCCTCGAAGGTCGGGGTCGAACCCTCGATCAGGAAGCCGACCCCGATCAGGGCCGTACCGATGATGACCGACAGACGACGGCTGTAGGTATCCGCCACCACCCCGGTCGGAATCTCGAACAGGAAGCACGAGAGTTCCAGGGTCGTCCCGACCAGCACCAACTGGATCGGGCTGAGGCCGACCATCTCGGCCTGGTAGACCATGTTGAGCGTGAACACGATGGTAAAGAACAGGGCCGAAGCTCCGCTGAAAATCAGGTACACAGGGGTTGCGTTGAGCCGCTTCAAGGCAGTTGTCCTATCGCTTCCACGCGCAGCGAAATGATACCATTCATCTCGCAATAAACCAGCGGGCCGTCATCCCGAAACGGGCGACGGGGCCTCGTCATCCGGCCGGAGGCGCTTCTCGAACTCGATCTGGTCGGGCTGCTTGATGTAGCCGAGTTTGATGTTGATGGCGCGCATTGGCGCGTTCTCGATCACATTGTCGGTCCGGATACACGAGGCCCCGATCGACTGAGCGTACCGGATCGACCGTACTTTCAGGGCGGTGGCGATCCCCCGCCGCCGGTAGCCGCGCCGGACACCGGTCAGCCCGGTATAGAGCATCGTGCTGGCCCGGTCGGCAAACAGGACGGTCATCCCCGCCAGCTCGCCCGTCGCGCGATCAACCGCGACCAGGTAACCCTCCGGCAGCGATGTCTCCGACAACAGGACGTCACGCTCCCATTCCTCGAATGGAATCTGGCTGATCGCCTCCGCGTAAGGCTCGTCCTGGGTGACATCCCAATCCAGATCGTACAACCGGCGATGCAGGTCCAATGCGGTGACCGGGTCAGCGCGTAGCTCGCCCACCGACCGGAAATCGATCCCCTCGCGCTGAAGACGCGCTTCCAGATCGGCATACGGGCCTGGGTCGAAAGTCGCCACGTCCAGCACCGATTCGGAAAAGCGCAGCCGCTCGGTAAACCCACGCTTCTCCAGGAAGCGCAGACCTTCCGGCAGGTTCTCCTCGCCGTTCGCCCAGAGCGTCGCCGGGTTGTAGGGCTGCAACGCCTCCATCACACGGTCGTACAGGGCGCTGCCGATCCCGCGCCGCTGGAAGTCGGGCAGGACGCGCACCAGCACCCGATAGCGCCCCGGAGAGAACATCCACGCGGGCTGCGCGTAATAGGCCACGCCGACCACCCGGCCGTCCACCTCGGCCACAAAACGATGGTACGCATACTGGGGATCGAGCGCGCGATCCCCTTCTACATAATCCTCCAGGACCGCCGGACGGTCTGGCATGAGGGCGTTTTGGATGTCCACCAGGGCCTGATAGTCGGCCGGCACAAACGGGCGAATCGTGAACACAGGTTGTCTCCTTCGCAAAGCAGCGCCTTCCGCGGTCAACCCGGGCCAGGCATGGTCAATCCAGCAGGATACGACTACAATAATAGCCATCCGGGTTGGGCCTTGCTTCATTCGCCCGCCCTTTTCGTCATGCGTGAAATCGAACAAGGCTATGACCTATGACCCTTTTTCCCCGTTCGAGTGGGGTACTGCTGCACCCGACCTCGCTGCCCGGCCGCTATGGCATCGGCGACCTGGGCGAATGGGCCTACCGCTTCGCCGACTGGCTGGCCGAGCACAGCCAGGGCGTCTGGCAGGTGCTGCCCCTCGGCCCGACCAGCTACGGCGACTCGCCCTATCAAACACTCTCGGCCTTCGCCGGGAACCCCAACCTGATCAGCCTCGACCGGCTGTACGCCGACGGCTGGCTGACCGACTCCGACCTGGCCGACGTCCCGGCCTTTCCGGCTGACCGGGTCGACTTCGGCTGGATCATCGGCTACCACGACCGCCTGCTGAGCACGGCCTACCAGGGCTTCGTGGCGCGCGGCACGCCCCAGCAGCGGGCCGCCTTCGAGGCCTGGTGCGCGGAGCACGCTCACTGGCTGGACGACTTCGTGCTCTTCGCCGCGCTCAAGGACTCCTTCGGCGGCCGCCCCTGGGTGGAATGGCCGGAACCGCTGGCCCTGCGCCATGCGGCCGCGCTGGAAACCGCCCGGACCGATCACGCCGGGCGGATCGCCGAGCATCGCTTCCGCCAGTGGGTCTTCCACGTCCAGTGGGACGCGCTCAAGCAGTACGCCAACAGCAAGGGTATCCGGCTGTTCGGCGACCTGCCGATCTTCGTCGCCCACGACAGCGCCGACGTGTGGGCCAACCAGGGCGAGTTCCACCTGGACAGCCAGGGCCACCCGACCATCATCGCGGGCGTCCCGCCGGATTACTTCAGCCCAACCGGGCAGCGCTGGGGCAACCCGCTCTACCGCTGGGACGTGATGAAGGCCAACGGCTACGCCTGGTGGATCCGGCGCTTCAAGGCCATCCTGAGCGTGGTCGATTACATCCGGATCGACCATTTCCGGGGCTTCGCCGCCTACTGGGAAATCCCCGCCAGCGAGGAGACCGCCGTCAAGGGCCGTTGGGTCGCCGGGCCGAACGCCGATTTCTTCAACGCGGTCAAGACCGCCCTGGGCGAGCTGCCGATCATCGCCGAAGACCTGGGCGTGATCACCGAGGATGTCGAGGCCCTGCGCGACGGCTTCGGCCTGCCGGGCATGAAGGTCCTGCAATTCGCCTGGAACGAGCCGGTCAACCCCTTCCTGCCCCACAACCACATCCCCAACTGCGTGGTCTACAGCGGCACGCACGACAACAACACCACGATGGGCTGGTGGAAAGAGGAAGTTGACGACAAGACGCGCCAGTTCATCTCGGAATACCTCGGCCAAGGCGTCGTCGACCCGACCTGGACGCTGATGCAGATTGGCATGCGCTCCTGCGCCCATACCTTCATCCTGACCATGCAGGACGTGCTCAAGCTCGGTTCCGAAGCGCGCATGAATACCCCCGGCAACCCGGCTGGCAACTGGACCTGGCGCTTCACGCCGGAGCAGCTCCAGCACGCCGACGGCAACCGTCTGGCCCACGCCACCTGGCTCTACCAGCGCCGCGCCGACCAGCAGGAAAAGGTCTACGGCGACGTGGCCGTGCAGGATCGCTGATCCCATCCTCAAGCCATGACACCGGCAGGGACGAGGGGCATCCCCCGTCCCTGTTTTTCATTTGTCAAGGTGCAGTCCTACCCCGGCGGCCGCACGTCTTTCCGATAGGTCACCCAGGTCTGCTCATCCCAACCGCCCGCCCATTGCTCACGGCGACCCAGCGACGCCATCCGGGCCGGGTATCCATCTCCCGGTATTCCTCCTCCGTCGTCGGGAAGGTCGGGTAGGTGACGTTGTGCAGGGCGACCAAACCAGGGTAATCCCCCGGCGCGAAGGGGCGGATCGTGGCGTCAGTCACCGGCGGCCTTCTCTTCCATCCGGGCCAGGAGCGCCGCCCAGCCGGGCGCGCCATGCAACGCGGCGAACTCCGGGATGGCGCGGGTATCCTCGGCGTCGTCCCAGCCGGCGTCGACCGCCGAGCCGAGGTAGTCCAGCGCCCGGCCGGAATCGCCCAGCGCGGCCCAGGCCCGCGCCGCCAGGATATACAGGTAGTCCGGCGGAGGGCCGAAGCGCTCGCAGTCCCAGCGCGGGAAGACCTGCTCGTAACACGCGATTGTCTCGCGATAGTTCCCGGCGCGGAAGGCGATCCAACCCTGCTCGGCCAGGTGGTTGGCCTCGTCGAAGTAGAAGTAGTGGTGGGTGTAACGGCGCTCCAGCTCAAAGCCGGCCTTCTCGGCGACGCCGATCGAGCCGCGATTGATCTCGTTGCAGTGCCAGCCGACCGCTTCCAGCTCGCTGCCCAGGGCGTATTCGATCGCCGCGGCCGCCGTGATCGTCGCCAGCCCGCGCCGCCGGTAGTCCGGTCGGGTCTGGATGCCGATTTCGGCCTGGCCCCGGCTGACACAGTCCGCCAGCGACCAGGACACGATCGCGTTGTTGTGAATGGTCGCGAAGCCAAACCCGCGCGCGAAAAAGACTTCCGGCCCGCCCCAGTTAGCGTCCATCCAGCTCCAGACATGTTCCGGCACGTCCAGGCCGGGCCGCGCGAGCAGCGCGGAGTCGATCCGGGCGACCTCATAGCCCTCCGGCAACATGGCCCGCCAGTCAACAGCCAGCGCCCGGCAGACGTAGTGGCGGCGCGGGTTGCGCAGGATCGAGGGCGCGCCGGCGAAGATCGCGGCCTCCTGGGCGGCCCAGGCCGGACTCTCGTAGCCCAAGAAAAACTCGGCCTGTCCGGCGTCCAGCACGGCCTGTTTGATTTCGGTCATGATCAGGTGGTTGAGCGCCTGGGCGAAAGCAGCGCTGGCCGCGCCGTCCAGGTACCAGCCCTCCGCGCCCCACAGGAAGGCGGCGCGTGGATCGTCGGGATCGTCCACCCACACCCGGCCGGGACTGCCGCCGTCCAGCACGGCGCTGATGATCAGGTTGTAGGCCATGTCCGGGCCGAAGACCGGGCGGGCTTTCTCGAAATCCTTTTGCTGCAATTCGTGAATCATGTAGCCTGCCTTTGCGCCAGATCGACGAAGATCGCCGGCGTGTCCGCCACCGGCACGAAGCCCAGCTTGCGGGCCAGGCGATCCGAAGGGCCGTTGTCGGCCCAGCACTCCCAGACCGGCTCCAGCCCCGCCACCAGGCAGGCGCGGATGTAGGCCGCCGCGGTCAGCGTGCCGATTCCCTGGCGGCGGAAGTCCGGCTGGGTGGCGATCGTCAGCTCGCGCCGGGAGTCCGGAGCGAAGATCGACAGGCACCAGCCGGCCAGCGTCTCGCCCGCCAGGGCGCAGAACCCCACCCCGCGCGCCAGGTAGTCCTCCGCCCGCCGCCAAAACAGGGTCACCTCGCCGGCCAGGGGTGGGTATGCTTCCAGCAACCCGGCGTCGATCCGGGCCAGCCGGACGCCCGGCGGCGCGGGCGGCAGAGTCAGCGCCTCGAAGCGGGGCGGGTCGAAGCGAAAGTGGCGACGCGCCACCGGGAACAGCGCTTCCGCCGGGCACAGGGTGCGCACCGGCGTCGCCCAGGCGGGCGAGTTCGGATAGAGCACCAGGCTGGGATCGGACGAGGCCCGGACCAGCGGGAACAGGGTCTCGTGCAGCAGCGCGCCCAGCCAGCCCGCATCGGTTTCGTCCCCCGCCACGTAGGCGTAATTGAAATAGCCATAGACCAGCGCCCCACGCGGCGACCGGGGATCGTCCACGAACACCCGGCCGGGCGTATCCCCCCGCGCGATCGATCGGACGGCGGGCCAATCCGTCCCCGCGAAGATGGGCAAGACCCGCCCAAAATCCGCTACCTCAAGCTCGTGCACGCCATTTCTCTCCCCAGGGAAGCGATCAGCAGTCAGCATTCAGCCAGAGGCGTCCGGCGTCACCGATTGCCCGGACTCTTCACCCGTAGGGACGACCGGCCGGTCGTCCGGGGCGCGGCGAAGCGGCGCGGCCTCTGGTCTCTGGCCTCTTCTCTTAGAATTCCTCGTGCAGGAAGGGCAGGCGCGCCGGGAACATGGCCCGCATGCTCGCCTGCACCTCCGGGGACGGATCGCCCCAGCCCTCCAGCGCGAAGACCTCCGGGTCGCGGATGCCATACACCAGCCCGGTCAGGGCCTCGATCGACAGGGTGCAGTCGGCCCCGACCGCCGGGGTGATTTCCAGGACTCCATCGACCGACCGGAAACGGTAATCGCCTTCGTTCCAGGGGCAGAACGGGTCCGTGATCCGGGCCGTGAACTGGCCCGGTCCAACCGCGATCCCGGCCAGGCGGGTCACATCCAGCACGCGGCCCAGTGCCGCCTCGATCGACGTGACCGTCGGACGGAGGTCCAGACACCACGTTTCCGGCAGCTCGCCGGGCGGCAGCACCAGGCTGATCTCCTTGACCTGGTCGACGTGGCGGGCCAGCCATTCCAGGAGCAGGGTGCGCCCCTGCACGGTCGTGTAGAAGAAGCGCTCCGCCCGGAAGATCAGCGTGTCCCCGCCGCCATCGGCCATCTGGTAGAGCATCGTCCCGACCACGCGCCCATCGACCCGCGCCACGGCCAGCCAGGAACGGTTGCGCTCGCGCATCAGCACGGGCTTGGCCAGGGCCATGCCATGCGTCCGGGCCTGAATTTCCTGGAGGAAGTCCCAGTACAGGTCGAAGCCATCCGCGATGGACAGCATCTCGACCGTACCGCCCAGGTCTTTCTTGAGCAGTGGGGTCAGCGGCCCCGGCGCGAAGGTCGCCTTGCGCCACTGCGGGAAGGTCACGTAGCCCAGTCGCCCGTAGAAGGATTCCTTGAAGGCCCACAGGCAGGTCATGGCCGCGCCGCGCGCACGGTCGCCGGCCAGCAGATCGGCCATCAAGCGCCGCGCGATGCCATTGCGCCGGGCGGCGGGCGTCGTCGCTACCGCCCAGACCGCGCCCATCGCGACGATCCTGCCGCGCACCTGCTGGGTCATCGGCGTGCTGTGCACCATCGCCACCGCCTGGCCGTCCTCGAAGGCGACCAGGTTAGGCGCGCCTTCCGAGGCGCGGATGAAGCCCTGCCAGAACTCGTTGTCGACCGGCAGCGGCGGCGTCGGGCCGAAGGCGTAGCCCCCCAGCCGCAGGATGATGTCCTTGCGCTCGTCGCCGCTGACCGGCCGGATTTCCATCACCATAACGATTCCTCACTTCTCGATCACACACCGCACACGGGCGGGGCGGCCTGGCAGGTTCACCTGGCAGGTCGCCCCGCCCCACATCATGGGGCCGTCGCATCAAACCGAAAAAAGGCATCTCACCGCCGAGAACACAGGCAGAAAGCAAAACACCTTTGCTTTTCTCCCTGTTTTTCCTTGGCGACCTTGGCGCTGTTAGCGCGCGACTTGGCGGTTCGTTCTGTCTTTGCCGCGAGCGCCCCACTTCACTCAATCTTCGTCCGGCTCCACATACGTATCCGCCGCCCGGATGTGGGCCGGCAGTTCCGCGTAGCGCCGCCACAGGTCATCCGCGATGGCCGCCGGATCGGAGTCGACGCCCTGCCGGGCGAAGTACTCGCACACGCGGCGCACGTCGCGGGCCAGGATCGCGTAGGCGCTGGTATTCGTCCCCGGATCGATCACCTGCGGGAAGTCGATCAGGGTCAGTTCACCCTCCCAGTAAAGCAGGTTGTAGGGGGACAGGTCGCCGTGCACCAGCCCGTGACGCAGCATCAGATCGATGTTGCGCAGCACCTCGCGGAACAGCGGCCCGGCTTCGTCTTTGTCCAGGCTGATCTGGTTCAGGGTCGGCGCGGCGGCCTGCCGGTCGCCCACGTAGCCCATCAGAATCGTCTGGTCGTTGACGCTCACCGGGCGCGGCACGGCCGCCCCGGCCGCGTGGAGGGTCTGGAGCGTCGTGTACTCGTACATCAGCCACGAGGTCTGGGCTACCTCCTGGCCGTAGGCTGTCTTTTTGCCCAGGGCGCGCAGGATACGGTGTTCGTGGCCCTTGACGGCGCGGCCTTCCGCGGTCAGCACCTGGCGCCGTTCGCGGTACAGGCTGTCGTTGCGCAGGTTGCGCAGCATGCGCGGCCGGTAAACCTTGGCCGCCAGCAGCGTCTCCCCGGTGTGATCCGGGTCGGCGGCGCAACAGTAGACGTTGGCCTCCTTGCCGCCGCGCACCAGCGCCAGCACATCCGTGATCAAGCCTTCCTGGTAGAAGGATTGGAGCGATTGCAGCAGCCAGCCCTGCTCAAAATGACCAGGGTGGTAGCTCGTCGCAAAACCCCTGCTCCAGCGCGTCGGCCTCGGCCACCTCGGCCACCGCCGCGCCGGCCGACTCGTGGGCAGCCAGATGGCGCGTCACCTGCCGGCGCAGGACCTGCTGGCGCGGCTTGGGCTTGCGGCGCGTGCGCTGGGCATGCTGCTTGCGGTCTAGCGAATCGTACTTTTCCGCGTACGCCTCATATCGGTCAAGCTGGGTGTCGTCGAAAGACACGGTTGGGTTCCTCGACTGAAGTCTGGTAAAGGATGGGTGAGATGACTCACTGAAACCGGCTGGGTATGCTGGGCATACGCCGTTTGCCCTGCAAACGCCGGGTTCCCGGTGATTCGCTCTAAAGCGCTGTCCAATCCGGCTGACATCATTCACCCTCCTCCCCGGCCCCACGGGCCAGGCTTCACGGCTTCGCCGTGCGCAGGTTCATCCCAACAGGGCCGGCGGCCCGGCATGCGGCCGCCGGGGGTTGCTCGTTCGTCAACCTTCAGTCGTCCAGCGACTCGGTCGCCAGCACCCGGCCATCGCGCAGAATCTTCTCGTGGAAGTCCCAGCGCTGGGAGACGTGCATCCCGGCTTTTTCGTACAGCCGGGTCGCCCCGGTCAGGCTGGAGGCATCCACGCCCAGGCTGACCCGGGGGATACCCAGCGCCTGGAAAGTCCGGAAGGTGTGGCGCAGCAGCGCCAGGGCCAGCCCCTGCCGCCGCCAGGGCCGCCGCACGCCCAGCTCGCCCACGTAGGCCGTGTCCGGGTCCTGCATGGAGCGCGACTTGCACAGGCTGACCCCGGCGATCTGTTCGTCCGAGCCGTCGCCTTCGACCGCCAGGAACCACAGGTGCGGCTCGAACTCCGGCATGTCGATCATCTCTTCCCGGAAGCGAGAGTAGGTCATCGGGGTATAGCCCCAGTGATCGCGGAAGGCCTCGTCCACCGCCTCGAAGACCGGGCGGTCGTCCGGGCCGGGGGTGTGCGTCCGCACCCGGATGCCCGCCGGCCAAACCGGCTCCGGCAGGGCCTCGTCCAGCCCGTATTCGATCTCCATCGTGAAGAAGTGGCGGATGATTTTGTAGTCGAGGTCGCGGAAGAGGTCCAGCGCGGCGGTCTCGGTGCTGAGGATGTTGGCCCGCAGGCTGTAGCGCGCATCCGGCGGGGCCTTGGGCATGGCGGCGACGGCTCGTTCCTCCGCCCAGGCAGTGAGCGCCGTCCCGATCCCCCGCCCTTCGTGACCGGGCAGGACGCGCGCCCAGACGAAGGGCTGGGTGTAAGGTTCGAAGAGCCAGAACTCGGCCGCGCCCACCAGAGTCCCATCTTCCCCAAAGACCAGGGTGGTATCCTCGGCTAAGTTGAAACCGTCGTAGGAATACTGGTTGGCCAGGTTCGCGTCCGTCAGGCCGCCGTAAACGCCGGTCTCGGCTTCCGTGCAGCGGTTGGTCAGGGCCGCGATCGCCGGGACATCGGCCATCGTGGCGGGACGCAGCCGCAGGTTTTCGCTGAGTGCAACCATCATTGTTCTCCGATCGGCAAGCCCGATGCATCAAACGGCGTAGGGCAGGGAATCGCCACACAGTTCTTTTTCATAGACGTCGTAACGCACCGGAGCGCGCCCGTCCAGGCTGATCCAGCGCATTTCGCCCGGCCAGTCGGAGAGCAGTCCAGGCTGATCCGCGTCCTGGTCACCACTCCACAGGCGCTGGGCCAGGCGGAAGCCGGCCGCGTTGAGCAGCCGCCGGGCGTCATGGTTGACAGCCAGGGTCGCCGCGCGCAGGATCACGCGGCCGCAAATCTCCAGCGCCCGCCGCTCGGCCAGGCGCAGCAGCGCCCTACCCAGCGACCCGCCGGCGTAGTCGGGATGGATGCGAATCCAGACGACCAGGCCGGGTTGCGGTTCATGATCCCGCACCTCGACGTAACCCACCATCCGGCCGCCCGGTCCCTCGACCACGCGGGCGTCGGTCGTCAGGTCGAAGCCCGGCGTCTGCCAGTGGGCCAGCACGTGCTCGACCGTGATCTGGAGCGTCCCGGTCTCCAACATCGCGCACAGATTGATCAAGCCCGCCACCGCGCCCGCGTCGGCCGGCACCGGCGGGCGTACTTTCAGGTCGTCCAAATTCACCTCAACACTCATTGTCCGTTGTCCTGTCTTCTCGAAAAAGCGGTCGTTCACAACGGGTGCGCTTGATTCGCTCAACGGAAAAACAACGTAGCTATCCGTCATCAGTTGACAGTTTTCAGTCAAAACACCGATCGAAGGCTGCTGTCTTATCCGGTTGCCTCTGCTCTTGCTTCTTGCTTAACGCGCCGTCGTGGCTGTTGGCCCGACACGTCCTATGGTAAGATTGCCCCAACATCATTCGATCCAGGGAGGTGGAACCCCGGTGCAGACTCCTCATCCCGACCAGACTCCGCCCGACCAGCGGCCAGAGGAGGGTCCAGGCGCGCGCCTGGCGCGCACGTACATCCGGATGGAGCGCGCCCTGGGTCAGCGCGGCTGGCTGATCACCCGCTGGTACGCCGACCTGGAAAAGGCGACTTACGGTCTGCCCGGCTTCCTGATCCGCGCCTGGACGGACTTCAACCAGCGCGATACGCGTTATGCCGCGTCCCTGGCGTATTACGCCATCTTCTCCATCTTTCCCTTGCTCCTGCTGACCGTCACCCTGCTGAGCAACGTGATCGGCCTGGCCCAGGCCCGCGAGCAGATTCTGCGGCTGGTCGGCACGTTCTTCCCAGGCGAGTCGCTGAAACTGATCGAAGACAACGTGATCCTGGCCTTGCGCCAGGGCCAGTCCTTCGGGATCGTCGCCGTGCTTGGCCTGAGCTGGGCCGCGCTGTCGCTCTTCTCCAACCTGACCGTGGCGCTGGACAACATCTTCCATCCGCGCCAGTGGCGGCCGATGTGGCACAAGCGTCTGCTGGCTCTGATCATGACCGTGGCCCTGGGCATCTTGCTCGTGATCTCGCTGCTCACGTCCGTGACACTGCGCGTGATCGGCATCCTGCTCCTGGACCGGCCCAACACCATCCTGACG
>CAZHMJ010000128.1:0-13389 GCA_964533805.1 uncultured Anaerolineae bacterium | reverse complement strand
CCGCGCAGCCTTCCGATTGGCTCGCCCAACCACGCTATTCTGCGGTGCTACCGAACAGGAAGTCCTCCGGACTAAAAACGGCCCAGTCCGGAGGACTTGTTCTCCTGAGACGGGGATTTCCAATCTCCGAAAGCCCTGTGCGGTCGACTCTCGACCCGTTTCGAGGATCAGTTGGTGCCAGATTGACGCCTATTGGGCGGTTGGCGAACCGCCCCTACGAGATCGCTTTGAGGCGGGCCAGCATGAATCCGCCGCGACCATTCCCTCCCGACGCCTCAACTACCTACGCGCCCGGCTCCAGGTTGAGCCGCCCAACCGCCTCGGTCACATCCTTCGGCCAGATGAAAATCCGGCTGTAGACCGGCACCTTGTAGTAATCCTGCGGGTAGTAAATCTGGCGGGTGGTCATGTCGAAGCAGAAGCGCTCCACCCACGAATTGCGCTCGGCGCTGGAGAGCTTCTGCCCGCTGACCAGCTTCTTGGTCACTTCGTGCAGCCGGACGCACATCCGGAACTCGTAGCCGGTCAGACTCAGGTCATTCGACCAGGCCCCCAGCCGGTTCTCGAAAGCCGCTTTGGCCGCCTCGTACATCAGGCTCAGGTCGCTCTGGCGCGGCAGGCTGGGGTAGATGATGAACGAGGCGGCGTGCCCGTCCTCGACCATCATCAGGTTGAAGGTCGAACGGTCGCGGCGCGACATCCCGGCCAGCTCATCCGTCGTGTACTTGGGCGCGATGTAAGCCAGCAGCCGCCCGTACTGGTCGAACTGCTCGTTGGAGGTCCACACGAACAGCTTGCGCGCGCGGGGGCGCGACGTGCCGTCCGGATTCTTCCTGAGCTTCTCCTCCAGCAGCGCGTCGAAATGAGCGGCGGCGGCGATACCCTGCTGCTCGTGGAGTGTCCCGGCCACGCCGGTCGCGAGGCGCGGGACCAGGTGGGCGGCCAGCCCGTCGCTGACCGGGGCCTGGCCTGCCTGAAGCCAACCCGCAAGCTGCTGGAAATTACCATCCTGGCGAGAAGGCTTGGTCGTGCCGGGGTAATGGACTTCCGGCGTGTCGATGCTCAACATCCGGATCGAGACGGAAATGAACGGCGTATCGCCGTCGGTCGCGCGCAGGTAATCTTTATCCGCCAGGGAATTCAGCTCGAAACCCTGCGGATCCCAAAAAATCTTTACGGCAGACATGAGCTTTTCCTCCTCAACAGAGTCGCTCCCTCAGTATACGACACATTGAGGCGAGATTCGCGATTCGGACACGGTCGCGGCAGAGACCGAATCCAGCACCCGTAGGGACGTCCGGCCGGACGTCCCACCAACGGGCCTGGTGTTTAGAGCAGGATATCGAGCGCGAACACCAGGATGATGACCCCCGACAGGCGGTTGACCCAGCGCATGGCGCGGGCGTCGAAGCGGCTGCGCAGCAGGCTCACCCCGCCGCTGAGGGTCAGCCACCACAGCGTCGACCCGGCGAACACGCCCAGCACGGTCACCGCCGCCGCGCCGGCGTCGCGCCCCGTCTCGGCCAGGCCCAGCCCGGCGAAGATGCCCAGGAAGGCCAGGATGGTCATCGGATTGGTCAGGGTCAGGGCCAGGGTGGAGGCGTAGGCTCCCGGCAGGCCACGCGCAGTCCGGGCCTGGGCGGCCTCCTCCGCCGGAGCCGCCCGCAGCGTCCGCACGCCGAGGTAAATCAGGAACGCGCCGCCGATCAGGCGCAGCAGAGCCGCCTGGTCAATCAACAGGCCGGAGATAGCCGTCAGGCCGAACGCGGCGACGAAGCCATACGCGGCGTCCGCCGTGGCCGCGCCCAGGCCAGAGACCAGCCCGACCAGCCGCCCTTCGGCCAGGGTGCGCCGGATGCACAGCACGCCGATCGGTCCAACCGGGGCCGCGATGGACAGTCCAATCAGGACGCTACGCAGAAAGAGGCTGAAGATAGTCTGTCATTGTTTACTCCGCTGGGGAAAAAGTGAATGGTGATTGGTTGTTGGTGCGTGGTGAAAACCAACCCCCAGGCGATACATGGCTCCGAGCATAGGGGAAAAGCGCGGCGCGGTCAACGGGCCGGATCGCCAAGTTCCTTTGGCCGGATCGCACAGACGAGCGGGCCACCCCCAACCGATTCCGAATACCCCGGCGCTGGCGCGCTCAAGGCAACTGCGTCAAAAAGCGTTTAGAACCGCAAAGACGAGCGCTATCAGCGCCAAGGCCGCAAGGAGAAACGCAGAGAAAAGCGAAAACACACTCGGTTTTTGCTTCGCCGCTTGGACGCTGCCAGCGGCATGACCATCGCCGCGGAAAACAGCGGTCAGCCGTCAGCCAAAGGCAAAAACGGCCAGGCAGCGTGTCAATAGGCTTGGTTTTCATCCCTTGGGTGTGCCGCTTGGGAGCAGCATCCCCAGCGCGATCCGCGCCCCGTTTTTCGCCTGGCGCTTGGCCGCTTGTCGCTTGGACGCCGCCAGCGCCATGACCAGCGCCGCGGTGAGATGTTTTCACCCCCGGCTCTTGACCATTTCGATCCCGTCTTCGCCATCGGGGTAGTAGCGGGTTTTGACCCGCACCTGCTGGTAGCCATTGCGAACGTACAGCGCGTGGGCGCGCTCGTTGCTGGCGCGCACGGTCAGGTAGATCGTGGGCGTGGTCAGACGGGCTTCGCCTTCGGCCAGCAGCCGCCAGGCCAGCCCGCGCCGCTGGTGGTCGGGATGGATGCCGATCGTCATGATCCAGGTGCGCCCGCCGCCGGGGAACGGCCCGCCGGAAAAAAAGCCCACCAGCCGCCCGCCCCCATCCACCACCTTGAGGTTGGTCATGCCCGGCCAGACCAGCAAGGCCAGCAGTTCCAGGTAGGAGTACGCATCGCCAGGGAAGATCAAGCGCTCCAGCCGGCGCAAGGCGAGCATATCCCGCCAGGTCGCGCGCGCCAGCCGGTACTCTTCAAATGGGAAAAGAGGTGTGTGCAATTCGAAGCCGATCAGAAAAGCGGCTATTCGCTCTTAGCTTTTGGCTCTTGGCTAAAAGCGAATAGCCAAGAGCTAAGAGCCGATTTTCTCCACCTTCAGGCGCATTCCCTTGCGGGAGACGACGCGTACCGGGTCGCCGGCGCTGAGTGGCTCGTCACACACCGCCTGCCACAACTCGCCGTTCAGGTAGACCATGCCCGGCTGGCCGGGCGCTTCCGGCGCGCGGCGCACCTCCGCCACCACGCCGATCAGCGACTCCACGCCGGACTGGGGCTGCGGCCGCAGGGCGTTCAAGACCGGGAGCAGCATCCAGCGGTACAGCGCCAGCGAGGCCAGGGCCAACCCGATCACCAGCCACACGGATAGCGCGGGCAGCGTCCCCACCAGGAGCAAGCCGCCCACAAGCTGGCCCGCCGTCGCCAACAGGGCCAGCCCCCAGGCTGAAAGCGGCAAGCCGGTTTCGTCGCCGGCCGTCACGCGGCGCAGAGTCGTCAGCCCGTAAACCGCGAAGGAGGCCACGATCAACAGCAGGCCGGGCAGGCTGCCGCCCGCCACCCACAGCCCGCCAAAGCCAAACAGCAGGCCAACCCCGGCCACGACCTCGATCACGCCCGTGCCGGGGATGAACAGGGCCAGCACCCCGATCCAGCCGCCCACCAGGAAGATCAGGTAGGTCACATCCGGCTGCTGGCCGATCGATTCGAATAATGCTTCCATTCCGCCACCACCCTTCCTCAGTCCGAGCGCCACCGCAAAGGGAACCTGTGCCCCCTGCCCGGCCGCCTTACTCGCGCAAGCGGGAGGTCGAATAGACTTCATCCATGGCGAGGATGGTATCCTGCAAGCCCGACACCTCGTCGTGGATTTCTTCGCGCAGCCGCCGGGCACGCATGCCGTCCAGGTCCTTGGTATCAATCACCTGCATCTGGGCGTAGAGCGTGCCCAGGGCAGCCAGCGTGTTGTCGAGCTGGATGTCGGCCCGCTTCATGTTGTCGGCCACGCTGTTCAGATTGGCAAGTTGCTGTTCCTTGATCTGGATCGCCTCCTGAAGCTCCTTCTGGACCGTCTCGCCGGTCTCGATGCTCAGGCGCTGGCGAAGCTTGCGCAGTTCGTCCGGGACCGCCTTGCGGTCGCGCTCCAGGATGGCGTCGTCGTCGAAGACATCCATCCGCCGGGCAAGGCGATAAATGTTCTCGATCCAGTCGTCAATCTCGTCCAGGGTAGCCTGAAAACTGGTGCGCATCGCGCCGGACTGCTGGGCGATCAGGTCGGTCATGTGATTGCGGTATTCGAGCGCCTTCTGCATCCGCTGGCGGGCGACCGGGTTGCGGATCGCGCGCGGATCGTACTTCTGCTCGAACAGGCGCGCGACCGCCTGCTGGGCGGAGCGCGGATCGGTCAGGTGCGCGACGATCAGGCCGCCTTCGGCCAGCAACCCGCCAATCAGCCAGTACCACCACTGCCACCATTCGAATGGCGCAGGCAGCGTGGGCAGGAAAAACGCCAGCAGCATGGTCAAGGCAATGGTCGCGGCGCTCTCCCAGCGGAAGAACGCGTCGGCCAGCATGGCCCGCGTGGCGCGGCTGCGCAATTGTTCGCGTGGATTCTGCTCTTCTTCACTCATGAAAGGCTATCCTGTCGTTCGGTTCAAAAGCAGGGGGACCGTTTAGCGCCGGCCACCCTTGCTCTGCGATGGCGGCTTGCCACCCTGCGCGCGTTGATTCACAGTTCCCTGGGGCGAGTCGGACTTCGGCCGGGTGGGCTTCGTCCCTCCGGACTTCTCGCCGCCGCCGGGCTTCACCGGCCCGGCCAGCGCCAGATCGTGTTTCAGGCGCTTGAGCAGCACCATCGTCTCCATGTCGGTCGGGTCGAGGCGCAGTGCCTGTTCCAGGACGGGCAAGGCGCGATCCAGACGACCCAGTTTATTATACCCGATGCCCAGCGATTTATAGTGGTCCGGCCGGTTTGGCGCGGCAGCCACGGCTGCCCGGTACTGGGCCACCGCCAGCGCCCACATCCCCTTACGCTGGTATTCCCGTCCAAGTTGCAGGTAAGCCGCCCCACTCTTGAGCCGGCCTTCCGGCAGGACCAGGACGCGCTCCGAGTTGACCCGGAAATTCTCCGAAGCCGAGCCGAGCATCATCAGCCCGCTGAAGGCCACCAGCGCGCTGATCGGCCCCACAATCCAGCCCGTCCAGCCGAGCGCGACCGCCACCAGCCCCCACACGCCCTCGAAGGCGAAGATCAACAGACTCAGGTAGTAGACCCAGGCCCAGCGCAGGCGCAGCCCGACCGCCATCAGGATCAGGAGCAGGATGCGCAGGATTCCGGCGATGACCAGCAGGCCGAACAGCTCCGGGTTCAGCACCTCGCGGAAGTCGCCCAACGCCAGGCGGGCCGCCTGCGTGGCGAACACGTCGTCGATGAACATCCGCGCCCGGCTGGGATTGGGGACGCTGACATACCAGGTCCACAGCAGGGGCGGAATGAGTTGGATAACGGCCAGGGCCAGCATCGCGAAATTGAGCGTCAGGGCCGTGCGCAGGGCCGGAGTCGCCGCTTTCTGGGGCGGCACGCTGCGCATCAGGCTCTGGCTGCACTTGGAGCAGACGTTGCGGCGCGGGTCGTTGACCACACCGCAGTACGGGCACTGGTCGGGGTTATCCAGCGGGTCGAGCGCTTCGAGGGCGCTGGGCACGAAATAGGCGTCCATCGCCTTGACGTGGGCGCTCTGGACGGCCCGGATCTGGCTGCGCGCGCGGCCGAAGGTTCCCGGCAGGCGCTGGCCCTCGATTTGCTCCAGGCGCAGGCGGGCATCTTCCAGATCGGGCGCGACCGCGACCGCGTTCTCCGCGCACTGGAGCTGGTCGAAGAAGTTATCTTCAACGAAGCTCAGCAGCAGCCAGGCTTCGGCGATCTGGTCATCCTCGCGCAGCATCTCGTTGAGCAGATTACGGGCCTGATCCAGGTCGCCGGAGTCATAGGCCGCCAGCGCCGCCCGGAAGGTCTTTTCCTGATCCGCATCAAGATTCAGTTCCAGATCGGAGATGTCGTCGACATCGACTTCCGGTAGGCTGGGGGTCGGCACGGAACCAGCCCGGTCCAACTGGGTGCGCTCGCCGGCCTCCCGATCGACCCGGCGGGTGGGGCCTTCCAAGGCCGGGTCGCTCTCCTCCGGCAGGACGACGTTCACCGGGCGGCCGGCCACGGCATCCTTGAAGGCCCGGGCCAGGTCCTCGGCCGTTTCGAAGCGGTTCTCAGGGCTTTTGGCCATCGCCTTGAGCAGCACCCGCCCGACCCCGGACGGGGCGGCGGGCGCGTCGCGCTGGACGGAAGGCACCGGCTCGTAAAGGTGCTGGGCGATCAGGCCCATCGGCGTGTCGGCGTTGTAGGGCAGCCGGCCGGCCACGATCTGGTACAGCATCACGCCCAGCGAATAGACGTCCGCCCTCGCGTCCGCATGAGACGCCTGGGTAGCCTGCTCCGGAGCCATGTAGGCCGCCGTTCCGATCCCGATTCCGGTCCCGGTCAGCGCAGTCATGACCGTCGTACTCTCGTCGGCGAACTTGGCGATACCAAAATCGGAGAGCTTGGCGACGTCCAGATTGACCAGCAGCACGTTGGACGGTTTGACGTCGCGGTGGACGATACCCTTGTGGTGGGCATAGGTCAGCGCGCTGGCGACCTGCTCGACCAGCACGACCGCGCGCTCCAGCGAGAGCACGCCGCGCTCCATCACCTCTTTGAGCGTGCCACCGCCCACGTATTCCATCACGATGTAGGGGACGCCATCCGTCTCGCCGGAGGTATACACCCGGACGATGTGGGGATGGTTCAGCATCGCCACGGCTTTGGCTTCGCGCTGGAAGCGTTTGGTGAAGCGCGGATCGTGAGCGAAGTAGACGGGCAGCACCTTGACCGCTACGATCTGTGACGTCTGCGTATGGCGGCCGCGGTAGACGGTCGCCATGCCCCCGCTGTTGATCACGTCCTCGATCAGGTACTGGCCCAAGATGCGGCCGATGAAGTTTTCCTGCATCCCTGTCCCCCCGACCGCGATCCTCCGGCCGATCGGATCACCCCGCCGCCCGCCTGACGCCCAAAAAGGACGAGGCCACACGGGGAGCGTCCCCCGGCAGCCCCGTCCCGGTGCTTGTTGGTGGCCTCAACGGCCCATGCAGGCCGTTAGCTCTGGGCCTGATCTCCGCCCAGGTTCAGGCGGCGACGGCGCTCTTCGAGCTGAGCATCGACTTCGCTGTAGCCCACCGCCTCGTCGATTTGCTCCGCCAGACGGCCGGTCGCCATCTCCAGCTTGGCATCCTCGCGGTCCAGGCGGGCGCGGATGCTGTCCACCACGCGGGAGACGTCCTCGTCACCCACGCCGGCCAGGTCGTCCAGGCTCTTGATCGTCTTGGTGGTCACGCGCTTGGCCTCGGCCAG
Source organism: uncultured Anaerolineae bacterium (assembly GCA_964533805.1). GTDB lineage: Bacteria > Chloroflexota > Anaerolineae > Aggregatilineales > Ch27 > JARKOQ01. The sequence continues at coordinate 5,991 of CAZHMJ010000128.1, read as the reverse complement.
TTCCAACAGGGCCTTGACCTGCTCGCGCTCCTGCTTGATGGTCGTCAGCTTGGCTTCCAGCTTCAGCTTCATGTCCATCATCTTGCGGTACTGCTGTTCCTGCGACTGCCACTGCTCGTAGTATTCCTGGGCAAGCTGCTGCTTGGAATTCAGGTCAGCCTGGGCCGCGGCGGCCAGTTCGTTCTTGCCCTTGACCAGCAGCGTGTCGATGTCGCGGTCCAGCTTCTCGGCGGCAGCCGCGAATTCGTCGTGCTTGCGCTTGAGAGTCTTGACCGAGCCACCGACCGTCGTGGCCGAATCCTCCAGATCGTCCAGGTTGCGCTCGGCCTGGCGGATGTACTCATCCATCACCTTGACCGAGTTGGCTTCCAGCGCGCGGTCAACCATGCCGTGCAAGTTGGCCGAAATCAGTGTATTGACCTTCTCCAGAAATGACTGAGCCATGAGCAGGGGTCTCCTTCAGCAAGTGACTAAATCCGGCACAATCGTATCACAGCCTGCCCGAACTTTCACTGACAGCATACCGACGGTTGGCTGACACAGGCGCCAGAGGCCGCTCCAGCGCCGCGAATCAGGCCTCGGTCTTCTTGAGCGGGAGGCTGATGGTGAACGTGCTGCCTTCGCCGGGCTTGCTCTCAACGCCGACGCGCCCGCCGTGCAGGTTCACGATCCCGCGCACGATCGCCAGGCCAGATCCCGCGCCCTGGTCCTCGTGCACTGAGCGTTCGATCTGGTAGAACGGCGTCCAGATCTTCTCCAGCTCAGGTTCCGGAATGCCCCGCCCCCAGTCCTGCACGGCAAAATGAACTTCCCTGTCATCCGCCGTCGCGCGCAGCACCACCCGAGAGCCGGGCGTGTCCGAAAACTTGATCGCGTTGTCGAGGAGTTGGGACAGCGCCGCGCGCAGGTACTCGTGATCGGCGATGAACGGCGGCAGCGCCTCCGGCACATCCATCTCGACCGTGACCTGTTTTTCCTCGGCCGCCAGGCGAGTCAAGTCGGCCAGTTCCGCGCACAGGCCGGACAGGTTGCTGTGGACGGTCGAACGCCAGTTGAAATTCTGAGAGGCTTCGCCCGTCTCCAGTTCCACCAGGGCGATGAAATTCTCGACCAGCCGGCGGAAGCGATCGGCGCCGCTGTTGACCCCGCGCAGGAAGAGGCGCAGTTCGTCCGAGGTCAGCTTCTCGGCGTCGCTGTTGAGCATGTCCGAATAAGCGACCATGTAGGTCAGGGGCGTGCGAAACTCGTGGTTGAGGATCGTCAGGATGTTGCGCTTGATCTCTGAGACCTGGTTTTCGCGCACGCGGGCCATATCTTCCCGGCGGCGCAGCTTGGCGGCCACGATCACCAGCAGGTCTTCAGGGTCCATCGGCTTGACAACGTATTCGTCCGCGCCGAGCCGCCGGCCCAGGCGCACGTCGTGTTTCTCACCCTTGGCCGTCAGGAACACGAAGGGAATCTCCAGCCACTTGTCCGACGAGCGCACTGCCTCGAAGAACTGGTAGCCATCCATGCGCGGCATCATAATGTCAGAGATAATCAGATCGGGCGGGACGGGCATCTGGTTGAGCGCATCCAACCCTTCAACCCCGCTGGCCGCGGTGTCCACCCGGTAGCCTTCGATCTCGAGGATGTCTCGAATTCCCTGCAACAGATGAACATCATCCTCCACAACGAGGAGCCTTGCTTTCTTCTCCGTCTTCTCCGTCTTCTCCGTCTCCATCAACGCCTCCACAGGCCTGACTCTGGCTGCTCGATGCGAACAAGTCTCGTGAGCAATAGGACTCAAAGACCCTCTCATTCAAGCGCCTGCGTACTTCAATAGTACCATAATGCCGGTCGGCGATCGCATCGATCGCCAGACAAACACCCGCAGCGAAACCAGGACGAGGATGAGGCCAGAAAGATCGGACCGTTGGGTGGGATGGACTGGTCAGCGAGCCGGGTCAACCAACTGGAATCCAGCTATACCAATAACCCGGACGGATATGACAAATATACGTTAAAAAGTCTATGAAAGGAAAATCGTTACGGGGCCCGCCCCAAGAATAATCGTGACTGGCTATCGGCTGGTCGCCTTTAGCCCGGCCCACAGGAAGCGGGTAAGTGATAGCCCGGCATGCGACAATTGTACATCAATTTTGTTTTTCGCCAACCATCAGGAGGCAGCAGGTTCAGGCCGCCTCTTCCGGCAGGCCGGAGAGTTTATAGCCCCGCCCGCGCACCGTGACCAGATAGCGACCCGTGCCGGGCGGCTCCTCCAGCTTGGCGCGGAGGCGGCTGACCAGCTTCTCGATCCGGGCGTCGTCAACCTCGTCGATATACTCCTCGCCCCAGACCGCTTCGACGAGCTGGTACTTGTCGCACAGTTTATCCAGGCGGCCGTACAGCAGGAGCAGCAGCCGGTATTCCAGGTCGGTCAGGGTCGAGATCGAATAACCATCCACCCGGACTTCGCCCGAGTCGGTATCGACCCAGACGCCGGACGGGGCGCTGCCCGCCATCAACCCCTTGCGGCGCACGAACCGGGCGAAAATCTGGCCGAACAGAACGTCCTGACCCGCAGGCGTCCCCGGACGCAGCAGGCCGCGCTGCCGCAGGATGCGGCGGTCGTCTTCGGTCAGGCGGCCCTGGTTGGCCAGGGTGATCGCGAGCTGCTGTTCATCCGGGTTGAGTTGATCCCACAGGCGGCCCAGCTCAAAGCGGATCTGGCGGTCGTGCTCCACCAGGTTGTTGGCCAGGTCGAACGCCCGCTGCTGGTAAAGCTGGGGCGCGCCGCTTTCCACTTCCAACAGGACCCGTACCAGGGCCTGGACCAGCCCCGGATGCCCGCCCGCCTGGTCCAGCGAGTCGCCGGCCGCCGCGAAGAGATCGCCCGCCATCTGGCACAGCTCGTCATCTTCCAGCGGCTGCAGGAATAACCGCCCATCGGAGAACAACTCGGCGAACTCGGCGACGTGATCGTTGACCGCTTCCAGCGACGGCGAGGTCACCGACGCGATCACGAAGCTGAGATCAGCCCCATACTTGTCGCGCAGCGCCCGCAGGTTGAGCAGAATGCGCGGCTCGATGCCGGTCAGGACCTCGTCGAACTCGTCCAGGAGCAAGATCACCCGCCGGACATCCTCCTCCACCAGGGCAACCAGCGCATCGTTGAAGGCCAGCGGCGCGGCGAAATCACTGGGGGGCTTGACGACAATCTCGTACTGCCTCTCGACCTTGGCCCGTAGCTCGCGTTCGCTGGCGGACAGCGTCTCCAGAACGGCCCGCAGGGTGGCCTCGAAGAATCCACGCGGCGAAAGCTCCAGCATCCGGTTACAGTCCACATAGACGAAAATGGCCGGGATATGCGCCAGGGCCTGATATTGCCCGGCTGCGGCCAGAGTTTCCAGGCCGCGCAGCAGCTCGGACTTGCCGTAGTTGCTCAACCCCACGACGGAAACACAGTGTCCGGCGGCAAGGAGTTGAATCGCTGTTTTCTGGTCCCGCTCACGATAGGAAGTCAAAATCCGCGAGGACATGCCCAACCGTCCCTATCCGCAGCCCTGGTGCGCCTGCGGTGCAACCGAGCCACTGCCACAAACCAATCGCCACAATCATACACGAAACTCCGCAGGCTGACAGGGGTGAGATGACGACCGGCGGTCCGTCATCAGCCCAAATGGAATCAATCCCCCCTGCCTCTGGCCTCCTGCCTCCTGCCTCTGGCCTCCTGCCTCTGGTCTCTGGCCTCTGGTCTCTGGTCTCTGGCCTCTGGTCTCCTGCCTCTGGTCTCTGGTCTCTGGCCTCTGGTCTCTTGTCTCTGGCCTCTGGCCTCCTGCCTCTGGTCTCTGGTCTCTGGCCTCCTCGCCCAAACAGCAAAAAGCAGGCCGGATCGGAGACCCGGCCTGCCCGTTCGGACAACCCGCTGAATGGCTTACGACTTGCGCAGGCGACGCGCCAGGAAAATGATCCCGGCCAGACCCAACGCGGCCAGGCCCGCGGTCGCCAGGGTATTGACGCCGCCACCATCTCCGATGTCATCGAACAGGCCGGTGGTCGGGAGCGAGGTCTGCGGCGTAGGCGTCACGATGCCGCCGCCCTGCCCATCTCCGCCACCCACGGCGACCGGCGTGCCGCCCACGACTTCAGGCGTGGGAGAGCCGCCCGCCAGGATTTGCGCCAGCGCCGTGGCGGTCATCGCCACCGCGTCCGCGCTGATCCCGCCGCCTTGCCCGCCCGGCGTGGGCGTGACGAAGATGATCTGCTGGGTGGGAGTCTCCAGGACCTCCGTGGGCGACGGAGTCGCGGTGAAGGTCGGCGTCGGCGTGGGCGTATCCGTCCAGGCCTCGGCCGTGGCGGTGTTCTGGGCATAAGCCGCGTTCTGAGTCTCGGTCAGATCGAGCGCATAGGCCACGAAGGTGTTGGTGGCATACACGGCCGTGACGGTCAGGTCGATGTCGGACGGCCCGCGGTTGCTCAGCAGGACGGCCGCCAGCACCCCAATCGCCACGCAGATGATGATCGCGAAGATACCCGCAATCAGAACAAACCGGCGATTCAGGCCAAACAAGCCGCGCCGCTCGCCCGCGGCTTCGCCCTCGGCGAAGGCTTCTTCCTCCCCAAACTCAGGCGAGTCGGCATCGAAATCACCGAGATCGCTCTCGTTGACGTCTTCGAAGCCAAACTCGTCGCCTTCATCGTCGAACAAATTGTCGCGGTCAAAGAGGTCGTTGTCGCTCATCGCGTTCTCCTTCGCCGTACGGGGGAAAGCCCCCAATAGAGACGTAGAGGCGGTTACCCCCGCCCGAAAAGCTCCAGGTTGGCCAGCGGCACCGTGGCAGTCCGGCCGCTGGGGAGGATCACTTCCGCTACTGGCAGTCGCAATCCATTGTCGATCACCTGGGGCATTTGAGGCAAGTTCCTGACTTTGCCAACCACCCCCAGATACGGTTGGCGTGTGATGCGCACTTCCGAGCCGACGCGCAGCGGCTCATTCCGCGCGGGGACCGATGCCGACGCATCCGCCCGCAGCGGGACGATCACTTCGGGCCGGTCTGCCTCCCCACGAACCGGCGTCGGGGCGTTGAGGGCGGCCTGACGGCCCGCCAGCGGTTCCAGCACCCCGTACACCAGCGAGCTCATTGGTTCGCTGCCAAACCCCTCAGTCAGCATTATAGGGATTTTGAGGCCAAGCGCGAATTCGCGCAAGCCAACGTACATGCTCGGCCCGATAATCCCGCCCAGTCCCTGCCGGGCGATGTGCTTGAGGACGGATTCGGTCAGCGGTTGGGAGGTCAGGACAATCGCGCCTTGCCATTCGGTCGAGAATTCGTCGACTTCCAGGCTCGTCAACCCCTGACGCGGTTCCAGGCGCAGCGTGCCGAACTGGCTGCGCCCATTGCCCCACACCCCCTGCACCAGCGCGCCCGAGGTCTCCAGCAGCACGCCGCGCCGGGCGCGGACCGAGGCCACGACCCCGTTACAGCCGGCGAGCACGTTGATCTCGCTCAGGCCGGTCTGCAGGATCAGGCGTCCCTCGACCAGGTGTGAGACCCGTCCCTTGACGGGCGCGCGCACGGCCGCCCCACGCCGCCGGCCGCGCTGCCCGGCGATCACCTGACCTTCCTGCACCAGCTCGCCCATCGTCACCTGGAGCAACTCCGGCAGGCGCGCCGGATCGTCCACGTCCAGGGCGCGCTGGAGGTCCAGGATCACGTAGCGGCTGGAGCGCACGCCGCGCGCCACCACGTCCACCGCGCTGACGCGGTCGCCCTCGTGCACCAGCACGTCACCGGGCACGTCCAGCGGGAGCAGGCGCTCGCGGCGGATGGTGGTCATCGGCAGGATAACCGTCTGATCGGGGTAGAAATCGGTCATAAGGCGCTCTTGGCTATTGGCTGTTAGCTATGTTTTGGGCCGGGCCTGATTGCCCGGCCGGATCATCCCGGAACCTTGATATACGGCACGTACACCTTGCCGGGCGGATAGCCTGAAACATCGTATTTCACG
>CAZHMJ010000127.1:0-13398 GCA_964533805.1 uncultured Anaerolineae bacterium | reverse complement strand
GCGACCGCTCCCGCAAGCAGACCCTGGTCGATTACGGGTTCCGGCTGCCCAGCGCGTTGGATAACCGCCCGCTCAACTTCGAGGAGTTCGAGGCGCGGGTCAAGCAGACGATCTACACCAGCGCCACGCCCGGCCCGTACGAGACCGAACACAGCCAGCAGGTCGTTCAGCAGGTCATCCGCCCGACCGGCATCCTGGACCCCGAGATCGAGGTCCGGCCGGTGCTGGGCCAGGTCGACGACCTGCTTCAGGAGATCGAGAAGCGCGTCCGCAAGGGCCAGCGCGCCCTGGTCACCACCCTGACCAAGCGCATGGCCGAGGACCTGGCCGACTACCTGACCGAGATGGGTGTCAAGGTCCACTACCTGCACAGCGAGATCGACACCCTGGAACGGATCGACATCCTGCGCGACCTGCGGATGGGCGTCTACGACGTGGTGGTCGGGATCAACCTGCTGCGCGAAGGGCTGGACCTGCCGGAAGTCTCGCTGGTGGCGATCCTGGACGCCGACAAGGAAGGTTTCCTGCGCTCCGGCCCGGCCCTGATCCAGACGGTCGGGCGGGCCGCGCGCCACGTCGAGGGCCGGGTGATCATGTACGGCGACCGCATCACGGACTCGATGCGTTACGCCCTGGACGAAACCAACCGCCGCCGGGCGATCCAGGCCGCGCACAATACCGCGCACGGGATCGTGCCGCAGCAGATCGTCAAGCAGATTCGCGACCTGACCGAAGCGGTGCGCCTCACCAGGGGCGAGCCGGAGCCGGTCGAGCGCTCGCCGCTGGAGAAGCTGGGCGCGCTGCCGCTGTCCGAGCTGGACAAGGCGATCCGCGACCTGGAGAAGCAGATGAAGGACGCGGCCAAGATGCTGGAGTTCGAGAAGGCCGCGATGCTGCGCGACCAGCTCATCGAGCTGCGCGGGATCATGGCTCTCAAGAAGGTCGAAGGCGATCGCATGCCGCTGCTGGATTACAATTAGGCGGGCGGTCACCCAGGTCTGATGTGACACCGCCAGCGGACAACGGGTCTGATTCTGACCGGAAGATCGACGCGACCATGTCCGACCGATGAGGGCTTGCCGTCAGTGATCTTGCCAAGGTACGGAGAACGCCGAGACTGCTTTTCCTCTCGGCGTTCTCCGCGTTCTCTGTGGTGAGATGCCTTTTCGTTTGATACCAATGCCCCCTCCGCGCTGCTTGCCAGCCGAACCTCTTATGATTTATGATAGGAACAGTCTAACGCTTCGCTAAATCGGGAGAGCGCTACCGGCGCCGCTCGCCGCCCATCGCTCGATCAGGCTGGATCGGCATCCGGCCCGTGGTCATGTCTGGACAGGTTGGGTGTGAGTGGAGGGGGTAGCGATGCGCACATGCTTTGAGGTCCGGCGATACCTGGTGATCGGTCTGGGGCTGCTGGCGCTGGCCGTGGCCGGGGCGCTCCCGGTCATCGCGGCCGGCCCGCCCTCCCATGATGATATCACCAACGCCCGGGTGATCGGCAGCCTGCCCGGCGGCGACATCTTCTCCATCGAAGATGCCACGCTCGCGCTCGACGATCCAGACGCGAGCTGCGATGTGATTGGGCCGAGCAGGACCGTCTGGTACCGCTACACCCCCGCCGCCAACCAGGTGGCGCGTTTCAACGCCACGGTCAACGGCACGCTGCTCCGCTATCTGGCCGTTTTCAGCGGCGCGCCGGGCAGCCTGACCGAAGTCGCCTGCGCCCACAGCCAGGCCTCGACCAGCCTGTCCGTTGCCCTGACCGGCGGCGTGACCTACTATCTGCTGGTCGCCGCGGCGGATGGCAGCAGCTACGAGATCACCCTGTATGGCGAGCCGCTGGCCGCCGCGGCCAACGACGACCTCGACGGCGCGACCGCGATCGGCAGCTTGCCTTTCAACGCGCCGGTCGCGGATAACGGCAGCGTCGCCCCGGACGACCCGCCCGGCTGCGGCTACTTGGCCAACACGCTCTGGTTCCGCTATACGGCTCCCGGCAGCGGGCTGGTGCAGTTCGACCTGCGCGACGGCCTGCCCTGGGAGATCGAGACGGCGTCGATCACGGTCTGGTCCGGCGCGCGGGGAAGCCTGGTCTTCCGCGACTGCGGGGCGGGGACGGGCGGCCTGCCGGTCACCTTCCCGGCGAGCGCGGGCGAAACCTATCACATCATGGTCGCCGGGTTCTTCGGCTCGGCCACCTTCCACGCCGAGTCGATCGAGTTGCCGGCCAACGACTCCCTGACCAGCGCCCGGCTGCTCGGCCCGTTGCCGTTCGAGCACAGCGTCTTCATCCAGGGCGCGACGGCCGACCCAGGCGATCCGGCGCCGGCCTGCGCGTCGCCGCCCAACCAGACCGTCTGGTATCGCTACACGGCCGCCAATGCCCAGCCGCTCCACCTGGACGCGATCGCGCCGGACAAGGCCGTGATCGGGGTGTGGTCCGGCACGCCAGGCAGCCTGACGCCGGTCGCCTGCGCCCAGGGCGTCGACCCCAGCCTGCGCTTCGATCCCACCCCCGGCCAGACCTATTACGTCATGCTGGGTGGCTCGGACGTGTTGGGCAGCCTGATCCTCCACGCCTGGACGCCGGTCGAAGGGCCGCCGGTCGTCTGCCCGGCCCACTATGAACTGGAGACGGTCTGGGAGGGCGTGCTGCTTTCGAAGCGGACTCCGGTCGTCGTCCGGGATTTCGCGCTGAGCGACTACACCCGTGGGGTGCTGGTCGCCTGGTCGGCCGCGGGCCACCCGGAGGCCGGGTGCCCCCTGGGCAGCAGCTATCTGTGCGCCCTGCCTGACCAGGCTCACGAACAGTTCCGGATCTTCCTCAACACGGTCGAGGTGGGCTTCATGCCGGACCAGGGCAACCACGTCTGGGGCCGCGTCCCCGACATCGTCCTGGGCATCTTGCCTGCCCAGGGGTACACCGTCACGCTGCGCTGGGAAGGTCCGGCGGGCGTGGATGAGAGCGTGGGCTACCGGGTCGGGTTGTGCCTGGCCCCGGCCCCGCGTCCGACCGAGGAGCCGACCGAGCCGACCGAAGAACCCACCGAGCCGCCTCCCACCGGGGAGCCAACCGAACAGCCAACGGAACCCACCGAGGAACCGACCTGGCTGACCGAAGAGCCGACCCAGCCCACCGAACCTCCGACCCAGCCGCCTTCCGGCGTGTGCCCGGCCGGGTACACCCAGACCGCGCAGTGGGTCAACACCCTGATCCTGAACAGCAGCCCGCGGGTGGACCAGTCCTTCGCGGCGCCGGGCGGCAAGACCATCCTGCTGGTGGTCGCCTCGCGGGTCGGCCATCCGGAGGCCGGCTGCCCCGGCGGCAGCGATCCGCTGTGCCGCCTGCCCGACCAGACCAACGAGCAGTTCCACGTCTACTTGGAGGGCAGCGAGGTGGCTTTCATCCCGGATCACGGCGACCACAACTGGCAGACCTTCCCGGCCGTGAGCCTGGGGGCGCTGGGCGGCGGGACGCACGTTCTGACCTTCCAGCACGAAGGCCCGGCGGACGGCTTCCCGGACTCCAGCGTGACCTTCCAAGCGGCGGTCTGCACCGAGAACTAGGCCATACGCCGCCCGACATCCTGAAGCACGCAACGGCCCCTCTTTCGCAGCGCGGGAGAGGGGCGTTTTTTTGCAGGCGCGCCGCCGGACGCGGCACTGCCTCATCCTCACGCCCCCCGCTTTCTCCTGTCTCTCTGCCTCTGGTCTCTGGCCTCGCCTCTACCTCCCGTCCAGCGGTCCGATGACCCGCCGCTCGACCGGCGAGGACAGGATCAGCGAGGTCGTGGTCTGGCCGTAGGGTTCCAGGGTGTCCAGCAGGTCCTCCAGCCGTTCCACGGAAGACACCGCCACGCGCAGCACGAACGACTCCTTGCCGGTGATGCGGTCGCATTCCAGCACCTCGGGGATGCTGCGCACCACGTCCGCCACGTCCATGTTGCGCTCGCCGGGGTTGCCGATCCGGATGATGGCCGAGATCGTGCGCCCCAGCCGGGCGAGATTGATCCCGGCGTGGTAACCCGTGATGATGCCGGCATCCTCCAGGCGGCGCACCCGTTCCGTTACCGCCGGGGACGAAAGCCCAACCCGCCGGCCCAGCTCCGCGAAGGGAATCCGGGCGTCGATTTGCAGCTCGCGCAGGATGGCCCAGTCGACATCATCGAGCAAAGCATCGACACTTGTTGTTTGTGCGTTTTTCATGATTTTTACCTTTGTTTTTTAGGCATTTTACCGAAAACAACTCTGTTCCGCTATGGATTGACGGGCTGATCTTGAGGTATTTTAAGGGTAGATGGGCGGCCATGCGAACCTCTACACGGGGAGAAGCGGCGGCCCACGCAAATTGACTCGCAGCGCCCGGCCCGAACGTCGTTTCGGCCGGGCCGGATAACGCAGTAAGACCTGGATTGTTGGAATGCCGCCCCCGGCCGCGAATTTACCGGTAAGGGGTGAGCCGGGCGGGCGGCGCAAGGCGACGCGCTTTGAAGGAGAGCTTGAGACGATGCACACCATGATGCTGTATGAAACCCATCTGGCTGAACTGGCCCGCGAAGAGAAGAAGCTCCGTCTGGAGCGGCTGGCCCTGGCAGCCCGTTCCGAGGCAGCCCCGACCCTGGCCCCGCGCCCGTCCCTGATCGCGACCGTGCGCCAGGCCATGCGCCGGCTGGGCGGGGAACCCCGTTCCAACCGCCGCGCCCCGCTGGCTTCCTGAGGCGGATTCACCTGCAAACTCGCGCCCGGCAGGGAAGCGGACCCCGCCCGGCGCAGACTTCCTTCCCTCCTGAATGCGGTAGGACTGTCCGACGGCGGACCGAGTTGGTGACTCGGCCCGCCGTCGGCGTTTCTGGGAGGCGGCGGCAATCCCCCCAAGCCTTCAGCCCACCCCTTGCCCCCGTGCTTTGACCCTCCCACCGCCGCGCGACCGCAGTCTGATTTGAATTTCCGATGCTTTTTGATCTGCGTAGTTCTCAATTTGTGCTAAGCTGAGCATGTAGGAAGCCCGGTTCTGGTGTGAAAAGCAGGCGGACGGGCCTTGTCAGGGGGCTGCAGGGAGCTTGGTTCCTCATGCGTCGGAGAATCTTTCGCCAGGTTCGTGGACTGTATGACTAAAGTACGACTGGGGAAATCCTGCCATGACTGAATATACTTTGGAAGTACTCGAGGACGGCATTATTCTGCTGGCTTATTGTGTTCCCGTGACGGCCGAGGTGTTCAAGCGGGCCACCCAGGACCGGGTGCGCTTCGCCAGGAGGCGCGTCGACGGGGACTACGTGCTCATCGTCGATTACTCCCAGACCAGCGTGTCGGCCTCAAGCCTCAACCTGCGGCTGAATTCGTGGTCGGCGACCCTGGACCCGCATATGATCGACGCCCTGCTCATCAGTCCCAGCCTGCTCGCCATCACCGCCGCCGATCTCGTCCAGCGAGTGACACACCAGAAGATCGAGATGTGCCATTCACGGGCAGAAGCCCTGGAACGCGCCCGGAGTCTCCTGATCGCGCGCCGGGAGGAGCAGGTGTAAGGCCCGCCCGTTCCGGCCTGCCTGGCCGGCGAGCGCCCCCGGACCGCCATCCACATCGAATGGGAGGGCGTGGCGAGCGGCTTGCTTGTGTTTTCTCTGGCCCGCACCGGCTGGTGGATGCGGGCACGTTCACCGGGCATTTCTGACGGGCGACACGCCCGCCTTTCATGCGCTTTAGCTCGAGAACGGAGAAACGTCATCATGAGTGACTTTTCGCTTGAACTGGTCGAGGATGGGATCATTCTGTTGATTTACCACACCACGGTCACGGCCGATGTTTTCCGGCGGGCCGCCGAGGCCCACAAGCGGTTTGCCGAGGAGCACATCGGCGGGGATTACGTGGTGGTGGTCGATTACACCGAAGCCACTCTGACCACCTCGGCCTTCGATTTCCGGCTGAATTCCTGGGCGGCCAAACTGGACCCGCATATGCTTGGCGCTGTGCTGATCAGCCAGAACGCGCTGGTTAGCACTGCCGCCAACCTTGTCCAGCGCGTGACTCACAAAAACAACCTTGAGATTTTCCGCACCCGCGCGGAAGCCCTGGAACGCGCCCGAATCATTCTGGCCGAGCTCCGTTCGAAGCAGGCGTAATCCACTCGCCGGGGTCCGCGCCGGGCCGGTAGGCGCCTCCTCGGCTCAAGGAATGGGAACGAACGGCTGTGAAGCCTTGTGTGGGCAAGCCAGGCATGGGAAAGCTCCTGCCTCATTTTCCAACTTGCGTCTCGCCTGGATAGGAGCATGCGATCAGGCGTGACTATACATAAGAGAGGATCGAAGACGGCATCATCCTGCTTACTTATCACGTCGCTGTAACCGACCGGGTCTTCCGGCAAGCGACTGAGGATCGAGTTCATTTTGCGGCGGAGCATACCAGCGGCGATTACGTTCTGATCGTGGATTATTCCCAGGCCACCATGACGATCTCGGCGCTCGATTTCCGGCTGAATTCGTGGTCGGCGACCCTGGACCCGCGCATGATCGACGCCCTGCTCATCAGTGGGAGCATGATTGCCGTCACCGGCGCGAATCTCGTCCAGCGCGTGACCCACAAGAAGCTGGAGATTATGCGCACCAGGGAGGAAGCTCTGGAGCGCGCTCGCGCCATCCTGGCCGGAGTCCGGGCTGGACAGTAGGGCACGGATAGCCTAGAGTCACTGCGCCTTTTGCCTGTGTGAATCTGTGGCCAGCTTGCCCTCCGGGGCCTGATCCCGGACGGCGTTCGATCCGGCGATGCGGCCCGCTCGTTTTGCTTGACAGGACACACCAATTGCAGTACAAACCATCGTACGAGTCCGGCGCGGCCCGCCCGGGCAAGTTGTGCTGCGCCGCACCTCGCTAATTGTTCTGCAGAACACATTTTGGGGAGAAGATTACACATGAGTCTCAAGCGCCAGAGCCTGACGCTCCTCCTGCTGGTCGCTCTCCTGCTGACCAGCGTCGGGATTGTGAGCGCACAGGGCACACTGACAGCCACCGTGACCCGGTTCCTGAACGTGCGCGTCCTGCCCGATATCCAGTCGTATGATTATGGCCGGCTTGAATCCGGCACGGAAGTCACCCTGATCGGGCGCACCTCCGACAGTGAGTGGGTCAAGCTGACCACCGCCGATGGCATCACCGGCTGGGCCCGCCAGAATGCCGTCACCATCGATGGTGACATCGCCAGCCTGCCGGTTGCCGGCGTCTCCGCTACCCAGGGCGTGGTCACCCGCTTCGTCACCCTGCGCGCCAACCCGAGCACCGACAGTGACGGCGATGTCCGCCTGGAGCAGGGCGCGGTGGTCAACCTGGTCGCCTACGACGGCGAGTGGCTGTACGTCGTCGCCGAAGATGGCTCGGCCGGCTGGGCCGTGCCGCGCGGCTTTGAATTCCTCGATCCGGCGATCATCGACGAACTGCCCGTGGTCAACGGCTCGGTCGATGGCTACGCCTTCGTGCGCGCCCTGCCGGACGTCCAGGCGGTTGCGTATGATGGCCGGCTGGAGCCGGGCACCCCGGTCACCCTGATCGGCCGCAGCGGTGACTCCGAGTGGGTCCAGCTTCAGACGCTCGACGGCAACATCGGCTGGGGCACGACTCGCGCCTTCACGTATGCCGGCGATGTGGCGGACCTGCCCGTGGTCGAGTATGGCGAGAACCAGGCGGTCGTGGTCAACTACGCCGTCCTGCGCGAAGCCCCCAGCTCGACCTCGGCCCAGGTGGGCGAGCTGGCCCGCGGCACGGTCGTGGACCTGCTGCTGTCCACCGCCGACCGGGTCTACGTCCAGGCCGGTGATGTGGCCGGCTGGGCAGTCGCCAGCGCCCTGGCCTTCCCCGGCGGCGCTGCGCCGGAACTGCTGGCCGCCAATGCGACCGTGAGCGCCGAAGGCTACGATACGGTCAACCTGCGCGAAGCGCCGAGCGTGGACTCCGCCCGCCTGGGCTGGGCCGCGAACGGCGAGCGCCTGGCCGTGGTCGGCGTGAGCGCGGACGGCGCGTGGTACCGCGTGGTGCCCGCCAGCCGCGTGGCGGCCTGGGTCTCCGCGGAACTGGTCACGCTCGACGCGGGCGTCGGCCCGCTGACCGTCGTCGAGTAACGACCGGCTTCACTCGCTGATTGAGAATCACCACGGGGCGCTCATCTGAGCGCCCCGTGTGGTTTTTGGCAGTCATCGCAAATCCGGCGCAGGTGGGGGATGGCGTTTGCAGCGTCGGAATTCCAATTTCGACACGACAGGAATCCCAAAAGCCGCCCCCCACGCCCGCCCCAACGCAGCCCTCAACCCTCCCCCACGGGGTGAGCGTCAGCCCACTGGCGCACCCGGCGGTTGACCAACTCCTCGCGCTCGGCGAAGCTCAAATGGCCCGCGCCGGGCACGACGAACAGCTCCGCGCCGGGGATGTGCGCGGCGATCCACTTGCCCTGTTCCAACGGCACCACGCCATCCTTCCCGCCGTGCACGACCAGGGTCGGCACGGCCGGAGGATTAGCCTCGACCGCCGGCCGCATGTCCGTGGCGCGCAGGACGCGGGCCGTTTCCGCGATGGCGGCGTAGCTCGTGGCGCAGTAGGCCGGGAAGCCCGCCTCGATCGTCTCGTGGAAGCGCGGGTTGGCATAAAACCCGCTCGAATCGGCGATGTAGAAGCGCAGGGCCTGCTTGAACACGGCCGGGGAGAGGTGGGTCGGGGCCAGGCTGGCCGCCACCAGTCCCTGAGCCAGGGCCGGCCAGCGGGTCGCTTCCTCCCACACCCGGACGATTCCACGCAGGTCGCCCCAGATCACCGTTCCAATCAGCACCAGCCGGGCGACCAGGTCCGGGGCCTGGAGCGTCACCCCCAGGGCGGTCAGCCCACCGGTCGAGTGGCCGATCAGGGTCGCCGGGACGCCGCGCGCGTGGTGGCGGACCACGGCCTCGCCCACGTCGAACAGGTGTTGGGGCGTCCAGCGCCGGTAGTGGCCGGCCTCGTAGCGGCGCACCGGGCCGTGGCCGGGCAGCCCGGCCAGGATGACCTCGGCCTCGTCCCAGAAGGTATCCCAGAACCAGAAATCGTTGCCGCTGGTGATGCCGTGCCAGGCGAAAATCTGCTGGGGGGCGTTCGGGTTGCCGTGGCGGGTGATGGCGATCTCCTCCGGGCCGAGCGGGGTCTGGACTTCCACCGTGTAACGGTCGCTCATAAGGGCTCCTTTTGGGGGGGATGATGCCCGGATTGTAGCATCTTTTACCAATGCGGGCTGGCGCAGCAAAAAGCGCTCCCTGGGGGGAGCGCCTGGTAGCCTGCAAAACAGGGAGAGGCTTAGAGTTTGACGACGTCGGCGGCCTGGAGACCCTTGGGGCCTTCGACGATGCTGAATTCCACGCGCTGGCCTTCCTCCAGATTGCGGAAGCCCGTATCCTTGATGGCCGAGTAGTGGACAAACACGTCCGGGCCGTCGGGCTGCTGCAGGAAGCCGAAGCCCTTCGATGTATTGAACCACTTCACGACACCCACGACACGTTCAGCCATACCTTCTTGCTCCTTGAACCAGATGGCTTGAAAGAGGATTGTAGGGGGAGCGTGTCCAGCGGGCGGATGCCCGCCCACCAGGTACAACAAACGCCCGGACTTCCGGGCGTTGTTTGTGACCTTTGCACATCACTGCCTGCGTCCTACGGCGCTTACTGTAGTGCGCTTCGCCTAGTTTGTCAATGAGTTGCCCGCAGAATGGGCCACGGATTCGCATGGAAAAAGCACAAAGAAACATAGGCGCAGTCTTGACGCACCGGCCCATCCGGTATATACTGCGCGCAGGTTAGAACTAGAGCTAGAAGGTTGGATGTTAGGCAGAGTGGTTGTGCCCAATCGAGAACTTGCATGAGTACACCTGCCCGGTGAGATCACTGCGGCCACGGGTGCTCATGCCCCGTGGCTTTTTTATTTGCCGCGCGTTTTCTCGTTGAGGCTTCCCCACCAGGGACACAGCCACAGCTAACGAGCGACCAGAAACGCCTTTTCGCCAGTCACGGGACTTCTCCTGTGACTGGCTTTTTTGTTTCCAACAGGGGCTCCAACCATGCTTGCTCTGAATAGCCCTGCTTCCAATCAGGGTGTCGTCGTCAGAAAAACACAAAACAGCTATCTCATCGGGTCCGGGGACGCGACCATCGAGTGCACGCTCTCCACCCGGTTGAAAAAAGACTCCGATCCCAACGCCATCGCGGTCGGCGACGTGGTCCTCTGGAACGAGGCCGCGCAGATCACCGGCGTGCTGCCGCGCCGCAACCGGCTTTCCCGCCGGGGCGCGGCGCCAACATTGGGCGCGTACGCCCGCGAACAGGTGATCGTCGCCAACGTCGACCTGGTCATCCCGGTCTTCGCCGCCGCCAACCCGCGCCCGGCCTGGAACCTGCTGGATCGCTACCTGGTCTCGGCCGAGTCGTCCGAAATCCCGGCCCTGGTCATCCTGACCAAGCTCGATCTGGTCGAGGGCCGTCCGGAGGCTGAGGAGATCGAGGCGGTGGCGGCGGAATACCGCGCCATCGGGTACGAGGTCGTGCTGACCAGCACGGTCACCGGCCGCGGCCTGGACGATCTCAAAGCCCGGCTGGACGGCCGCCTGTCCGCCCTGGTCGGCAAATCCGGGGCGGGCAAGACCTCGCTGCTTAACGCGCTCGACCCCGGCCTGGGGGGGCGCGTCCAGGCTATCAGCCAGGCCACGGGCAAGGGCCGCCATACCACCACGACCTCGGAAATCTTCACGCTTCCATCGGGCGGGACCATCGTCGATACGCCCGGCATCCGGGAGTTCGGCTTGTGGGCCGTGGATGAGGACGATCTCGCCTGGTTCTTTCCGGAGATGCGCGCCTATCTGGGCCGCTGCCGGTTCGGGCTGGATTGCAGCCACGACGAGGAGCCGGGCTGCGCCATTCGCAAGGCCGTCGTGGACGGCCGGATCAGCCCCTACCGCTATCAAAGTTATCTCAAGATGAGGGTCGAACCATGACTGTCACCTTTGCATCCCGACGCTTCTATACCCGTCCAGGCAAGGTCAACAACGCTTCGGGCGATTTCGTCTGCCTCCACTGCGGGGCGTTTGTCTCTGTCGAGGCGGGACTATCCGGAGTCCGCAACCGCAACCACTGCCCGTACTGCCTGTCGTCGCGCCATCTGGACCAGTTCGAGGCGGGCGACCGGCTCTCGGCCTGCAAGGCGCGCATGCGCCCGGTCGGCCTGACGCTCAAGCGGATCGCCAAGAAGTACACCGGGCACGCGCATGGCGAGCTGATGCTCGTCTACCTGTGCGAGGACTGCGGCAAACTCTCGATCAACCGCATCGCGGCGGACGATGTCGCCGAGGTGATCCTGGCCGTCCTGGACGGGTCCGCCGGATTGGACTCCGAGATCCGCGCGCGGCTGGACCAGGACGGCGTCACGCCCCTGGGCGCGGCTCAGATCGACCTGGTGCGTCAGTGTTTGTTCGGGATCGGCTCCGCGTCTTTTCAGGAGGGCTGACCGTTCCGCCTGACCGGCGCAGATGGGGAAACAAGGACGACCTGCGCCTTGAGGACAGGTCGTCCTTGAGTGGTCTGGAAGGCGGTTCGCGGCGAGGATCGAGCCGCGATCGGCCTGGAGTCTCTCCTGGCGAAGCTGCGCGATTGGCGCGCGGCGGACGGGTCGGTTACCCGTCCTTACAACCGATGTTTCTCCGGTCTCCTGGCCCTGGCGCTGCGAAGCAGCGAGGCCGGAGTCCTCAGGGCAATCGCATCAAAAAGCATTTAGAACCGCAAAGACGCCAAGAACGCCAAGGAAAAACGCAGAGAAAAGCGAAAACAGAAAAAACCGTACTGTCGAGACAATGAATCAAACGCTTGTAGAACCGTTTTCCCTCTGTGTCTCTGTAGTGAGATGTCTTTTTCAGTTTGATGCGATTGCCCTGCCGGAGTCCTCGCCTTTTCTTGCCTCTTGTCTCCCTGCGTCTAGCCTCTCAATACAGCAGCCCCATGACCCGCGCCGCGAAGACGGCCGGATCGGCCTCCGGGATCGTGATCGCCCGCAGGCGCAGCCCGTACTGGTATTCGCGCGCGTCGAGCATGTAGGGCGTCAGCGTGAACGGCCCGCAGCTCCCATTGCCCAGCCCGGCCTGCTTGTAGTCCGCGTGGAGCAGCACGTCCGGCTGGCGGACCAACTGGTGGGTGTGGCTGGCCTCGGTCAGGTTGGCCGGGCTGTAGTGCGAGGCGCTGACGGCCAGCAGCGGCAGTCCGGCCACCAGCAGCCCGAAGCCGTCCGGGCCGGTCAGGGCCGCCCAACGGGTGTCCGGGTGGCTGCCATGCTCCTGAGGCACGATGTAGGGCACGTACTGGGCATCGACCGTGCTATCGTAGACGCCGATCGGCGCGCCCAGCTTGCGGTCGGGATAGGCTTCGTGCGGCCCGCGCCCGTACCACGTGAAACGCTCCAGCCCGCCCGGCAGGGCCATGCTTAGACCGACCCGGGCCAGAGTCCGCACCGGGCGGCCGGGCAGCAGGCGGTGCGTGATCACCACGTCGCCGCTGGCATACACCCGGTAGCCCAGCCCGATTTCCAGCACATCCCCCAGGCCCGGCGCGGCCGCGACCAGGCCCACGTCAACCCGGATTTCCTGCGGGCTGACCGGGGTGACCTCGAAGCGTGTCACCCGCTCGACCAGCCGGTCCAGCCCGGCGTCGCGCCACTGCTCGGCCAGGCGGTGGGTGTAATCGTGGGGGAAGATCAGGGCCGTGTCGTTGTCGGTCGGCGCGCGCCAGACGGCGGTCTTGGGCCCTGCGGTCAGCAGGTCGCGCCCCTGAGCGCGGAAGGTCGCCAGGCAGCCCGTGCCCCGGTCGAAGCTCAGGCCGAAGTCCTGCCCGGTGATCACGACCGCCTCCGGGCTGTCCTGGAGGCGCAGGGCGGGCAGTCCGGCCGTCTTGAGCGGGGCCAGGGCCGGGCGGCTGTCCGGCAGCTTGAACTGCGCCCAGGCCACCTCGTGGCCCTTCGCCGCCCACAGGCAGTCCTCCGCCAGACGGAAGCGCACCTCCAACCAGGCTTCCGCGCCGGGCGGCAGGGCCGGCTTGCGCACCGGCAGGCTGAGCACCGCGCTCGCCCCCGGCTTCAGCTCCAGGGGCATCAGGCTGCCGGATTGCAGCTCCGCCCCGTTGGCGACCACGGCCCAGCGCCCGCTGAGGTGGCTCAGGTCGCGGAAGGTGTAGCGGTTGGTGATGCGCAGAGTGGCCTGGCCGGCCGGACCGCCCAGGTCGATCGCCTCGACCGCGACCGGCTCCAGCACCTTCTTGTATTCCCACAGACCGGGGTGCGGCACGCGGTCGGGCCAGATCAGGCCGTTGATGCAGAACGGGCCATCGTTGGGCTGGTCGCCGAAGTCGCCGCCGTAGGC
>CAZHMJ010000126.1:722-13562 GCA_964533805.1 uncultured Anaerolineae bacterium | reverse complement strand
CGACCACCGAGATCTACACTCTTTCCCTACACGACGCTCTTCCGATCTATCCCGGCGGACGCTCCGCCCTATGGCGTCATCCCGCCCCTGCCCAATCAGGCCACCCAACCGGCGGAAACCTCGAACGGACAAGGTAGCGGAAGCAAGGATGGGTAAGGCGTCCGAGAATACAGCGCGGTGATGGCCCTGATGATCTGAGCAATCCATGCCCGACTCCACCCCCACGCCGCGCCGCTGGCTGCTCGTCAAGCTGGCCGACATCGGCGACCTGATCACGATTACCCCGGCCCTGCAACACCTGCGGGATCACGATCCCGCAGGTGTGATTCATGTCTTGACCACCGGGCACAGCGCTGCGATCCTGCAGAACACCGGCCTGGTCGACGATGTGCTCGTATTCGACAAATTCGCCTTCGACCGTCCCACCGACCTGCTGCGGCCTGCCAATCTCAAGGCCGGGCTGGCTTTGGCGCTCCGATTACGCAGCGCTCGCTACGACCACGTCCTGATCCTGCACCACCTGACCACGCGCTTCGGGGTGCTCAAATACGCCGGGCTGGCGCTCGCCACCGGCGCGCCAGCGCGCACCGGGCTGGACAACGGGCGCGGGTGGTTCCTGACCGGCCGTGCACGCGATCAGGGATTCGGGAGCTGCCATGAAGTCGACTACTGGCTGCGCGTGATCGACGCCGCGCTGGGAATCCACGACCCCGCGCACGATCCCGCCGATCATCCGCTGCGCGCCGGGGTTTCCGCCACCGACCGCGCCTGGGCGGAGAGTCAATTGTCGGGCGGTAACGGGCCCTGGATCGCCATCCATCCCGGGAGCGGCGGCTATTCCCTGGCCCGGCGCTGGTCGCCAGAAGCCTTCGCCGCTGTCGCCGACCAACTGGCCGGACAGGGCGTGCAAATCGTGCTGGTGGGCGGCCCCGGCGATGACATCGCTCCGATGCGGACGGCCATGCAGCACACGCCGCTCGACCTGGCCGGTCAGACCACGCTCGGCCAGCTTGGCGCGGTACTGGCCCGCTGTGCGCTGTTCATCGGGGCAGACAGCGGCGTCATGCATCTGGCCACGGCGGCGGGGACACGCGTGCTGGCTATCTTCGGGCCAAGCAACGCTGCCGCCTGGGGGCCATGGGCGCCCTCCGATCGGGCGCGCGTCCTGCGCAGCGCCCCGCTGTGCAGCCCGTGCAGCTACATCTTCGCCGCCGTCGGGCAGCGCGAGGGCTGTCCTGCCCGGACGTGCATGACCCTGATCACGCCGGATCAGGTGACCGCGGCCGCACGCGCGCTGTTGGACGGCCAGCCATCACCCATCCCGCCACAGACGGCCGCGCCAGCCGGCCGGGCGCGGGTTCGCCTGCTCGGCGTGCCCCTCGATCCCATCACCTGGGACGACCTGCGCCATCAGATCAAAACCTGGATCGCCGGAGAACAGCCACACCAGATTTGCACAGTCAACCCGGAATTCGTTATGGTCGCCCAGCGCGACATTCACTTTTACGCCATCCTCCAGCGGGCCGACCTGTGCGCGGCCGACGGGATCGGCCTGCTGATCGCCGCCCGCCTGCTCGGCCACCCTTTGCCCGACCGGATCACCGGCTCCGACGGCCTGCCCCTGATCACAAATTGGGCAGCGGATGAGGGCTGGCGGATTTTTTTGCTGGGGGCGGCGGAAGGCGTCGCCGCGCGTGCGGCGGACCTGCTGCGCGCGCGTTATCCGGGCGTGCAAATTGTGGGGACGTACGCGGGCACGCCTGCGCCAGAGGAAGAAGCCGCCATCGTCGAACGGGTCAATGCCAGCGGGGCAGACATCCTGTTCGTGGCCTACGGCGCGCCGACACAGGATAAGTGGATCGCGCGCAATCTCCCCCGGCTCAAGGTCAAGGTGGCGATGGGAGTTGGCGGTGCGATCGATTTCGTGACCGGCGCGCAGGTGCGCGCGCCCAAAGGCTGGCAACGGCTGGGGCTGGAATGGCTCTACCGGCTGATCCGGGAGCCATGGCGCTGGAAGCGGATGACCCGCCTGCCGCGCTTCGTGCTGGCCGTCCTGCGACGCGGCGCGCGCGGCCCTGTGCGATTCGAGGGGCCGCGTCGAGCCTAATCGCCGGTCTTCTCGCCCATCACCTGGACGATCACCCGGCGCGAGCGGGCGGAGTTATCGAAGTCCACGAAGATGATCTGCTGCCAGGTGCCCAGCAGCAGGCTTTGCTCCATGAAGGGCACCGTCAGGGACGGGCCCAGCAGCGCCGCGCGGACGTGGCTGTGCCCGTTGCCATCCCCCCAGCGCAGATTGTGGGCATAGTGGCGTTCTGGGCCGGCGATCTCGTCGAACAGCCGGCGCAGGTCGCTGAGCGCCCCGTCCTCATATTCGATCGTGGTCACGGCACAGGTCGAGCCGGGGCAGAACAGCGTGGCGATCCCGCCATCGAAACCGCTGTTGCGGACGACCTGGGCGACTTCCTGCGTGATGTCGATCATCTGCGCGTTACCACGAGTCTGGAAGCTCAGCGTCGCGGTGTGAATACCCATCATCTCCCCCTGAAAGATGTCTCCGTCCGAGGGTCAGACCTCAAAACAACTCGCCACGATCCAGCATCTCGGCCAGCGAAGGCTGGTGCAAATCCCGGCCAGAAAGAATCGGGGTCGCCACCGGCCAGTCAACGTGGATTTGAGGATCGTTCCAAGCGATGCCTCGCTCGTGCGATTTGGCATAGAAATCGCTGGCCTTGTAGAGAAAATCCACCGTCTCGCTGAGGACCAGAAAAGCATGCCCGAATCCCTTTGGTACCAATAACATCTGGCGGTTGTCCTCGGAGAGTGTAACGCCCTGCCACTGTCCGAACGTTGGGGAATCGCGGCGCAGGTCGACCGCTACGTCGAACACCTCGCCATGCGTCACCCACACCAGCTTGTCCTGGGCAACCGGGGGAAGCTGAAAGTGAATCCCGCGCAGCACCCCCCGCGTGGAACGCGAATGGTTGTCCTGCACAAACGTGAGGTCGATCCCGCCCTGCTCCCGGAAAACACGCTGGCTGTAGCGTTCCAAAAAGAAGCCACGCTCATCCTCGAACACCTGGGGCGTGATCAGAATCAAACCCTTCAGCGCCAGTTCTTGAAAGATCATCAGCGGGATAGCCTCTCAGGTCAAATCGGTTCGCAAGCCCCCTCACAATACCGTCTGCCTGGCGGAAAATCAACCCTTGGCCAGCGCGTTCAGACCTCTGGGAAAGCCCGCCTCCATCCCAAAGTCAACAGAGGCGATTTTGCTGTCCAATCCAGCCAGATGCATTACAATCACCCCTGCAGTTCGACGAATCACAGACGCGCAGACCAATCCCGGCAGCGCAGTCCGCCCCACGAAGCCGCTGTCTGCGCCATCGTTTGCTTCTGCCAGAAACCAATGACCACCCTCTGACCACTTTTTTCGAGGAGAATCGCATGACCACCGTTGGCACTATCGGCCTGGGCCTGATGGGCGCGCCAATCGCCCGCAACCTGATGAAAGCCGGCTATAAACTGGTCGTCCACAACCGCAGCCGCGCCATCGTCGACCAGCTCGTCGCCGAGGGCGCGACGGCGGCCTTCTCTCCCAAAGAAGTCGCCGAGCAGGTCGATTTCGTCTTCACCAACCTGCCCGACTCCCCGGATGTCGAGTTGGTGGCGCTTGGCCCGAATGGCATCATTGAGGGCGCGCACCCCGGCCTGATCGCGATCGACAACAGCACCATCAAGCCAGAGACAGCCCGTCACGTCGCTGCCGAGCTGGCGAAGGCCGGAGTCGCAGCCCTGGATGCCCCGGTCAGCGGCGGGGATGTCGGCGCGAAGGCCGGCACGCTCACGATCATGGTCGGCGGCGCGGAGGATGCCTTCCAGAAAGCGCTCCCGCTGCTCCAGGCGATCGGCAAGACCATCACCTACATTGGAGAAAGCGGCGCGGGCCAGGTGACCAAAGCCGCCAACCAGATCATGGTCGTCGCCCAGATGATCGGCATGGCCGAAGCCCTGGTGCTCAGCCAGAAGGCCGGAGTCGATCCGGAGCGCGTCGTGCAGGCCATCAGCCGCGGCGCGGCCCAATGCTGGGCGCTCGACACCAAACCCCAGCGCATCTTCCGCCGCGTGCTGACGCCCGGCTTCAAAGCCCATATGCAGCACAAAGACCTGAACATCGTCCTGGACACCGGAAACACCTACGGCGTTCCGCTGCCGCTGACCGCCCTGGCCCAACAGCTCTACCGGGCCATGCTCGCCGCAGGCAACGGTCACCTGGACAACAGCGCGGTCATCACCGTTCTGGAAACGCTGGCCGGAATCACCGTCGGCCAGCCGGAGTAGACGCCCGCCGGGCGATTGTTGGCGTCCGGCATGTTGGTATACAATGAGCGCATCATCTGCGCCGCAGCCTGCGAGTGTGGGTTGCGCCATGCCCGGTGAGGATGGGACCAGCGCCATGTCCGAAGATCAAGCCCTCCAGTATCTCCAGCAGGGGATCGCGGCCGCCAAAGCCAAGCAGAACGACGAGGCTCGCCGCCTGCTTCAGAATTCGATTCGCCTGAACCCGGCCAACGAAACCGCCTGGCTGTGGTTGAGCAGTGTGGCCAAGGATCAGAACGAGCGCATTTTCTGTCTGCGCCAGTTGCTCCAGATCAACCCCAACAACGAAATGGCGATCAAGGGCCTTCAGGCCCTGGGAGTCAGTCCGGAGCCGGAAAAAGCGGCCTCGCCGCGCAATATCATCCCCCTTCCCCCGGCAGACAAGATCAAGGCCGCTTTGCAGGCCCTCAAGCCGATCCTGGAACGGTTGTCCACGACCGAGGACCCATTCGCCGACCTGATCTGGAAGCACAAGACGCGCAACCGCGCCGGTGAACGAGCCGCAACCCTGCTTACCCTGACCGTCAGGATCGTGCCGGTGCTGCTCCTGTTGTGCCTGCTGGCTGGCGGCGCTTTCGTCGCGACCCGACCGGGTGGGATCGCCATGGCGCCCACCTGGACGCCCAGCCATACCCCAACCCAGACACCGACGCCCACACCGGGCTTCACGCCGACTCCTTCGCCGACGCCGCAGCTCACCTACACCCCCAGCCCCACCCTGGACCCGGCGATTCCGCTGGGCGATCTCTTCTCGGAAATGACGCCGACCCCGGTCTATCCGCGCATCAGCAGCGGACCGCTGCTGCAGGCCGTGGTCCGCATGGATCGCCAGGAGTACGCACAGGTCCTGCCGACCCTGGAGCATGAGCGCGATCTGACCTCATCCAACTTCGATGCGGCGCCCTACTATTACGAGGCGATCGCGCTGGTCAACACAGGCGATACCGAGCGCGCCCTGCGCACGATGGAAGAGGCCCTGGGTCGTCTGGAAGAGCTGCGCGAGTTGGAGCGCCAGCAGGCCGAACCGCTGGTCCAGGCCGGGCTGGCCTACGTCTACGCCGCCACGGGCAACTACACTGAATCCAATCAAGCCGCCGACAGCGCCCTGGCGGGCGACGAGCGCCTGCGCATGCCGTACCAGATTCTGGCCCAGAACGCGATGCGCGTGGGCGACTTGCAGGAAGCCGGTGACGTCATCGCGGAAGGGCTGCGCACCGATCCCGGCGATGTGTACATGTGGATTTTGCGCGGGGAACTGAATCTGCTGCGCAATCAGCCCGCCGACGCCCAGCAGGATGCCTATGTGGCACTGGCAATCGATCCCACATCCGAGAGCGCCTACCTGCTCCAGGCAC
This sequence comes from uncultured Anaerolineae bacterium, assembly GCA_964533805.1. Lineage (GTDB taxonomy): Bacteria > Chloroflexota > Anaerolineae > Aggregatilineales > Ch27 > JARKOQ01. Next base: position 7,830 of record CAZHMJ010000126.1, on the reverse strand, counting down.
GGGCCGACGTGGCGCGAGGCGACTATGGCCTGGCCGTCCTGCACCTGCAGAGTTACCTGTTTACGTATCCAGGCAGCATCGAAGGCTGGACGCTGCTGGGCGACGCCCGCACACTGGAGGGCAACTTCGACCTCGCCATCGAGGCCTATGCCCAGGCGCTCAACACCGAAGACCTCCTGCCCGTCCAGGCGAGCGCCTTGATGCAGCGTGCCGGGTTGTACATGCGGCGCCACCAGTATGGGCTGGCCTACGAGGACTACAGCGCCGCCCTGCGCCTGAGCGAGGAGAACGCCCTGGCGCGCGAAGGCCGGGCCATCGCCGCCTATCGGGCCGGCCGCTTTGGGGAAGCAATCGAAGACCTCGACCTGCTGCTGGAAGCCATGCCGGGCCGCGGCGATCTGCTTCTGCTCAAGGCGCAGGCGCTGGTCGAAGGCGCGAATCCGCGCAATGAGACCGCGTTCGGCGCGGCCATGGACGACGCGCTCAATATTCTGGCCGGCAACTTCCCGGATCAGCTTGAGACACCTGCGCAGCAGGCCACGGCGTTGGAATATCGCGCTCGTGTCCTGTTCAACCAGGAAAGCTATGGCGACGCGCTCAACGATCTCGACGACGCTCTCCAGCGAGTTCAGACCGGCTCCCAGCACTACTGGCGCGGCCGCGTCCTGGAAGCGCGCGGCGAGACCGAGGACGCTCGCCGGGAATACGAGTGGGTGCGGCTGTGGGGCCAGGTCTACAACTACCCCTTCCTGGCCGATGCAGTCAACCGTCTGAGCGCCCTGGAGACAGCCGAAAGCTAGCCCCCCTAAACCTGCAAACGACACAGGCAGGCGGGAGTCCCCCACCTGCCTGTGTTTTTTCTGCGGAGCTGGCCATGCCGCTGGCAGCGTCCAGGTAGCAAGCGTCGAAGCAAAAAACGCAAACCGAGCGCGAATCACGCGGCCTGGCTGTCTTTGCCTTTGGCTGACTACTGACCGCTGAGTGCTGCGCGCTGTTTCCCGAGGAGCGCGCCATCCTAACGCGGCGCGGGCGTCGCTTTGATGCGCTCCAGGGCGTCGGTCACGTGCTTCAGCGCATCGGCATTCTCCGGCACCTCACCGTAATGGACGCGCACGTAGGCATCGGTGATCATGTCGATGTCCGCCTGCACAGCCGGGAAAGCCTGGTCCAGCACAGTCTGATACTCATACGGCGTCTGGGAAACCGGCCTCGGATAACCCTGCTTGGCGGCCAGCCGCGCCATCTGGGCGTAAGCGCGCCGGATGGTCAGCGCGGCGAACAGGTCGCGCCCCAGGCCAAACTGGCCGACGGCGTGCAGCATCGAGTTCATGGCGTTCAAGCCGCGCTGGAACAGATCGCGCAGGCCACCCAGGGTATCGCCATCCAGGTCCTCACGCTCCTCGTCCTGAGGCAGCGCCGCCCGCTGGCGGCGGCCGAGGGTCAGCACGATGATGGCCACCACGATCAGCACCACCACGATCGTGAGGCACCCGCCCACCCCGCCAAACAGGTCAAAGAACTGCTGGATGCGGTTGAACAGGTCTTCCAGCGCGCCGGTCTGCTGCTGGGGAGTCCCCTCGATGATATTCGAGAGCGAGGTGGGCTCCATGAAGTTGCCCATCAACTGGCCGCCAAAGGCGCTCAGGATCGCCTCTGCGATCGCTTGAATCACCAGGAACAGCGGGGTCATCAGGATCGTAAACACGAGCAGGATGGCCGCGATCACTGGCTGAAAGACCCCGGCGATCGCGTCCGGGTCGAGTCCGCTCAGCCCGGCTGAGATCAGAAAACCGATCAGCGTCGTACCCGCCGCGGCCAGGATCATGAAGATCGTCCAGCGCGGGCCAAAGCTCACGGCCTGCCCCCCGCTTTCCCGCAAGGAGATCGCCCGGGCCAGGCTGGTGCCCAGCAGGCCGCAAAAGAAGAAGGGCGACAGGGATGCCATAACCGCGACCTGCGCATCAGGGAAGATGGCCGCCACCAGGAAAAACAGGATACCAAGCCGCATCCCGAATGCGACCCGGACAGGCGTCGGCATCACGATCCCCAACCGCAGCCCGCGCCACCACACGAAGCCGAGCAGGGCCAGGATCGGTAGGATGGGCGGCAGAGTCAGGACTCGCACCGGCTCGACGACATTCTCGTCGATCATCTGGGCCGCGTCCCCGGCCAGCGGGGCCAGCAGCGTCCCGGCGGAGAGCAGTACGACCACGACCAGCAGCAGCAGAAACAGCATCTGCCGCAAATCCTCATAGATGCCGCGCGAGTCTAGCAGCCGCACCAGCAAAAGCGCGACCAGCAAATTGGCCACCACGTACGCCAGCAAGCCGTAGATCGGAATCTGGCGGGCCTGGGGCAGCATGATCGCAAACCAGGGTGCGATCCATAGGGCTTCCATCGCGCCAGCCAGTAAATGCGCCGCTTCCTGGCGAGGATCGAGCCGTGAGAAGTTCACGGTCGGGTCATGCAGGCGACGGATCAGGTTCACGACGGCCTCCCCTCCTGGCGCACCCGCTCCCGCAGGAACCGCTCGCGTGGAGTCAGCTCAGTTTCCGGCGATTCTTCCTCCTCCGGCAGCGGCGGCGGTTCGCTGTCAATTGGGAGGTGGTGGACCAGCACGCCAGGGATGAACGGCGGCGCCTGCTTGCCCAGCATGAGCAACACCAATCGCCGTCCGCTGTCGCGCAGGCGGATCACGGTCGCTTCGATGTCATCATTGATGTAGGCAGTTACGAGGACCAGCGTCGCCCCCCAGGGAAGGTGCGGGCTCTCCTCCAGCATGAAGTTGGCAAACCCGGCCGTGACGATGTAACTCACCCCGGCCAGAGTCTCCAGGATGCGGGCAAGCTGGTGACGGCTGCGCCCCGGCAGCACCCGGAAAGGCTGGTCGGCATGGGCCAGCGTGCCATTGGCGACCACGCCCACCGCGTAGTGCTGGTCGAAGGCCCAGTAGGCCAGGGAAGCCGTCACGCTGACCAGATATTCGAGCATGTCCGGCCAGAAGCCATGCCAGTGTTCTTCGTAGGTACCCACGTTCAGGCACAGCACCAGGTTGACGCTGCGCGTCGGCTCGTAGACCTTGGTCTGAAGCGCGCCCGTCCGGGCCGTTGCCTTCCAATGGATGTGCCGCATGTCGTCCTCAGGACGATAGTCACGCGCGCCCATGATCCGGTTGGGGTCCTCGAACAGGCGCTGCTGTCCGGAGACATCTCCCAACGGGTCCTTCATCGGCAAGCCCAGGTCTTCCAGGGGGCGAATTTCCGGGTAAACGATCAGGTAATCCGTGGGAGCCAGCTCGCGCCCCCGCTCGAACAGGTTGAACGGATCGCCAGATACGCCGTAAGCCGGACCGATCGCGTAGACCCCCCGCCGCCGCGCCAGGATCGCCATCCGCCGCCGAACGCGCTGGTTCCAGCGCAGGGTGTACGTGTTGGTCAGCAGGCCCGCATCCGGACCGGGAGCCGCGTTGAGTCGTGACTCATCCAGCGGTCCCACCACCAGCGGCCATTCATCCTCCACGCGCAGCCAGCCAAGCGGCAACAGCTTGCGGTTCTCCACCACCACCTGGGACTCGATCTCCTCACCGGGAAATACCCGGCGGTGCTGGAAGCGGCGCAGGTAGACCACGTTCTGGAGCGCCCGCCGGCTCCACAGCCAGGCCACACCGACCACAACCAGCATGAAGCCCGTCAGGGCCATCAGGGTGGTATTGCGCAGCAGTGCGCCGAGGACGAACAGCAGAATCGCCATGCTCACCCAGCGGTGATCGAGCAGGCTGCGCACCGTGTCGCCCGCGACCTGGCGGCGACCGCTCTGCAACAGTTCGCGCTCCGCCTTTTCGAAGTCAAAAAGGGCCACGGTCAGGCTTCCACGGGAACGGGCACGGTATTGACGATATCAGCCACGATTTCTTCCGGCTTGCGCCCACGCAGGCGCATCTGGGGGCTGAGCATGATCCGGTGAGTCATCACTGCCGGAGCCAGACGCTTGACGTCATCCGGCAAGACGAAATCCCGGCCCTGGATCGCGGCCCAGGCCTGGCTAGAACGGTACAGCGCCAGAGTCGCGCGGGGGCTGGCCCCCAGGTCGACCTCATGATGCTCGCGGGTCGTCCGGATCACGTCCACGATGTAGTTGTGGACGCTCTGCTCAACCCGGATATCGCGCACGTCCCGGATCATCTGTTGGACTGCCGCCGGCTCGGTCACCGGGGCCAGAGTCTCCATGGGATCGTCCGTCCGGAAGCGGGTCAGCAGATCGCGCTCTTCATCGAGCGTCGGATAGCCGATATCGATCCGCATCAGGAAGCGGTCGATCTGGGCTTCCGGCAGGGGAAATGTCCCTTCCAGTTCGATCGGGTTCTGGGTGGCGATCACCAGGAAGGGTCGGGGCAGCTTCTTGGTCTCCAGGTCGACCGTCACCTGGCGCTCCTGCATGGCTTCCAGCAGGGCGCTCTGCGTGCGCGGGGTCGCGCGGTTGATCTCGTCCGCCAGGACGACCTGGCTCAGGATCGGGCCGGGACGGTACTCGAACTCCTGACGCTTCTGGTTGAAATAATTGATGCCGGTCACATCGCTGGGCAACAGGTCCGGCGTGAATTGAATCCGGCGAAATTCACAGCCAAGCGACATCGCCAGGGCTTTGGCCAGGGTTGTCTTGCCCGTGCCGGGCACATCCTCCAGCAGGATATGGCCCTCACTCAGCACTGCGGCGAGGACCAGGTTGATGACCTCGTCCTTGCCGATGATCACGCGCTGGACATTCTCCCGAACACGCCGGGCAGTCTCTGCAATCATCACCTTGTCCTTTGATTATTCGTGTGGGTGATCAGGGTTGTATTTGAGCGGGCCAAGTATATCCAGTCTCCAGACTCCGAACAATGCGCTGACCAGAACGGTTTCATCCCCCGTTTCGGCAAGGGTTTTCCTGACCGGTGCCGGCTCGCTCCCTCCCGCCTTACACAAATCTCTAACAATCCACCCGTCGAGTGCCAGGATTGCGATCTTGCGTCTGGCGACCGACTGCCTCCATAATAGGACAGACGAACGTGGGGGAGGAATCATGGCTGAGCCACCGGCACAGATCGACTACCGCGCCTTGTTGGACGGCATGGGTGAAGGCGTACTGCTCTTCGACGCCGAGGGAAAACTCGTGCTGGACAATCTGCCCGCGCGATCGATCCTGGGACCCAACCTGATGCAGATTCGGTCCAGGGGTTGGTCCGGTCTGGCGGATCTGCTCGACCAGGCCCGCGATCAGGATGCGCCAGGCCTCAACCAGCTTCGCGAGCAAGCTCTGCGCTCCCCCAACCCGATTCGTTTTCACACATTCATGGGCGGCGTGCATACCCCCTGCTGGATCGCCGGCGTCTACAACGCGCGGGGCGCCGTCTTTAGCATGGTCGTTCTGGAACGCGCCGACTGGCAGCCCCTCACCGAGATCATGACCACCTTCCGGAACGAGGCCCGGATGTCGATCTCGGCCACCCGCGGCCACGCCGAGTTGATCAAACAGATCGTGCTCCAGAACAACCAGACGCCGGAACTGGATCGCCTGGGCAAGCGCGTCCTGGGATTCACGGACATCATCTCCACCCACATGCTCCGCCTCCAGAACCTGATGAGCCTGCTCCAGCGGCTGGAGTTGCTGCGCACCGGGGCCTTGCCGCGCCAGATCCGCGACCAGCGGCGCAAGCTGCGCCTGTCCGACTTCCTGGAAGACTTCTTGGAAGAACTGGCCGACGAAGCCCTTGGCGATCCAGACATGGGCGGCGGCGACTTTCGCGACCGGTTGACCGTCGACGTGCCCGACACGCTGGAAATCCTGGCCTCGCCAGAATACCTGGGCTACGTCCTGCGCGATCTGCTGCGCAACGCAGCCTGCTACAGCCCGGCCAATTCCCCCATCGATCTGCGCGCCCGGCTGGAGTTGAACCGCCAGCACGTCCGGATCGACGTCAATGATCAGGGCTACGGGATTCGGGCCAGCGAATACGACCGCGTGTTCGCCCCCTTCCAGCGCGCCCGCCAGCCCCAGATCATCGGCGTGGACGGCTACGGCCTCAGCCTGTACCTGGTCCGCGCCGAAGTCCAGGCCATGGGAGGGCGCATCTGGTTCGAAAGCGTGGAGGGTGCGGGAAGTACGTTCAGTCTCACCCTACCCGTCCGGGCCTTGGGGGAAACCCAGCTTTAGAAAGAAGCAGCCCCGCCTTTCGAGCGGGGCTGTTCGTTGAATCAGCCTCAAACCGCGTTTGCCACGGCGGGGCTTTACAGGCCAGCCTCCTTGCGCAGGAGGTCGGCTTTATCGGTACGCTCCCACGGCACATTCAGATCGTCGCGGCCAAAGTGGCCGTAGGCGGCCACGGCCCGGTACAGTGGCCGGCGCAGATCGAGGTCGCGGATGATCGCCGCCGGGCGCAGATCGAAGTACTTGCGCACCAACTCCTCGATCTTGGCATCGCTGATCTTGCCCGTGCCGAAGGTCTCCACCGCCAGGCTGGTCGGATGCGCCACGCCGATGGCATAGCTGATCTGAAGCTCGACGCGATCCGCCAGGCCTGCCGCGACGATATTCTTGCAGACGTAGCGCGCCATGTATGCGCCGGAGCGGTCGACCTTCGTCGGGTCCTTGCCGCTGAACGCCCCACCGCCATGCCGGGCCACGCCGCCATAGGTATCAACGATGATCTTGCGGCCCGTCAGACCGGCGTCGCCCATCGGCCCGCCGGTCACGAAACGGCCGGTCGGATTGACCAGAATGCGCGTCCGGTCGTCCAGCAGTCCACCGGGGACCACCTTGCGGATCACGTGCTCGATGATGTCCGCGCGGATTTGATCCTGGGTGGCTTCCGGAGCGTGCTGAGTGCTGATGATGATCGTGTCCACGCGGACCGGCTTACCATAGGCATATTCGACCGTGACCTGGCTCTTGCCATCCGGCCGCAGGTATTCGAGCGTGCCGTTCTTGCGGACTTCCGTGAGGCGGCGAGCCAGCTTGTTGGCCAGGCTGCTGGTCAGGGGCATGTATTCCGGCGTCTCGTTGCAGGCAAAGCCGATCATCATGCCCTGGTCGCCCGCGCCGATCGCATCGATCTGGGCATCGGACATCT
>CAZHMJ010000126.1:0-712 GCA_964533805.1 uncultured Anaerolineae bacterium | reverse complement strand
TCGAGCGCCTTGTCGACGCCAAGCGCGATATCGGCGCTCTGTTCCTTGATGGACACGATGACGCCGCATGTCTCCGAGTCGAAGCCGTACTTGGCGCGGGTATAGCCGATCTCCTCGACCGTCTTGCGCGCCAGGCTGCCGATATCGACATACGTGCTGGTGGTGATCTCGCCCATGACCAGGATCAGGCCGGTGGTCACCGCGGTCTCGCACGCCACGCGGGCGTCGGGATCTTCCTTGATGATCGCGTCGAGCACGGCATCCGAGATCTGGTCGCAAATCTTGTCCGGATGGCCTTCCGTCACGCTCTCAGACGTAAAGTAATACTTCGGGGACGTCATAAATGTTGTATTGCTGCTCACTGAGAAGACTCCTTGTATTGAATTGGTACAGCCGCGTCCAAAACTGGGGATTCTTCTGAGCCGGGCCAAGAAAAATGCCCCCTGGTAAACAGGAGGCATCTGTGAAGCACGGCGGGATATCCAATCATCTGCCAGAGGATGCCTCCTCTGCCGGAATTAGCACCTTCCTGCCCCATTGAAGCTGGCCAGGGGTTGCCGCGGTTTCGCTGGGCCGGTCCCTCCACCGCTCTGGATGACGTATGCAGTTGAACGTGGGTTATGGTAGCATGGCAGACAGGCCGTGTCAAGCAAAGGATCATGCCGGTCAGGGCAATCGCATCAAACTGAAAAAGACATCTCACCACAGAGGA
>CAZHMJ010000125.1:0-13658 GCA_964533805.1 uncultured Anaerolineae bacterium | reverse complement strand
TGATCCAGGTCTTTGGGCCGATCTGGACCTGGGAAGAAGTGTTCGAAGCCTACGAGGAGACCGGGCGGATTGTGGAGGCCGAGGGCCGGCTTGGCTACGAGTTCGATTTCATCCTGGACCTGAGCGCGGCCGAGCGCATGCCGGGCCAGTTCTTCAAATATTTCCGGCGCGTGACCGACCTGGCCGGTGAAGTTCCGATTGGGCTGCGGGTGGTGGTCGGCTGGAACGCCGGGCTGCGGGCCTTCTGGAACCTGTTTTCGCAGGTGAATCCCGCCGGAGCGGAACGGTTTCACCTCGCGCTGGCCCGGACCTACGAGGAAGCGTACGCGATTATCGCCAGCTATCGGGCCGAGCATCCCTACCGGACTCCGGGGGACGGGTCGGACGGGCATTGAGACGCGGCTCTAGCAAGCCTTTTGATCTTGATCAGGATTTGGAAATATGAAGAACACCCGGCTTACAGAGGCGGTACAGATCGACTATCGACTTCGCTCCACGTTCTTTCACAGAAAGCTACTGGAACTTGGATTCCTGACGTTCAATTCCGAAATAGATAAGTTGATTGGAATCAGTGAGAATTTTAACTGGGATAGCCGAGATCATTGGGGGATATCGAAGCTAGCATGGCAAATGGTTATCGATTCTGGCGTGCCGCCGATCGCTGTGTTTGCCCATCCGCGAGTTTTGCAGGAACAGCCTCGACTATCCGCCTATTATCGTAATGTCGCGGCTCTGCCGCAGAAAGCTGTAAACAAGCTGGTCCTCACGATCGTCTCCATCGAACGGGGAAAAGTTCCCCTTTCGGCGGAAAAAGCGCTTCACCTATGCCAGTTGTATAACTCCCACTCGAGCTTGATTATCGAAGGCGCTTCCAACTATACGAGAGACGATGCATTGGCGTTGATGTATACCTCTGCGGGGGCGCAAATCAACGGATCCTGGTTAAACAAAGTCGGCGAGGAAGCCGAACTTGTAACTCGAAAAATGCTTGTACGTGCAGCCATGAATGCAGATTGTTTGGTCTCTGTTATTCTACGGGATGGTTCTACCTCGACAATATTGGATGAGGTTGTTGAGCAAGCTCCGATTCTATCGGGGATGCGACTGAGTAATCAGACGAGTATTTTGTTTTCGAGCGAGCCTGACATTTCTTTGCTGAACGCCAGTGGTGAGTTGGTTGCCGTGATCGAGGTGAAAGGGGGAAAGGATACAGCGGGAGCACTTGAAAGATATGGTGCAGCTAAAAAGAGCTTTGAAGAGGCCCGACGACAGAAATCAGATGTCCGGACGATCTTCTTGGCGAGTTGCATTACCGATGAGGTTGAAAAGCGTCTTTCCGACGATGAGGTCGTGACCGATTCATATAATTTGACGGACATTGTTATTGACGAGAAAGAACGAGAGGCATTTGTCCGTTTTGTATTCGAACTTCTAGATATCAAGCTTGATTGACTCCAGTTTTAGTCCAGGGTGAGCCATGCAACTTCCACTTTTTTCATCGGATGAGATCGAACACACTGGCGAGCTTGTGAGAAAAAACTTCTCGCATGGTCAGGTATGCCTGGATACAGCCCGTCGCGCACTCGAGGAAAAGTATGCACGGTTTTTGGAGGAGACGGATCGTTTTAACAGGCAGGTCGTAAGTTTTCAAGCCAATAAAGGCGAGGTTGTTCATGGGTGGATAAGGTATAAGGAGGGTTTTTCAGCTCAATTAGTGGAGTCATTGATCAGGGAGTTTGGGATTGAAGCGGGGAACACCATCTTGGACCCGTTTAGTGGGTCTGCAACGACACTTCTTGTGGCCAAGACGCTGGGAATCAATGCCTATGGAGTAGAAATTCTGCCTGTGTGTCATTTGTCCTGGGATGCGAAGTCCCAGGCAATGAATTACCGCATTGAGGAATTGCAGGAAGTCATTCGGGTACTTGAACAAGTAGAACCCACTGATGTCCAAACGAAGTTTCCCCATCTCAACATAACTAAGGGCGCTTTCCCCGTAGAAAACGAACGTGACTTGATGTTCTATACTGCCTGGCTTGAATCCGCAGACGTCAGTATGAATACCAAGACCCTCATCAGATTAGTATTAGCAAGTATTTTGGAGGAGATCAGCTACACTCGCAAAGATGGGCAATATCTTCGGTGGGATTATCGCTCCAACAAAATGCAGGAGCGTAATCAATTCAAAGGTAAACAGGAAAAGCCGCTTGTCAAAAAAATGGACAAGGGGGAATTGCCCACTGTGAAGAAAGCGCTACTTCAAGTGCTTAGAATCATCATTGACGACATCAAAAAAATCCAGAGGATGCCGTTTCAAGCTAGCGAACAATTTCTGATTAAAGACAGTGTTTTCACGGCGCTGCTTTCAATTAAGTCAGACCTGTTTCATGGCGTGATTACCTCGCCCCCATATTGTAATAGGTATGATTATACTAGAACTTATGCTCTAGAACTGGCTTACCTTGGCGTGGGCGAGGAAGGCATTCGCTCTCTCCGGCAAGGCCAATTGTCGTGTACGGTTGAGAATCGCTCCAAACTCATCCAACTTGAGAGCTACTATCGCCAGTTCGATCAAGTTGACAGATTTCGGAAAATTTCGGAAGTAATCGAAAATAGCCAGGCATTTGCTGAAATCAGGACTGCCCTATTGACTCGTTGGAACCGAGGCGAAATCAATAACAAGGGTATTTTGTCGATGGTAGAGGGCTACTTTACTGAACTTACGTTTGTCTTTGCCGAACTCCATCGAACCTGTCGCCAAGGGGCCTATGTAGCCATTGTCAATGACAACGTTCGATATGGCGGTGAGGTCATTCCTGTGGACTTGCTCTGTACGGATTTTGCCGTACATCTGGGTTTCGAGCCGGTCAAGGTGTATGTCCTTTCTCAACGAAAAGGCAACAGTAGCCAACAAATGGGGCGGTATGGTCGGGAAGCGCTGCGAAAGAGCATAACAATCTGGCGGAAGCCTTGAAATAGGATGCGTCTGTAATGGCCTTTCTAGCCCCTCTTGCTGTCCTGCTCGCGGCGCTGGCGATCCCGATCATCCTGCTGTACATGCTGCGCCTGCGCCGCCGCGAGGCCGAGGTCAGCAGCACGTACCTCTGGCAGCAAATCCTGCGCGACCGGGAGGCCAACGCCCCCTGGCAGCGCCTGCGCCGCAGCCTGCTCCTGCTGCTCCAATTGCTGATCCTGGCCCTGCTGATCTTCGCCCTGATGCGGCCCTTCATCTCGATCCCCACCGTGACCACCGGCCGGATCGCGGTCCTGCTCGACGCCTCGGCCAGCATGAACGCGACCGATGTGGAACCGTCGCGCTGGGCGGCCGCCCAGCAGGAGGCGCTGGACATCGTGGCCGCGCTCGGCCCGGAAGACAGCATGACCGTCATCCGGGCCGCCGACGTGCCGGAAGTGCTGGCCAGCGCGTCCAACGACCCGGCCCTGCTGCGCCGTGCCATCCTCGGCGCGCAGCCTTCCCAGGCCGCGGCGGACTGGTCCGCCGCCCTGACCCTGGCCGCCGGGGGCGCGGTCGGCGCGGGGGAGGACTTCAGCGTGGTCGTGATCAGCGATGGCGGCCTGCCGCTCGATCTGCCGGTGCTGCCCGGCGAGCTGCGCTATGTCCCGGTGGGGCGCAGCGGCGACAACCTGGCGATCACCGGCCTGTCCACGCGGGCCAGGGCCGGCGAGCCGCCCCAGCTCTTCGCCGAGGTCCAGAATTTTGGCGAGCAGGATACCAGCGTGATTTTCAGCCTGACTCTGGATGGCGTGCTGGATCAGGCGCGGCGCTTCGACATCCCTGCCCGCACGGCCCAGCAGGTCTTCGTAACCGACCTGACGGACGACTTCAGCGTGTTGCAGGCGACGGTCGCGCCCAGCGCGGCCGCCACCACCAGGGATTACCTCGATCTCGACAATACCGCCTGGACGGTCTACGACGAGGCGGGGGCGGGGCGTGTCCTGCTCATGACGGAGGGCAACCTGTACCTGCGCCAGGCGCTGGCCAGCCTGCCTGACCTGGAGCCGTACCAGGGTCAGGTCGAGACCGGCCTGCCGGAAGGCCAGGACTTCGACCTGTACGTGCTGGACGGCTGGCTGCCGCCGGACGGCAAGCTCCCTGACGGCGACCTGTTGATCGTCAACCCGCCGGGCGATTCGGTTCTGTTCAGCGTGGCCGGTTCCAGCATGGAGACCGGCGATCCGCGCGTCAAGCCGGACGACCCGCGCACCCTGTACCTGAGCTTCGACACCGTCAACCTGCTCGATTTCAAGGTGCTGGAGGAGGCGGACTGGGCGGAGCCGCTGGTTTGGGTGGATGGCGGGCCGCTGCTGCTGGCGGGCATCTACGAAGGGCGGCAGGTGGCGATCCTGACCTTCGACCTGCACCGCTCCGACCTGCCCCTCCAGATCGCGTGGCCGATCCTGCTCGCCAATCTGATGCAGTGGTATACCCCGGCCCGGACCATCGATGTGCCGGAGGGCGTCCGTGTCGGCCAGACGCTGGCCCTCAACCCGCCTTTCGAGGCCGATACGCTGCGCATCACCCGCCCGGATGGGCAGACGACCACCCTCCATGTGGGCGACGCCCCGCTGATCTATGCCGACACCAGCCTGTTGGGAGTGTATACCGTCGATGTTTACGACGAGGGGACGCTGCTCCAGCGCGAGCCGTTCGCGGTCAACCTGTTCGAGCGCGCGGAGAGCTTCATCCAGCCGGCCGCCAGCCTGACGATCGGCACGACCGAGGTGGGCGAGGCCCAACGCGAGGACGTCGGCCAGCAGGAATTCTGGCCGGTGCTGGCCCTGATCGCGCTGGCGGTCCTGGCCCTGGAATGGGTGCTCTACCATCGCGGGATGCGCCTGCCCAAGCCGGAGCAGGTCTGGGCCGCGCGGCGGCGATAGACGGATTCAGTTTGGTTTACAGGTAGGATGGAGGTTGTGATGCGTGTCTTCACGGCTTACGTAGAATACGACCCGGAGACGAATCTCTACGTCGGCATGGTGCCCGATATTCCAGGGGCGCACACCACCGGCGAAACGCTGGAAGAACTGCGCGCCAACCTGCGCGAGGTCCTGGAGTTGTGCCGGGAAGAAGGGGTGATTCCGGAGCAGTTCGAGACTGAATTGGAGCGCCTGTAATCGTGACCGACTCCCCCGACAACCGTCCGCCGCGGGTGATCGTGTGCCTGGGCAAAAACTGCAATGCGGCCGGGGTGGGCGCGTTGCTTCACGCCCAACTGGAAGCCGTGCTGGCCGAGGCCGATCCGTTCCAGCCGCCGTTTTTGCTGCGCACGGCCAACTGCCTGGACATGTGCGAGCACGGCCCTAACCTGGTGATCTACCCCGGCAACATTCGGGTCAACCACCTGGACGCCGAGAAGCTCCGCGCGGTGCTGGAAGAGTACATTCTGCGCCGCGAGGCAAAGCCCGGCGGTGTGGTATGATCGCATCAAAGGTACTGGTATAGGGAGTCTATCCATGCGACAGATCATGCTCTACCCAGGAGAAGATGGCTACTGGGTCGTGGAATGCCCCAGTTTGCCGGGGTGCATCAGCCAGGGGCAGACCCGAGAAGAAGCGATTGCCAACATTCAGGAAGCGATTGCGCTTTACATCGAGGATTTGCTGGACAATCACGAACCCGTTCCCGAAGATCGCCTGGACCGGCAGATGGTCGTTGTACCGTGACCCGGCTGCCGCGCATCTCTGGGAGGGAATGCATTCGTGCTCTTGAGAAGGCCGGGTTCCGGGTGACACGCCAGCGTGGCAGTCACGTGATGTTATATCGGGATACTCCTGCCGCGCGTGTGACGGTTCCCGATCACCGGGAACTTGACTCGGGCACGCTGCGCGCCATTATTCGCCAGGCCGGGATGACCGTTGAGGAGTTTGTCGCTCTGTTGTAGTGTGAGATCGCCATGACCTTCACCACGCCGCTTGCCCTGCTTCTGCTGCTCCTGCTGCCCGCGCTGGCTTACGTGGGCTGGCCGAGGCTGGCTTACCGCCGCCGCCGGGATACGATCAGCCTGCTCCTGCGCCTGCTGATCGTCCTGCTGCTGGTGCTGGGCCTGGCCGGGATGCAGGTCAGCCAGGCGGCGGAGAAGCTGGCCGTGGTCTTCCTGGTGGACGCCTCCGACAGCATGGACGCGGCCGCTCAGGGTGCGGCGCTGGATTACGTCCGCGCGGCGATGGCGACCAGCGGCCCCAACGACCAGACCGCCGTGATCCTGTTCGGCGGCAATGCCCTGGTCGAGCGCCCCATGCAGCCCGGCACGGAACTGGGCCAGATCGGCTCCCAGCCGGTTACGCTCAATACCGACCTGGCGGAGGCGATCCGGCTCGGCACGGCGCTTTTCCCGACGGACACGGCCAAGCGCATGGTGATCCTGAGCGACGGGGTGGAAACCGTCGGCGACGCGGCCGAAGCGGCCCGGCTGGCGGCGGCCTCCGGCATCCAGATCAACTTCGTGCCCTTCCAGCGCCAGCCCGCCCCGGAAATCCTGGTCACGGACGTTCAGGTGCCCACCCGCCTGACCGTCGACGAGCCGTTCGAGATCAACTACACGGTCGAGAGCGAGATCGATACCGAGGCGGTGGCCTCGCTGCTGGCCTCGGGGCAGACGCTGGCCCGCACCCGGCTGCAACTGCGCCAGGGTGAGAACCGCTATTTCTTCCGCCTGCCGAACGGCTTTCCGGCCACCGGCTTCAGCGATATCCGCATCCAGGTGGAGCCGGTCGATGCCACCGCGGACGGCTTCTACCAGAACAACCGCCTGTCGGCCTTCACGGAGATCACCGGGCCATCGCGGGTGCTGCTGGTTCATCCGGAAGGCGAGGAGGGCGAACAAGAAATCGTCCACCTGCTGCCGGCCCTGGAGGAAGTGGGCCTGGGGATCGACGTGGTCACGCCGGACGAGCTGCCGATCGGCCTGGCTCCGCTGAGCGCCTACGTCAGCGTGATCCTGGCCGACGTGCCCGCCGCCGAGCTGTCGCCGCTGCGGATGGAGGTGCTGCGCACCTATGTGCGCGACCTGGGTGGCGGATTGGTCGTGCTGGGCGGGCCGCATAGCTACGGCGTGGGCGGGTACTTCCGCACCCCGCTGGAGGACACGCTGCCGGTCGAGATGCAGCTCCGCGACCAGGAACGCCTGCCGTCCCTGACTCTGCTGTTCGTGATCGACAGTTCCGGTTCGATGGCGGTCGTTGGGCCGAGCGGGTATTCCAATCTCGATCTGGCTAAGGAAGCGGTCATCCGTTCGGTCGATCTGCTCGCGCCGACCGACACCCTGGGCGTGGTCAGCTTCGATTCGGCGGCTTCGTGGATTATCCAGCCGGTGCCGGTCGAGAATCCGCCCGCCTTGCAGGAGCAGATCGCCCGTCTGCGGCCCGGCGGCGGCACGGATATCCTGGCCGGGCTGCGCGCCGGGGCGGATTATCTGGCCCAGGCCAGCACGCCGCTGTCGCACATCATCCTGCTGACCGACGGCGGCGCGAATCCGGCCGGCATCCAGGCCCTGGTGGAGCGCATGCGGGTCGAATACGGCACGACCACGTCCGTGGTCGCCATCGGGGATGGCTTCGCCCCCTTCCTGCAGGACGTGGCGGTGACCGGCGGCGGCAATTTCCACTTCGCCCGCGACGTGAGCACCATCCCCAGCATCTTCACGGCGGAGACGGTGCTGGCCACCCGTACCTACATCGTGGAAGAGAACTTCTACCCGGCCCAGGTTGGCGACAGTCCGATCCTGACCGGGATCATGCGCGTGCCCCAGCTTCACGGGTACGTGGCGACCACGGCCAAGGACACCGCCCAGGTTTTGATGCGCAGCCCGGAGCCAAACGCCGATCCGATCCTGGCCGTCTGGCAGTTCGGGCTGGGGCGGGCGGTGGCCTGGACGAGCGACGCCACGAGCCGTTGGGCCAGTGAGTGGGTGATATGGGAGGATTATCCGCGCTTCTTCAGCCAGATGGTGCGCTGGACGATCACCGAGGGGATCAACAGCAGCCTGGAGGCGCGCGTCGAGCAGCGGGGCGAGGAAGCCGTGCTGGTCGTCGACGCCCGCGACCGGGAAGGCGCCTTCCTGAACGGCCTGCTGCTGAACACGGCGATCGTCAGCCCGGACCTGGAGACTCAGACGGTGCAGTTGTATCAGGTCGCGCCGGGCCGTTACGAGGGTGTGTTTGAGCCGGGGGCGGAAGGGGCGTATTTCATCCGTGCCGCGGGCCAGCCCATTCCCGGCGCGCCGCTCCCGGTGGAGACGCTCGTCGCCCAGACGACGGGCTGGGTGTTGACCTACTCGCCGGAGTACCGCCTGCCCGAGTCCGGGGTCAACCTGACCCTGCTCAATGACCTGGCCAACCTGACCGGCGGCGACGCGCTGGTGGATCGGCCCAACGCGGTCTACACCCATGACCTGCCCGCCGCCGGGGCCGCGACGCCGCTCTGGCCGGGGCTGTTCCTGGCCGCGACCCTGCTGCTGCCCTTCGACGTCGGTGTGCGCCGCCTGATCGTGACGATGAGCGATCTGCGCCGCCTGCGGGCCTGGCTCCTGCCGCGCCTGGGCATCCAGCCGCCGGTTGTCGACGAAACCCGGCTGGGGCAGATCGACCGGCTGCGCGGGGCCAGGCAGCGCGCGCGCGAGGACCTGGACGCGACCTACGGCAGTTCTGCCGCCGGTAGCGGCGCGCCTTACGGCAGCGTCCCCAGCCCGGTGGATCGCATCCTGCCCGCCGACGAGCGCCAGCAAGCGACTCCGGCCGCGCCGGCCGAGGAGCGCCCGGTCGGGCCGGAAGGTGCAATGGCGGCCGCGCTGGCCGCGCGCAAGCGCGCCCGTGCCGCGGAAGTCTCCGCAACACCACCGGCGCCACTGCCCCTGGAGACCACGCCGCCGGAGCCGCCCCGCGACCATCCAGCGGCCCAGCCGCCAGCCGAGCCGGCGGCCCATCCTGCTCGTCCGGCGACCGCCGTGCCCAAGCTCCAGGCCAAGCCTGTTGTCGAGGAGGAGAAGGCTAACCTCGCCTCCCGCCTGCTCAAGCGCCGCAAAGACGAGTAGCTGGATAGCTTTCAGCGGTCAGCCATCAGCATTCAGCCAAAGGCAGTCCCGTGCCGGCCTTTGGCGTGCCGATCAGCCGTGCGGATCGAATTTGAATCATGGGGATGTCAGGGGATGCATGTCGCGGCCCACACCCCGGATAGCTTCTGGAGCGCATCCAGGGCGTGAGCCTGTTGGAGCGCGGGTTAACCGGCGCGCGGGGTCTGTTCAGGGCCTTGGCTGGTTCCCCGGAGGCCAGCGAACTTGTCGCGCAGCCATTCCCGAAGCAGCCGGAGTTCCATCCTCGTCCATTCGCGGTTGATGATGACATAACGGATCACGATCAGGTCGCAGCGCAGCGCCTCGTAAGGCGTCAGGCGAGCGCGGTATATCGCCCGAAAGTATTCCCGCACCCAGCGCCAGCGTACCCAGTACAGCTTCTTGCCGCCCTTCTTGGGATTGAACCAGGCGGCGAGTTCGCTGTCGGTCAGGTTGGCCTGCGTGGACATATTCGGGTGCATGCGTTTGTAGAACAGTCGCTCTGGCACCTCTTCCGTCTGGCCGTGGATTGCAAGCTCGCCCAGCAGGACCCGGTCCGAGGCGCGATAGGAGCCGATCAGGGCCGTCCGCGCCAGGACCTCGCGGCGCATCAGGCCGAAGATCGGGTTGCACAGCCACGAGCTGAAGAAGTAGCCCTTGAACCGTCGGGAAGGCTGCGGCTGGCGCAGGATGTACTGGTCGTCATACGGTTCCGTTTCCTGGCCGTGTTCATCGATCAGGATCGTCTTGGGATAGGCCAGGATCACCGCCGGTTCCCGATCGAGCACGGCGACACAGCGTTCCAGATAGGTCGGCGCGAGACGGTCGTCGTGGGCCTGCCAGCGGAAGTACTCCCCGCGCGCCAGGTTGAACGCCAGGTTGTAGTTGGGGGCCGCGCCCAGGTTGGTCTCGTTGCGGTAGTAACGCACGCGGGGGTCGCGGGCCGCATAGGCTCGACACAGGCTTTCGGTCTGGTCAGTCGAGGCGTTGTCCGTGATGATCAGCTCGAAGTCGGTAAAGGTCTGTCCCAGGATGGAATCGACTGCTTCCTGGAGGTAGTTTTCACCATTGTAAATCGGTAAGCCAATGCTGACTTTGGGTGTAGAGGATGCCATGATCCCTCTCCTCTAAGCCGTCTGGGCCGGATTAGATTTCAGCGGGCGATGTGAGGCGCGATGTACCGTTTCTTGCCGGATTCGACGGCGATGACTTCATCGAACAACGCGGCAAAACGCTGGGCGTGCGCACGGTTGGAGTGCTCTCCTACCTGGGCCGCGCTGCCGGGATAGCTCACCTGGCCCGTGGTGTGGTACTCACGGTACCAGGCGCGCAGGGCCTGGCAGGCCTCCTCGAGCGTGTTGACCGCCGTCCCGCTGGCCGTCTCCGCGAGCAGGGCGTCGACCTCGGCATGGCCCGGAACCGCCAGAATCGGGCGCAACGCCGCGAGATATTCATACACCTTGGCGCTGTACCATCCCCGTTCGCGGTAGGAAAATGACCTGGACTGCCAGTTGAGGAGCAGGAGAAGTGTCGATTCGCGCTGGCGCAGGATGCTTTCCTGGTGAGCGACCTGGCCGTAATGGGTGACCACGCGCTCAATGCCGAACTTCTGGGCCAGTTGCAGGATGACCGCCTGTTCGTGGAGAGGGCCGTAGAAGCGGATCGCGAAGCGGGCCGGATCGAGCGTGCCGTCCTCCAGCAACACCTTGACCGCCTCGAACAGCAGGGAGGGATCGCGATGTCCGGCAAAGTCCCCGGAGTAGATCATGCCGGTGTAGGTGATCGTGAACTGCTCCGTCTGAGGCGGCTGCGGGGTCGTGTAGTTGACCGGATCGAAGCCGTTGCCGATCATGGCGACCGGTTTTTCATGCTGGACTCGCAGCCCTTCCGCCCAGGGCTGGCTGACGATGGTCAGCGCGGCGGCGCCGCGCATCAGCCGTTTTTCAAGCCGGGTCTCGAAGAACCGGCGCACGGCGCTGTGGCTCCAGGCCGGACCTTCGGTCCAGGGGTCCTGGTATTCGGCCACCCAGGGCAGCCCGGTCTCTTTGTGAAGCTGGTAGCCGATCTGGTGGCTGGAAAACGGGTACGAGGTGCTCAGGATCAGATCGGGCCTGTACTGCTCGATGATCTTCCGCCCGGCTTCCAGGGCGAAGGGTTTCCAGCCGGTGTATTCATCCGGGTAGGTCAGCACTTCCTTGGCCCAGAAGGCGGCTGTCTGTCGCAGCCGGGATCGCAGGTCTGGCGTGCGGGAGGACTGGGCGGCCGGGCCCCTGCGCCGGAACATGCTCAGCCGGTCCCGGTAGTCGGTTCGGACGGTTTCCACGTCGGGCGGCGGGATCTGGCCGGTTTCGCCATCCCAGCGACGCGTCAGGATGACCGGCGTCCAGCCAAATTCCGGGAAGTACTTGGCCAGACTGGCGGTGCGCAGCCCTGTGATGGCATTCACGGGCGGATAGAAATGGGCAATCCATAAAAATCGAGAAGGCATTTGAGTCCCTATGAAATTATTTGTCGACCTGCTTGAGCGATTCGTTTTTTGACCGCATGCGCAGCCAGCCTGTCAGGCGGGTGAGCATCTGATAGGCCGAGGCAAGCTCAGACGGTTCAAAGAACCGGAACGCATAGAGCACGAGGGGGAACACCAATAAGACTATCCCTTTGAATACCAGGTTCAGCCAGGCATTGCCGGTATCGATCCACAGACTGGCGGCATAGACTCCCCCCCATGCCAGGATGATCTTGAACATGCGCCTATATTCGAAGGGCAGATGCCAGATACGCTGGTTGACGAGGACTTCGATCACCAGCAGGGCCACATAGGAGATCAGGGTCGCCCAGGCCGCGCCCATCATGCCGTAGGGCGGGATCATCAGGTAGTTCAGGCCGAGGTTGCCTATCGCGACGGCGACGATGATCGGCGCGTTCAGCTCGGTGCGGCCCTTGATGTTGAGGGCCACATTGGTCATATTGACCCCGCCAAACGCCATCGCGGACAGGACGATGATCGGCACGACGATGTATGCTTCGTGGTACGAAGGATCGGCCATGATGATGATGACGTCGCGGGCCACCACGGAGACGGCGAGCCCCAAAAAACCGATGGACGCCGCATAATAGGTCAGGATTCGAGCATATCGTCTGGGGGCGTTGTCCTCCTTCGCAATCGCAAACATCTGGGCGGACCAGGCGGCGTGGACCGCCGAGACGATGATCTGGACGATCATCGCGATTTTGTAGCCCATGGAGTAAATGCCGACCTGATCCGCGCCCGCCGAGTGCTCCAAAAAATAGCGGTCGCTGGACGTCAGGACGATGCTGGCGAGCTGGAATGGGATCAGCGGCAGGCCATACCGCAGCATGCTGCGCAGGATGGGCCGCGACAGTTGCGGGCGCAGGTCGTGGCGCAGGATCCATAAGTACATCAGCATGGCCGTACTCGTCATCACGAGTTCGGCCAGGACCAGGCCCGTCAGCCCCATGTGGAAGACGACAATAAACAGGATGTTGAACAACACGCCGATCACGAACCGGATCACCATCAGCCTGGAATAGCGGACGGCCTGCTCGCGGATTTGCAGCGTGGACAACGCGATGTAGCCAAAGTTGGATAACCCGCTGCTCACCAGGATCAGCCGTAGCAGATCGACATGCTCGCCCTTGAACAGGAGCGCGGATATGTGGGGCGCAAGGAGGATCAGCAGGCCGAAAAACGCCACGGTCACCAGACTGAGTGAGTTGAAAGCGGTGCTGATCACCGTTTTTTCGTCGGACTGGCGGTAGATGATCTCCCGGAACATCGCCGCGCTCAGGCCCATCAGGGCGATCAGACTGACGACCTGGCCGGTGATGACAAACAGGGAATAAATACCGTAGTCGGCCGTGGACACATTGCGGCTGTAAATGGGGATGAGCAGAAAGCCGATGATGCTGTTCAGCAATGAGCCTGCGCCATAGATAGCGGAGAGCCGTGTCAGCTTCTTGAATTCTGATAACAATTTAGCAATCCCTTCCAGTAAGTAATTTACACCCAACTCTGAAGAAGCTGGACCAGAACGAGCGCGATACTGACTCGGGCGGCCTCGGCAGATCGTTCCAAGTATACACTTCCCCTCATTGGGAGCAAATCCGGGTGGGGGTATAATCGTGTAGGTTTCGTCTTTGAATGGAGAAGAGCCGCATGAAGCGTGCGCTGATTACGGGTGGGGCCGGGTTCATTGGGAGCCATCTGGCCGAACACCTGCTGTCGGAAGATTACGCGGTCACGATCATCGATAACCTGTCCACCGGCCGCTTTGAGAACATTGCCCATCTGGAAGACCATCCCCGTTTCCATTACGCCATCGAGGATATCCGCAGCCAGCCGGTCATGGATCGCCTGGTCAGCGAGTGCGACGTGATCTATCACCTGGCGGCGGCGGTGGGCGTGTTTTCCATTGTCTCCAGCCCGATCGATACGCTGGAGATCAACGTCGATGGGACGCAGGTCGTGCTCCAGACCGCGCGCCGCTACCGGCGCAAGGTGCTGATCGCCAGCACCAGCGAGGTCTACGGCAAGGGCATCAAGGTGCCCTTCAACGAGGAAGACGACCG
>CAZHMJ010000124.1:0-13712 GCA_964533805.1 uncultured Anaerolineae bacterium | reverse complement strand
CCTCACCTCGCCGTAGCGCTGGCGCGAGAAAATCAGCGTCACGTTGACGTTGATGCCTTCCGAGATGAGTTGCTCGACCGCGGGAATCCCTTCCGGCGTGGCCGGCACCTTGATCATGATGTTGGGCCGCGCCAGGGTCTTGAACAATCGGCGGGCATCGGCGATGGTTCGCTGCGTATCGTGGGCCAGCAGCGGGCTGACTTCCAGACTCACGTAACCATCGACCCCGTGGGTCTGGTCGTAAACCGGGCGAAGCATGTCCGCCGCCCGGCTGATGTCCTCGATAGCCAGCGCCTCGTAGATTGCCTCGGTGGAGTAGCCCTCGCGGGCCAGCCGGGCGATCGCCGGATCGTAGTCGGCGGTGTGAGCAATCGCCTTCTCGAAGATGGTGGGGTTGGAGGTCACGCCGAGCACCCCGGCGTCCAACAGCGCCTGGAATTCACCATTCTCCAGAAGCTCACGGCGAATATTGTCATACCAGATCGATTGACCCAATCCGGCCAGATCGTGTAGTTTGGTCATGGTGAAACCTTTCTCTCAGCCCTCTGACGGCATTCACATATCCATGAGGGCTACACTAGCGCGCCTGCGTCCAGTCGCGTAAGACCCAGGCGCCTATTTTACCCCATTCAGCCGGACCGCCAGCCAGTGACGGGCTTCACAATCTGGCCGGTGATGTCTCACTGGCGTCTGCACCCCAGGAAAAAGCGTTCAACAGTCCAAGTCGCGGTTAGCAGAGACACGAATGGCCCGCACCGCCTCACCATCCCGGTAGCATCCACCTCCTCGGAAAACAGCACTCAGCAGTCAGCGGTCAGCCAAAGGCAAGAGAGGCCAGGTCGCGTCGTCAACGGGCCTGATTTTCATCCCTTTCGTGTGCCGTCTGGCGACCCAGATCGGCAGCGTGATTCGCGCTCGGTTTTCGCTTCGACGCTTGCCGCCTGGACGCTGCCAGCGGCATGACCAGCTCTTGGGCTAACCTTGACCATAGACCGGGATCAAGGCTCCGGTCACCGCGCGGGCCTGTTTGGAACACAGGAAGGCGATCACATCGGCCAGCGCGTCCGGGGCAACCCACTTGCTGGTATCCGCCCTGGGCATCTCCTCCCGGTTCTGCGGCGTATCGATCGTGCCCGGCAAGACGGCATTCACCGTGATGTTGTGCCCCTTCAGTTCAGCAGCCATACTCTCCGTCAGGCGCAGCACGGCGGCTTTGGAGGCGCTGTAAGCCGCCATGTTGGCCCCTCCAGAAAGCGCCGCCTTCGCGCCCACGTTCACGATCCGGCCGCCACCTGCCGCGATCAGGTGCGGAATCACTGCCCGACAGGCCAGCAGGACCGAGCGTGCATTGAGGTTGAGCAGATAATCCCAGGTCTCCAGATCCAGCTCATGCACGGGATTGCCCGCTCGAAAACCGCCGGCGATGTTGACCAGCCCATCGATCCGGCCAAAGCGCGCGGCCACGGCACTGACCATTCCGGCGACCGAGCCGGGATCGGTCAGGTCGGCGGCCTGGGCCAGCACCCGCTCCGAACCGGCCAGATCGGGGAACACCTCACCGAATTTCTCCTCGACCGAGCGATCGGTCAAAGCCAGCCTGGCCCCAGACCCGAATAACACTCTGGTCGCGGCCTGTCCCAGATTCCCCGTGGCCCCGGTCACAATAAACACGCTGTCTTTCAAGTCCAGCATGATCGCCCCTTCCCATCACCCGGCATCTGCAACGGACGTTCAGAAACATCTATTGTGTTCTGGATACAAACAAACGCCCGGTTCTTACCAGAATCCGGGCGTGAAAACTCCTGATAAGAAAGATGGCGGCGCTAGCGGCAGAATCAGCGTCCCCAATCCGGATCGGCGGGGTAGTCATCGAAAGCCTGATAGACTTCATCCGATGCGTTGTAGGTCTCCACCGTCGGTGTGTCCGCCATGCGTTCCAGAAAATCATCCCGGAAAAAATCCAGCGCAACTTCCGCCTCGACATCGGACTTCGGCGCGTTCCGCCGGGGAGCAGGTTCCCCGTTCAGAAGATCATCGGCCGTATCGAGTATGACATCCTCAGACTGGGCCGACGTGTCTGCCTCCGGCGCATCGCGAGAGACATCGTCGAGATTATCGACGGCGATGACCACCACGGAGATATTGTCTTCCCCCCCGCGCCGGTTGGCGAGATGAATCAGGCGGTGGGTGATTTTGTCCGGCACCCGTTCCTGGCGCACCACCTGGGCGATCTCTTTAGGGGGAACGTGCCGGGTCAGACCATCCGAGCAGAGCACGATCCGATCCCCGGCCTTGAGCACGCGGTCATACAGATCGGCCGTGGTATCTGGAGTCTGGCCCAGCGCGCGGTACAGCACGTTCTTCATGGGATGGTCGGCGGCCTGTTCCGGGCTGATGTGTCCGGCCGTGACCAGGGCTTCGACGAAGCTGTGGTCGGAGGTGATCTGGTTGATCCAGCCCTCCTCCCCATCGACCAGATAGGCCCGGCTATCGCCCACATGAGCGATCACCGTCCGACGGCCCCGGATGAAAGCCAGCGTGGCGGTCGTGCCCATGCCGCGCAAGGCGACATTTTCATCCACACGGTCGATCACCGCCTGATTGGCGGACTGGATCGCGGCGGCCAGCTTCTCGGAGATTTGCTTCTCGGCCAGGCCCAGCATTTCGACGCCGAACCGGTCTTCGCCCACGAAATCGGCCTGAACCGCCTCCACCGTCAGAAGGCTGGCTTCCTCCCCACCGACCGCGCCACCCATGCCATCTGCCACCAGGGCCAGCAGGGTGCCCTGCAACGCCCACAACCCGATCGAATCCTCGTTATTCTCGCGCACCTGGCCGGGATCGCTCCGCGCACTGGCGCGAATGATGAGCTGTGACTCGAGATCAGGCACCACCAGTTGCGTCCCACAGGCCCGGCAGTGGTCTGAATCGGGGCGGTTCAACGCCCCACAGAACAGGCAGGTCAACGGTTCCTGGATACCCAGCGCGCGAAGGGTGTCTGTATTGGGCAGTCTGCGGCTGGCTTTGAAAGCCGGGACCTCGTCGCGCAGGGCCTCGTAGATACGCTGGCTGCGCCGCGACACACCCGGCTGGATAGCCTCATCCGCGGGGGGCGCCTGGAGCGCCCTACCGCATTGAAAGCAGTACACCGCACGGGGCAGATTGATGTGTCCGCAGTTCGGGCACTTCTGTTGGGCGGACATCGCGAACTCCTCAGTGTTTGAGGCGCGGCCAAAAACAGCAGGTTACAGTGGATTCATTCTATGCGTCCAACGGCCTGGAAGCAAGTTTTGTTATGGCCAGGACACGGTCCGACCCGATTGCCCCTGAGGCTCCGGCGGCCGGGGAGCGCCCGAAAACAATGATTCCCCAAGATCGTCGCTTTCGATTATACTGTCTTTAGAAAAGAGGCTGAGCAGAATTCATGGATCAATCGATACGCCTCAACCCCGATGTCGTGCGCCAGGGCCTGGGCTGGGCGCATGGGTGGACCAGCGGCCCGGTGCTGTGCGTCACCACGCCCGAGTCGATCCGGTTTGTCGTTGTCTGCGAGCGCCGTTTCATCGCCAGTTGGGAATGGCACGAGGAAACCGAAGCCCCGTACCGTTTCTTTTTGATTCCTCCCTTCGTCGCCACGACCCTGGTCGGACACACGGCCTCGACCGTCAGCGGCCTGCGCGTCCGGGTCAACCGGACCCATATCGCGCTCACCGTCCGCGACGGCCACGGCGAGTATGTGATTCAATGGCGCTGGCAGGCGGGCAGTTTCGCCGCCCCACCCTTCTTCGACCTGATGGCCCAACCGCCGCAGGAAACCCTGGAAGAGAAGAACTACATCGCCATCGCCGATGCCGTCCATCTGGCGATCGCCAACCTGGGCCGGCTGGAAGCGATGGAACAGCTCGACCGGAGCAATCTGGCGATCCTGGTCGATTCCGGACCAGGGCGCTTCCGGATCGACGGCCAGCCGATCTCGCGCGGGGAGGAGCAGCGCTACTATTTCGATCCCAGGCTGATCGTCCGCGGCCTGGAAGTCGCGCGCGGCAAGCACATCGGCTTTGCCCTGACTCCGACCATCGTGCCCGGCCAGGCCGTACTGTATATGAGCAGCCAGCGCGACAACTGGCGCGTCCACTGCGCCTTGCTCAGTCTCCTTCCGGACGAACAGACTCACATCGTCAGCCAGCAGATCCGCGAGCTGACCAACACCCGGCTGGAACTGCGGTCCGCCCACAATTAGCCCCTGGCTCGGCTGGCTGGTGGCCTGCATACCCATGCCCACAGATCCATGCGACTACAACCGCTCCGGACATGTCCACACCCGGAGCGGTTCAATTCGTACCTGGGCATAAATTGGAGCACAATCGCCCCAGGCGCAGCGAAAACCACACCGGCCTCCGGCCCAATACCAGGGGATAAGCGTCCATGTCAAAGTACAAATCGATCATCGAAATGATCACGTCGCTGGGATTTGCCATGGCGGCCCTGCTGATACTGGTGACGATGGCGCTGGCCAAAGAAGGCATCGAAGGAATATGGATGGTCGCGGCCGCGTTTGGCGAGCTGGCGCTGCTCATCGGCGCGGTCGTCCTGGCCTATCGACTCTGGCAGCGCCGTTCAGGCCGCACCCGGCTGGAGATCGCGATCAGGGACGAGCTCAAAGCCAAGCGCAAGCTGGGCGATGACGGGGAGTTGATCCTGATCGGGCCCGAGCCTGGAACCCGGCTTTTCACGTTCCAGGGCAAAGGCAACCAGGTGATGGACCAGCCCGTCTACCTGACCGCCAGCCAGTACCTGCTGAAGTACGACTGCCCAACCAGCGCGCTATCCTCGACCCTCAAGGTAGACATGGTCGACGTGGAACAGGACAGGATCGTGCCCGTGATGAGTGTCTCCGGCCGGGGATCGCAACCGTTCCCGGTCGAAACAGAAGGGCACTACGTCTTTCAGGTGACCAGCCACGCCGCGCCCAACAAAAAGTGGCGGATTGAGTGCTTGCAGCTCTAGGATCGGACGTGCCTCGCCCCCCCATCTTCGCTGCGTCCGAATGGTCTGGACAATCACGCCCTGGCGATCGCCAGGGCGTGATTGTCAAACATTCAGTCCGTAGATGGATCAACAGCCCTGATATCTACAGTTCGGCCAGGGCGTCCCCTTCGCTGTCGAAGGCGAACATCGGAATCGGGTTGGCGCCGCGCTCGCCACGGCTGGCGCCCATGTGAGCTACGGCAAGCTGGGCGTCCCTGGCGACCACGATGATCTTCTTGATGTTGTCGTGATACAGGATGCCCCGCGCGGGCTGGAGCGCCTTTGATTCGTAGACCGGCCGGTGCTCGCCGGCCACGATCAGCAGGACGACCGGCTTTTCTTGCGCATCCAGCAGCGCCAGCAGCTCGCGGAACATCCCCTCAGAGTCGCGCCGCGCATCCCAACCTGCCAGAAAAGCCACCCGCACGATATCGCCCCGCGGTTGAGTGACTTCATAAGTAGCCATCAATGATCAACCTTTCTCAATAACCCGTAGTTCCAATTCAGGTATCGAGTATGCCGCAAACTGGCGGGGGTCACAACCTAAAAAGCCGCGAGCACCAGAGCGCCCGGCAGGGGGGTATCCCTCCGGACGGGCCAGGGCAACGGCCGCCGGGCCTGGTAGTGTTCGATCACGAACCGCGAAAAGATGGAGAGATCGAGCGAATCGAACTCCGCCGGGTCGACAAACCGCGCCTGGGTCGATTCGACCCCATCGGGCACAGGCTCGGCGGCTGGCTCGACTTCGCACAGAAAACAGGCGTATAGCTCGTTCTGACTCTCCTTGGGGATGTTACGCATACAGATCAAACCAACCGGTTGGCAGTGGAGACCTGTTTCCTCCCACACCTCGCGGATCACCGCCCCTTCGAGGGTGTCCTCCTGCTCGATCCACCCGCTGGGCAACGTCCAGCGGCCCACCGGCGGAATCCCGCGCTCGACCAGCAAGACGCGGCCTTCGCGCAAAATCAGCGCGCCCACGCCAATGGCAACCCGTGCGTATTGGACCCAGCCACAGGCTGGGCAAACATCGCGCTGGCGGCCACCGTCTTCACGCTTGAGGGTCGATGTGCCACATTCCGGGCAAAACCGTGCCATACGATCGCTACTCCAGTTGTGATGACCCGGCCAAACGATTTGGAGAAGTGGATTATACCCCCGCCAGTCTGGCAGACCCGCATGGCGTCACGAAGTTTTTTATGCGTGTCCCTGTCCGGGGTATGATTGGGGAAATGAATCGCGTCGGGATTGGTTGCTTTCCACGGAGCAGGAATCCATGCCCATTCACCAGACGAACTATACGTCCCGCCGTTCGCCGGTGCTGACCACCGGCGCGATGGTAGCTACCAGCCACCCGCTGGCCGCTAACGCAGGTCTCGACATCCTCCAGCAGGGAGGGAACGCGGCCGATGCCGCAGTGGCGACAGCAGCGGTCCTGAACGTCGTGGAGCCGATGTCGACCGGCGTGGGAGGGGATTGTTTCGCGCTGTACTACGACGCTTCCACCAAGGCAGTCACCGCCCTGAACGGCAGCGGCCGCTCACCGGCGGCGCTGACGCTGGACGATCTGCGCGCCGAAGGTCTCACCCAAATCCCCAAGCGCAGCCCGCATACGGTCACCGTGCCGGGTACCGTGCGCGGCTGGGCGGATCTGATCGAACGGCACGGTCGCCTGAGCCTGCGCGAGGCGCTGGCTCCTGCCATCCGCTATGCCGAGCAGGGATACCCGGTCAGCCCGATCATCGGACTGGCCTGGCAGGAGCTCCAGGATGTCTTCCGGCCGGTGGACGGCCCGCACGATTTCCTGCCCGAAGGCGCTTCACCCAACATCGGCCAGATCGTCCGGATGCCCGGTCTGGCCCGCACCCTGCGGGCGATTGCCGAGGATGGCCCTCAAGCTTTTTACACCGGCCCGATCGCCGAAGCCATTGCTTCGCGCGTTCAGGCCGCCGGTGGCCGCCTGACCGTGGAAGACCTGAAGGCCCACACCAGCACCTGGGACGAGCCGATCAGCGTGGATTACCACGGGGTGCGCGTCTTCGAATGCCCACCGAATGGACAGGGCCTGGCTGCCCTGATCGCCTTGAATATCCTCAAAGGCATGGAGGGCGTGCCCCTGCACCGCCACCAATCCGCCGCCCGCCTGCACGTGATGATCGAGGCCATGCGTCTGGCCTTTGATGACGCACAATCCCATGTCGCCGACCCACGCTTCGCGCCCGCCCCGTTAGACAGGCTGTTGAGCGAGTCCTACACGGATCAGCGCCGCAAGCTGATCTCGCATGAGAAAGCGATGCAGCCCCACTCCTTCGGAAAGCCCGACAGCGGCAGCGACACCGTCTACCTGACCGTCGTCGACGCCGACGGGAACGCCTGCTCGTTCATCAACAGCCTGTACATGGGCTTCGGAAGCGGTCTGGTCGTCCGCGACTATGGCATTGTCCTCCAGAACCGGGGCGCGTTGTTCTCGCTGAACCCCAACCACCCCAACCGCCTCGAGCCAGGCAAGCGTCCCTACCACACCATCATTCCCGGCATGGCGACGTACAACGGCGAGTTGTTTGCCTCGTTCGGGGTGATGGGCGGCTTCATGCAGCCGCAGGGTCATCTCCAGGTAATGACCGCCTTGATCGATGCCCGGATCGATCCCCAATCGGCGCTCGACCGGCCGCGCTTCTGCATCCTGGGGGGCGAGCCGGGAGGCGAGGTCGCCCTGGAAGAAGGTTTCGACTTCGAAATCCTGGCCGCGCTGGCGGAATACGGCCACCAGATCATGCCGGTAGCCGGATCGCGCCGCGCCCTTTTCGGCGGGGGCCAGATCATCGTGCGCGATCCACAAACCGGGGTACTGTGGGGTGGCAGCGATCCGCGCAAGGATGGCGCAGCGGTCGCTTGTTAGGCGAAACAGGGCAATATCGGTCAGACAAACATCAGCGAACCGGCGACCTGTCCCATCAGGCCTCCGGCTGCATCCTGAAAAAACGATACGATGCTCTCACACGTCAATCAAAAAGGAATGTATAATAAAGAAACAACTCTAAATCAATGCATGAAGCCTGATCTCACCACGCAGGAGCAGGGAGATGGTTGTACCCGAACAAAGCACCCAGCTAGAACTCGCCGCCCGCTTGCTCAAGGCGGGCAACCGGACTGAAGCCTACCGCCTTCTGAAGACCCTGGTCCACCAGACCCCGGATGATTGGCGTGTCTGGTGGGGACTGGCACATGCCACATCCAACGCGACGGAACGCATCGCGGCCCTGAAGAAGACCATCCAGTTGAACCCCCAGCATCCGAAAGCCGCCGCCCTGCTCGAAAAAGCCCAATTGGCCCAGCCGGCAAGTCCGCCGGTCGCGCGCCCTGCGCCGGCCCCAGCCGCACCGCCGCCTCCCAGCCCACAGGCCAACCCCTTCGAAGCGCAGCCCTTCCCGGAAGCCATCGCCCCGCGAGAGGAAGTCAACGTCTTTGAAAATCCTTTCGCTGGCTACGAAGTGGCGCCTTCCCGGCAAAATACCTGGGAAGGTCCCGTTGGCTCAAGCCTGGCCGTCACCGGCCAGGCCAGTATGGGCGTGCCTCTCAAGAAGAAGAACACCGCCCAGGTCAAAAGCAGGTCTACAACGGACCTTCTGATCAACATCGCTATCGCCGTCCTGGCCTTGCTGGTTGTGGGCGGCCTCGCGGCGATCGTCCTGCCGCGGATCGATTTCAGTAGCCTGATCCCTGGCGGCCCGCCCAATCATTTCACCTCTCCCGATGAAAACTTCCGAACCAGTGGCGGCGGAAAGACCACGATCAATGGTCCGGCCGTCCAAGACCGTATCGATGGGCTGTTCGAAGCGCACAACTGGGTCTTCGAAGCGACTGCCGGGCAAACCGTCACCATTGACGTCGAGGCAATTGGCGACACCGATCCCCGTCTGCGTCTGCTGGACCCAGACGGCAGTCTGCTGGCGGAAGACGACGACAGCGGCTATGACTACGGCATGGGCATCTGGGACGCCACACTGGTTTACACGTTTTCTCGCGACGGGGTTTATACCCTGCGCATCGATGTCTTCATCGGCGGGGACTTCACTATCCGCGTCTACGAATGACATTCAGCCTCCCAATTGGTCCCGGTCATGCTACAATTGCCGCCATGTCCTCCACTCTAGCGACCAAGCGCATTCTCGTGGCCGGGGCCAGCGGGTTCGTGGGCCTTAACGTGGTCTATGCATTGCTCGGCGCGGGAGCCAGCGTCACCGCCCTGACCCCGCCGGGCGCGGTGATCCCACTCGACAACCCGGAAGGACGCCTGCGAGTGGCTGAGGCCGATGCCTGGAACCGCCCCAGCCTGAGCGGTCGAGGTCGGGGCCACGACGCGGTCATCCATGTCATCGGCTCCCTGCGCGAGCAGCCGGCTCGCGGGCTGACCTACCATTATCTCAATGTGGATTCCCTGCAAAACGTGGCCCGCATGGCCGTCAGCGATGGCGTGCCGCACTTGATCTACGTCAGCACGTCGAACGCGCCCTGGCTGCCACGTGGGTATGCCGCCAGCAAGCGTGAAGCGGAGGCCTATCTCCAGCGCAGCGGCTGCCCGTGGACGATCATCCGTGCGCCACTGGCCTATCCCCGCGGCCAGATGCAAAATCCGGCCCTGCTCCTGACCGCGCTGCTGGGCGCATTTCCCCTCGTCGGCCGGCCCTTTGAACGCTGGGCGCCCATGCCTGTTGATGTGTTGGCCAAAGGCATCGCCCAGATTGCCTTGAGCGGAAGCGCCCGCGGCGAGACAATCTACGGTCACCGGCTCCGGGCCGAAGCCCGGCTGCTCCCCATCCGCAGGTCCGCCGGGATCGCGTCCCAGCGTGCGGCCAGCGCCCCGCCCGGCGAGAACGACATCCCTTTCGGCTGGTTGCCCTAGACCACAAAAAAGGCGGCTGGCGCCGCCTCGACAGTCCTCGCACAACCTGCTATCCGCCGCCGGTCACCCTCACGATCGTGGCGACCGCCCCACCCTCCAGATCAAGCGTCTGCCCGACCATGGCCAGCTCCGGTCGCACGAATCCCAACCCGATCCAGGCGCCATCCGGGCGCTGCGCCAGGCTGGTGAGCATGCCCTGTACCCGGCCGCCAGACAGCCAGCTTGTCCCCACCACAGCCGGGCCGGATAGGCCCACCCCGACCAGCGTCCGGGCCAGCCTGCCCCGGCTTTCCATCCGGGCAATGATCTCCTGGCCGGTATAGCAGCCCTTGCTGAAGCTGATATCGGCCCACAGCCCGGCTTCCAACGGGATGAACTCCTCATTCAGTTCGCCGGACGGACCGGGGACGCCCGCCTCAATCCGCAGCACGTCCAGCGCCGTCCGCCCGGCAGGCACGAGGCCCCCCTCCGCACCGGCAGCCAGGACCGCCTGCCACGGCGCAATCGCCCCATCCAAGGGCACGATCAGCCCGACCCCCGGCACACCCAGCGGGTCCAATCCCAGCACGAGCAGCGGCAATCCGTCCCACTCGACCTGGCGAACCCTGTGCAGGTCTGGCGACGCATCAAGCACGCCCAGCCGGGACAGGATTTTGCCAACCTGGGGGCCGTAGACTCCCAACAGGACCAATTCTTGCGTAACTTCGCGGACCTGCATCCGGTCGCGGAAGAAGATGTTACGGCGCAGGTAATCCGCGATCAGCGCACCGCGCCTGGAGTTGGTTCGGACCAGCGTCCGCTCGCCATCCAGAGCGTGCAGGATGATCCGGTCGATGATCCGCCCAATCGGCGTGGTCAACACGGTCGCCCGCCCATCTCCCGGCGTCAGGCCCTCGACCGCGTTGGTCGACATCCGGTGCACGATTTTGAGCCGATCGGTCCCGGTCAGCTCGATTCGTCCTTCGTCGCTCAGGTCGACCAGGACAGCCGCTTCGTGAGCGCCCCGGTAAGCCAACGCCTCATCCCCGAAGGAGAGTGGGATCGTTCCTTCCGGCTCAAACACCGCGCCCTGCGCGGCCAGGTAATCTCGCCAGTGTTCCATACCAGTACTCCCCGCTCAAACCAATGGGAGTCTATCCATCCAATTACGAACCCCGGCGCACGCTGAAATTGATGCGCTCGCTGAGGGCGCTGTTGCCTGCGGCGTCGAACGCCTCTGCCCACAGACTGTGCTGGCCCAGCGAGTCGAGCACGATCGGCGCGGCGAAGGGAGGCTCGATGGCGCTGCCCACCGCCTCGCCATCGAGATAGTACATGACTTCCACTACGCCCACGTTGTCGCTGTACTCGACGGCCACATCAAGGACCGGGTTCGAGCCGGAAATGCGCAATTCCTCGCCTTCCAGCGGGCTGCTCACACGAATCTGCGGCGGGGTGTTGTCGACTGTAATCTGGATCACGCTTTCCTGCACGGTCTGGTCGGCCGCGACCACGGTCAGGCGCAGACTGTACAGTCCCTCCAGTCCGGTCGTATCCCACTGGCCCAGCAGCGCCCCACGCGCAGGATTGGACACCGGACTTCCGATCTGAAGCCAGTTCGGCGGATTGAGGCCCTGCCCATATGCAAGCTGGTAAGACTGGAAACCGGGCAGTGTGGCGTTGCCGCGCACGTCCACCGGACCGCGCACGTAGTCGAACGGCTCCGGAGCGAGGATCGCCACCGGTCCCAGGACGACCGGCGCGCCGATTGTGTCGTACTGCTCCGGCGGACCACTCTGGCCGTTGGCCGCCGCCCAGGCCTGGGCCTCTGCCGGATAGGTGAAATAGACGCGCTGCTCGACCAGATCGCGCGGCGTGCTGGCTGTCGCGCGCAGGCCATTCTCCCGGTTGATCTCGACCATCTGGTAGTAGAAATCGGTCTGGGTCGGCTGCGTGCCCTGGGCAAACGATTCGCGGATCACCGGGCAGTAGGCGTTCGGCAGCAGACCGCTGACCGCACAGACCGCCGTCTCGACCACCGAGGCCGGCGGCGACCAGTCCCGCGAGGGCAGCCCATCACGCTCGTGCGCGTAGCGCATCACAGCCCGCCAGATCGCGGCCGGACCATTGGCCGCACCGAGTTGGGTCGTCGGAGTCTGGTCCACATTACCCAACCAGACCCCGGCGCTGAGCTGGGGCGTATAGCCGACCGTCCACGCGCTGCGGCCCTGGAGGGGCGTCCCCCCGTACACGGCCGCCGGACGGCCAATCTCATATACGTTGTCGACGCCGTAAAGCTGGGCGCGCATCTCACGGTCGCCCAGAATGTCATTCATCAGATAGGCCAGCACCGGTGCCAGCGTATCGCGTGACTGGGGCTGGTATTCCCACAGCACCGTCCCCTGGGAATCCTCGATCCGCAGCACCAGGACCGGGTCCAACGCACGGAAGCCAGCCCGCTCCTGGATATGGCTCACCGGCACGCCGACCATCCGGCCTTCATTGGCCAGCACACCAAAGCTGTAAGCCAGATCGAGCAGGCGGACGTCGCCACCCTCCAGCGCCAGGGACAGATCGTAGCTGGTCGCGCTGTCGGATAGGGAATTGATGCCCATCCGGTGGGCCGTGCCGACCACGTTCCCCACCCCGACCCAGTTCATCACTTCGACCGCCGGCGCGATCGCGTCGGTCACGGCCGCCTGGCGCAGACTGATCGGGCCGCGATACACATTGTCCGGGTTGCTCACCAGCAAGGTCGAGCCAAAGGGCTGCTCGAACTGGCGCTGGACGTCGAGGGTCATCGTCGCGGCGGTGAATCCCTGCGCCAGGGCCGTCAGGTAGATGTAGGGCCGGATCAGACTGCCCGGCTCGTAGCGGGCCTCGGCCGAATCGATATAGCCGCGGATATCGCTGTTCCAGTAATCGACGCTGCCCACATAGGCCAGCACCTGACCCGTCGCCGGGCTGGTGACCACCACCGCGCCATTCGTCACCGCGTGGGAAACGCCAACATCTTCCGCCGCCAGGGAAGGCAAATAGACCGCCGCCACGCAGGCATCGCCCACCGAGGTCGCATACACGAACGCCGGGTCCACCCCGCTCAGCCGGGTGAGGTGCGTCCGAAGAACACACTCCGCCTGGTACTGGAGATCGAGATCGAGCGAGGTTGTGATGCGCAGCCCGCCGGCCGCGACCAGCCGCGCGCCATCGTAGCCCGTCTCGTTGAGCAGGCTCTCCGCCTGACGGCGGGCTGCCAACGCATAGTGCGGCGCGACCACATCGGCGGGCGCCAGCGGCCGGGTCACGCTGAGCTGAACGCGGGCGGCCTCCGCCTCGGTCGTATCCAGCATCCCGTACCCGATCATCGCGTCCAGGACCAGGTTCTGCCTGCGGTACGCTTCACCAGGCTGGTCGAAAGGGTTAACAGAGGGTGAATCAGGGATTCCAGCCAGCGCCGCCGCTTCCGCCAGGCTCAGGTCGACGGCACGCTTGCCAAAGTAGGTCTGGGCGGCTGCCTCGATGCCGTAAGCCCCGTTGCCATACAGCGCCGTATTCAAAAACCAGGCCAAGAGTTCCTCCCGGCTAAAGCGGCGCTGCAATTCCAACATGATCACGGCGTCCGTAAAGACGCGGTCAGGGCTGTCGACCGGCATCTCGTACAACGGGACGACCGTGTTCCGCGCCAGGTACAGGAGAACCGGATCGTCGATCGCCAGCCGGCCATACATCACGGCCGTGCCCAACGTCTCCACCAAACCGGCCAGATTGAATCCACCCCGCGAAAAGAAAGCCCCATCCTAGA
>CAZHMJ010000123.1:0-13761 GCA_964533805.1 uncultured Anaerolineae bacterium | reverse complement strand
CCTCGTGGGCGGTTCGCGAACCGCCCTGGGACGACCCCCGGTCGTCCCTACGGGGAGCGGATCGATCCCGCTGCCGAAATCGTTCCCCGGTACTTTGTTATTTTGCGAAAACTCAACATCCCGACGCTACACCTGATCTACCCCGTCCTACCACTCCAATTCGATCCCCAGGAAGCGCTCGAACCAGCGCTGACGCCAGGCCCGGCGCAGGATCAGCGCCCAGATCACCACCAGCCCCACGATCGGCAGGTACGTCTCCGGGGTGAAAGGCAGCAGCTCGAAGAAACGGGTCAGCGGCGGGTAGGCCATGATGACCACAAACAAGGCCAGCAGCAGCCCGGCCAGGATCGCCGGGCGCTTGTCGCCGCTCAGCCGGTCGCCGCCCACGAAAGTCTCCACCGGCGGCTCCACGAAGATCACCAGCAGCAGCCCGGCCAGGGTGCTGAATGTGGTCAGCGCGGTCTGGGCGATCAGGGTGGCGACCTCCTGGGTGAAGGCGTCCACGTTGGGGATGTCGTAGGTGATCCCGGCGTAGCGCTCGAATTCCGTGATCTCCTCCGGCGTGATGGGCAGCTCGATCACGCTGGTATAGGCCAGCCCGAAAAAGGTCACGTAGACCAGCAGCCCGAACAGGAAGATCGAGATCGCCGCCGGGAAGGTGAAATGGATCATGGATTGGATCAGGCGGCCGTGTGGCTTGCGAGGCTTGGCCCAGGCCGCCAGGGCCAGGGTCGGCGCGCCGACCGTCAGGAAGGCCACCAGCGAGCTGTGCTTGGGCACGAACGGGAAGCCGACCTGCATCACCGTCGCGGCGATGATCAGCAGGGTCACGTACATGGCGCGGGTCAGGAAGAGGCGCAGGATATCCTGCATGCCGTTGATGATGCGCTGGCCTTCCAGGAAGGCCGGGGGCAGGGCCGCGAAGGAGTCGTCGAGCAGGACCATGTCGGCCACGCCGCGCGTGGCATTGCTGCCGCTTTGCATGGCGATCCCCATCTGCGACTTCTTGAGCGAGAGCACGTCGTTGACGCCGTCGCCGATCATGGCGACGTAATGCCCCCGGCCGCGCAGGGCGTCCACCAGACGCTCCTTCTGCTGGGGCGTGATCCGCCCGAAGATCGTGGCTTCCTCGGCCACCTGGGCGAATTCCGCGTCGGAGAGCGCGTCCAGTTCCGGGCCGGAGACGACTCCCACCCCTTCCGGCAGCCCGGCCTGGCGGGCCAGGGCCGCGACCGTCTGCGGGTTGTCGCCGGAGATCACCTTGAGCGCGATCCCGGCCTCGACGAACCCGGCCAGGGTCTGGCGCGCTTCGGGGCGCAGCTCGTCGCTGAAGCACAGCAGCCCCAGCGGCTGGAGTTCCGGCGGCAGGGCCGGGTTGCCCGCCACGTCGTGCAGGCTGAGCGCGTCCGGTCGCCCGGCGAAAATCAGGACGCGCAGCCCGCGCGCCGTCCACTCCGCCAACTGGGCCGAAAAATCCGCGCCGGGGGCCAGGTGCGGCTGGAGCATCTCCAGCGCCCCCAGCACGTACACGCCGCGCATGTCTTCGCCGTCGATCGCCACGGCGCTCCACTTGCGGGCGGAGGAAAACGGCACCTCGTCCACGGTCGGGCGGGCCTGACCCGGCAGGGCGGCGATGATCGCCTCGCCGGTCTTGTTGGTCACCGAGGCGCTGCGGGCAAAGTCGCCCAGCAGGCGGCGCAGGGTCGCCTCGTCCGTCCCCAGGGGATGCACCGTCTCAAAGTGGATGCGGTTGGCGGTCAGCGTGCCGGTTTTATCCATGCACAGCACGGTCACGTTGCTGAGCGATTCGACCGAGTTGGCCTGCTGGACCAGCGCCCCGGTCCGCACGATGCGCAGCGCGCCCATCGCGTAAGCCACGATCACCATGAAGAACAGGCCGTTGGGGATCACGCCCGCGATCACGGCCGCCATCTGGGCGCTGCGCATCAGCGGGAAGCCGTACAGCACCGCCGAGGCCAGCATCAGGATGCCCATGAACATCGCCACCAGCATCAGGATGCGGATCACCAGGTCGATGTCGCGCTGGAGCGGGGTCTTGACCACCCGGAAGCTGCGCGCCTGCGCGCCGAGCTGGTTGGCGAAGCTGGCCGCGCCGACCTTCTGCACCTCCATCAGGCCGCCGCCCGTGATCACGAAGCTGCCGGAGAACAGCTCGCCGCCCGCCGTCTTGACGACCGGGTCGGATTCGCCAGTGAGCTGCGATTCGTCCACCTCCAGCCGGCCGTCCCCGACCAGGGACCCATCGACCACGATCTGGTCGC
Organism: uncultured Anaerolineae bacterium; assembly: GCA_964533805.1. Lineage (GTDB taxonomy): Bacteria > Chloroflexota > Anaerolineae > Aggregatilineales > Ch27 > JARKOQ01. The sequence continues at coordinate 11,479 of CAZHMJ010000123.1, read as the reverse complement.
CGGGGCGCAGCACCAGCACATCGCCGACCACGATCTCGGCCGGGTCGATGGCGCGTTCCGCGCCGTCGCGCAGGGCGGTGACGCGCGGCCGGGTCAGGAGCGCGATCCGGTCGAGCTGGCGCTTGGCGCGAATCTCCTGAAAGACGCCGATGATCACGTTCATCAGGATCAGGCCGACGCTGACCACGGCGTCGCTGACCCGGCCGATTCCGACCATCACCGCGCCGATGCTGAACAGCACGATGTTGATCACGTTGAACACGTTCTGGCGGACGATGTCGGCGTAGGTGCGGCTGCTGGGCGGCGCGTAGTTGTTACCCTGCCCGGCCTGGCGGCGGGCCAGGACATCGCGCTCCGACAGGCCGCGCAAGCTGGCGGCGGGAGAGAGGGTGAGATCGGCCATGAAGCAAATCCTCAGGAAAGGCGCTGTTGGCTATTGGCTGTTAGCTGTTGGCTAAGAGCTAAAAGCTCACAGCCAACAGCCCAACTATAGCATGGGACGCGGGCCGCCTCAACAGCACACTTAATTGATCTGTTGAATTCAATGTTACAATATTGATGCTGCTTGCATCGCAGCGGCGTGATTCCCCAGTCGCTTCCTCCGAAGTCGCCGACCGTCCCTGTATCCCTCCGGTCGCACGAACTGCACTCACTTTCCACCCCAAGCAGAGTCGAGCCATCCCGTCATCGAGGATGCTATTCCAGCGCTGCCCGGCCCGTAGCGCTACTTGAGGATTCTTCCGAACGATTTCGAAGCGTTTTCGGAACGGTCCCTGTGGATCATAGCAAATGAAAGGGGCGGGCGGCCGTCTGTCGCCGCCGCCCGCCCAGAGCGCATTTTCCGCTCGTCCGAACGAAAAACGCAAGAAGGAGCGCAGGAGCGGATCACCCTTGGCTCCATGGGGAACACCGTGATGTTCTTCTGGAATGACGCCTGGCTCAACGGATCGCAGACCAGCCAGGTCGTGCCCCGCGAGTAGCCGAGCCGCGCGTTTCACGCTCAGGGGGAGGGCTGCAGCCCTCCCCCGGCTCGCCCATGATCGCGTCGTTCTCCGGCACAAAAACGCCCGGCCTGGTTGCGATCACCAGCGCCGGGCGGCAGGCATCTCTGTCGGGGTTAGCTTAGCCAGAAAACCTGTCCGGTATCTCGTTCTGGATCGTACAATTCGGCAAACTCGGCCAAAACGTCCACCATCCTGCCTATCTTCTCGCGGATGCTGTACGCCAGACAGATCAGGCCGGGGTGATCCCGGCGAGCAAGGCTGCGCGCCGCGAAGGGATGATCGAACGTCACCATGACCAGGCCGTGCGCCGCCGCATAGGGCAGATGCTCGCTGTCATCGTCCTTGCCCTCCATGCCCACATCGACCGCCATCACGACCTGCCAGCCGCGCCGGAGAAGGGCATCCGCCACCGCACGGTTCATGTGCTCGTCAAAATAGAACCCGTTCACGCCTGTCCTGGCTTTTTGCCATACTGGCGGTGCATTTCCGCAGACTGGCGCGCATCCGCCGCGTCCTGGGCGTCCAGTTCCTCCTTGTGCTCGCGGTAATACAGCAGCGCCGCCAACACCTGTTCCTCCGACAGGGTGAACTGATACGCCAGTTCCGCGATAGAAGGATGATTGGCCTGTTCAGCCGCCACGACAAACATCACAGGCAGGCGACGACCTCGAATGTGGGGGCGATCCGCCCGCCATTCGATGTACTTCCCCAAATCCACCGAGTCTGGTGCAGTTGCGTTCATGGCATGGGTCCTCGTTCTTTGCCCCGATTGTACCGCAAGAAAGCGGTAAATGACCATTAGTTCATGGTAATTAGTAAAAACGAAGAACTGTCTTTTCCGGCTCCATTCCCCCGTGACGCCAGCCGCCCGGAGCGCGTATAATCGCGCCCATGCCTGACCTGCCCGAGTCCCTGATCGCCGCCAAGCACCCGCCCGAATACCGCCTGCACAAGTACTGGGCGCGCAAGCCGTCCAACGTGGTCGCGGCTTTCCTGCGCGCCTTCGCCCCGCCCGGCGGGCGCGTGCTCGATCCCTTCTGTGGCAGCGGGGTCGTCCTGGCCGAGGCGCGCGCCCTGGGTTTGGCCGCGACCGGGATCGACCTCAACCCGGCGGCCGCCCTGATTGCGGGCGTGACCGCCAACCCGCCCGACCCTGGAGTCTTCGACTCAGCCCTGGCCGATTTCCTGGCGGCGGCGCGGGCCGCGCTGGAAGCGGATTACCGCCTGCCGGACGGTGGCGTCCTGCGCTACGCCGCGCACAGCCTGATCGCCGCCTGCCCGGCCTGCGAAACTCCGGCCCGCGCCTGGGACATCCCCCCGGAGAAGCGCCAGCGGCGCTGCCCGGTCTGCGGCGCAACTCTGCGCTTCAACCTGGCGGCCGGGACGGCCAGCGAGATTGTCGAAGTCGTCACCACGGCAGGAAAGCGGCAGCACGATCCGGCGATCTTGGCCCACCAGCAGGTCGCGTCGGCCGCGTCTGGCCATGCCCCGTCCGCCTTCATGCGGACTCCCTTGCTCCCCAACCGGCGTATCCTGGCCTACCCCGGCCTGACGGCCGCCGACCTGTTCACCCCGCGCGCCTTGCACGCCGCCGGGGTCGTGCGCGGCTTGCTCGATGCCGCGCCGGAGTCCGCCCGTCCGGCCCTGCGCGCCCTGGCCTGCGCGGCGCTGGCCGGTTTTTCCCGCCTGATTCCCTACCGGGCCGGTCTCAGCGGTGGCGGCCCGGCCTGGAGCGTGCCCGGCTTCTGGGTCGCCCCGGTCCACATCGAGCACAACCCGCTGCTGCTGCTGGACTCGTGGGCGCGCCGCTACCGGGCCGGGCTGGGCGCATTGAGCGCGCGGCTGGACGGGCAGCCGCCGGCGACCATAATCCAGGCCCCGGCCCAGGTCATGCAGGACGACCTGGGCACCCAGCGCGCGCGCTTCGACCTGGTCGTCCTCGACCCGCCCTACGGTGATTCGGTGCCCTACCTGGAATTCTCGGCGCTGTGGAATGCCTTCCTCGGCCACGCGGCCGATTACGACCAGGAGGTGGTCGTCTCCGACCGGGAGGCCCAGCCCGCCGGGTGGGAGTCTTACGAAGCCCGGCTGGCGGAAGTGGCCGCGGCCAGCGCCGGACTGCTGCCCCCCGGCGGCGCGGTCGTGGTCACGTTCAACAACCTGGATGGCCGGGCCTGGGCGGCCCTGCTGCGTGCCCTACACGGGGCCGGGCTACATTGCGCCGAGGTGCATCATGTCGCCCCGGCGGTGATCAGCGCCAAGGCCCAGTTCGCGCCGGACGGCAGCTACCAGGGTGACTTCTGGGCCGTATTCCGCCCCGGCCCGCGCCCGGACGCGCCCGCCGCCGATTGGGCGGAGCTGCGGTCGGCGGGCCTCCCGCCGCAGGTGGTGGCAATGTTGAATTTTGAATGATAAATGCTCAATTGAAAGACAAAACAGGCCGCGTTTGCAGCAAAGCGTCCCGATGGCTTATCATCGGAACGATCCGGGTGGGTTGTTCGGGAGGATGCACATGCGCCAAACTATCGTGGTGGGAGTGTGGATTCTGGTGGTCGTGGGGATGCTCGTTGCTTCCCCTTTCCCCGCGCGCGCGCAGGATGGGGGCGAACTGCCCGCCTGCGCCGGGGACGATCTCCAACCGATCACCGAGATCGCCATCGGCCTGCTCGACCTGATCAACCGCCAGAGCAATTTCGCGGTCACGCCGCTGCTCGACTGGCGGGCGCGGATCACCGCCTTGGAGCCGCCCGCCTGCGCCGAGGGCTACCCGATCTACCTCCAGCTCCGGCTGGCGACCGACGAAATCCTGATCGGCGCGCTGCTGCTGGAACGCGGCGGCGAGAGCACCCAACCGGCCGCCGAGGCGATCAACGCCGGGGCGACCGCCCTGGCCGAACTGCGCTTCTCCCTGAGCACGACCGTCACCAGCGGCGCGGGGACGCCCCTCCCGGCCGATCAACCCGGTGACCTGACCGGGGCGGAGGTGCTGGCCGCTTTCGAGGCGGCCGGGCTGCCCTTCGACCGCGTCCAGATGGACGCCGGTCCGGCCGGGCGCGGCGCGCCCCGGACCGAGATCGAGCGGATCACGTTCGGGTTGCCTTCCGTGTTCGACGGCGGGACGGGGCAGCTCCTGGTCTTCGACAGCCCGACAGCCATGAGCGCCTGGCTCAACTACCTGTTCGGGCTGGACGACCAGGCGCGGGGGGAACTGCTGGTCTACGCCAACGTGATCGTGCAACTCGACGCCGGGCTGGATCAGGCCACCGCCCGCCAGTTCCGCGCCGCCCTGGAGGCGCTTGAATAAAGCCAAAGCCCTTTCACCACAAAGAGCGCCAAGAAGAACAGGACAAACCACGCGCAAAAAAAGCCTCCCGGCCGGTCATCCCGGCTGAGAGGCTCGTGTCTGCCTTGCTGTTTGGCTTTTCTCTGCGTTCTCCGCGCCCTCCGCGGTGAGATGCCTTTCCCCCCGCAGCGGCGCGCACCATGTCCAGGGCTTCGCTCAGACCGGGCGCTAGCCGATCGGCTCTGGCGTGGGGAAGGCGGTATACAGCGGCGACGGATCCCCGGTGCTGGTGGAGGCCACTGTCTGCCCCCAGGGGAGGCCCAGTTCATCCACCAGGGCGGTCACTGCGTCCAGAATGGCGGCCGAATACTGGGTGTAAGACTGACCGTCGATCTCGACCTGCCAGGGCGCGCCGTAGAACAGCAGATTGGAGTCGTTGGGCGTCAGCAGGAGCGTTTGCCCATCGGCAAAAGTAAGCGTGACCTCCCAACTGGGGTAGATATCGAAGGCCAGCAGCCAGGAAAAAGACTGGTCCATCGGGATCAGGTCACGCAGGGCCGGGCCGAAAGCCGCCACCAGGGCCGGATCGATCGTCACCTCGAAATCTCCTGAGCCGGTGCCTTCCTCGACGGTGCCGCTGACCTGCGCGGAGTCGGTCTGGATGTCCGTGACCGTGAAATGATACTTCACGACGACGTTGTCTGTCCCGCCAACCCCATACCACTCGTGCCAGAGGTCCAGACCGACGATCGGCTGCGCGGCGATTTCCGGCGGCGCGACCAGGTTGGGCACCTCGTCCAGGTAGCCATAAAACATCCCGGCCGAAAACGCCAGAGCCGGATTCTGCCTGATGGCCGTCAGAAAAGCGGCGATCCCTTCCTCCGGCAAGGCGTCCAGATCGTCACGCTCGACCAGCATGGCGTGGGCGATCGCCAGTCCGGCCCAATCGCAGGCGGTTTCCGGCTGGAAGGTCGCTACATCGATGATCCCGTCCGGATAGTTGTTCCCGGCGAAGTCGCCGCAGGCCTGCGCTTCCCGCACCTGTTCCTCGGTCGCAGGCGTGAGGGGAAACTCGAATTCATATACCGGCTGTTTGTCCGGCGTGGGGGTCGCCTGCTCGCCACCCTGGGCGCTGAGGGTCATCAGCGGCGATCCAATCAGCAGCATCGCAATCAGAAACCCAATCCGTTTCATGCGCTTGCTCCAGTCGATACCAACCAGGATATGACGTCTACTTTAATGCGATCTTGCCGGAGGCGCTCGACGGGCAACGTCCGGTTCGCATCCGGCCGCCATACTCTGTACAGCTGGGAGCCGGACCGGGGAATCACAAGCGCGCGACCGGGCACATCCTCTGGTCGCGCGCTGGCGTTAGTCAAGCATAGGCGGCGTCAGACCCGCAGCATGGCGCGCACCATGTCCAGCGCCTCGCTCAGACCGGGCAGCGTCTCCGGCCACAGCCAGCGTGGGTTGACCTGGAAGCCGGGCAGCACCCGGCTGTGGAAGCGCCCGTCGGCGTCCAGTTCCAGACGCTCGTAACGCCCACCCGCGCCCAGGTGGTAGAAGTCGGCCAGGTCGCGCAGCGGGTCGATCAGCCAGTATTCGGTCACGCCCGCCGCCTCGTACTCGGCGAATTTTTCGCCCCGGTCGCGGGCCTGGCTCTCCTCGGAGACGATCTCGACCACGATGTCGGCCGGGCCGTCGAGGTACGTGGTCTTGAGGCGCTCCTTGTGCTCGTGGAGCAGCACCAGCAGGTCCGGCTCCCGGCCGGAGGGTCGCTCCGGCAGGCGCATCAGGAAGGGCGGAGGAAAGGCTTCGCCAACCGGCCGCTCGCTGAAATAGGCTTCCAACAATTGGTGCAGAAACTTCATAATGCGCTGGTGCCTGACTTCAGGTGGCGACATCGGTTCGACGGCTCCGTTCACCCATTCGGCGCGTTTTTCCTCGCCTACCCAGGCCAGGAATTCCTCCCAGGTTATGCGGGGCACTTCCGCCTGGACTGTGGGCGGTGCAGTATGTAGGGTGGTTGTGGTAGCGGTCATGGCTGACCTCGGTCTGCTTGCCCAGTGTTGATTCGATTATACCATGCTGCCAACTTGTCTTATGGCAGGTCGAGCACGTACAGCGCATTGTCGCCCGTGCCTTCGGCTAGCTGTCCGGTGACCACGATCCGGCTGGACGTGGCAAATGCGACAACCGGGAAGGTCAGGCTGACGCCCTCCGGCAGGGCCAGGTCGATCGAAGTGGAGGCGTCCGGCTGGCTGAGGCTGGTCAGGGTGAGCGCGCCGCTTTCTCGGTAGGCCAGGGCCACCCGGTCGCCATCCGGGGCCAGGGCAAAATCGAAGGGGCGCTCCTCCAGCGGGATGAGAACCGTTTCGGCCGCGCTGGCGAGGTCCCAGGCGTGGACGGCGGGGTCGTGCGTATTCAGGTAGACAAGGGTCGCGCTATCGGACGTAACAGCCAGCTTGCGGATCGAAACCGTCGGCATTTCTTCCACGCTCTCAAAAAGCAGCGCGGGCGGCTCCCCGGCCGTGTCCCACAGCCACAGGCTGTCGTTCATGGACGAGGTGATGATCCGGCTCCCATCCGGCGTAATGGTAGCCGCGGCCAGAGCGTACGGGCTGTAGGCGCGACTATCACCCAGGATATTCCAGAACTGGGCATGGGTGTCGAAACGGTAGCTGAGGATACGTGTGATCGTCCCACTGTCCGTATCGAGCAGCAGGAAGGCGCTCAAGGTCGACGAAACCGGCGCGGCCACGGCCAGCGTCCGGCCGTCGGGGAAGAACGTGCAGCGATTGATCCCCGGCATCAGAAACAGCGTCTTCATCTGGGCCGCCGTAGCCGTATCCCACAGCACGACCTGACCGTTGCCGTAGCACCCGGCCAGGATCGCGCCATCCGGCGAGAAGGCCACGTCGAGCGCGTAGTCGGCCGGGCCGGGCAGCGGCGTGACCGTCCCGCTGTCCAGGTCAACCAGGCGCACCGGCAGGAAGGCGGGCACCAGATCGCCTGGAGTGTGATACGAGGCCAATTCGTAGGCAGCAACCAGGCGGCCATCCGGCGCAGCCTTGACTGTCAGCAGCACGCCAGGGATTGGGATGGTCTGCACCCCACCCTGAGCGGAGACGGGATCGGCGCCGAACAGGCCGCAGATCACGATCACCAGCAACAACCCGTTGATCAAGGATTTCGTGCACATTGCTCTTCTCCCAAGAATATTATTATGCTAACCATCCTATTTCCAGTATATGGGAATTATTGCTCAATGCAAGCGCATCGGTCCTTATCCAAAGCCGCTCTCCCCCTTTTTTGGGGGTAAAAGAGTCCGACGAGAACCGCCTGCTCCGATGTATCGTGTCATCCGAAGTGAGTGGTCGAAATCGTTCAAATGGATTCGTCTCCGCCTGGGTGGCGGATTGATGGCCTTCATAAGAATAATCCGGCAATCCCGTTGACCGTGATCTGAAGGCGGCGGCCGTCCGATCGCCCACGACTCAAGTCGCGGGCTGGGGATACCACGCACTCATTTTCGATGAATCACTGTGCCCCATCGTCTTTCGCTTCACTCGATCACCTGCCAGACCTGCGCGCCGTCGAAGTCGATGACCAATTCCAAATAGGACGCGTCCGCCACGGTTGACTCCATCGGCCACTCCCAGGCGAATGGACTTCGCCAGCGCCACATCTCCGCGAACGATTCCGGGTTGCCCACTACTTGCGGGACGAGCACGTAGCCGACTCCGTACCGCGCGAACAGGGCCGCGTTGGCCGGGTCGGCCGGATCGTTCCAGAAAGTTTCAAACGCGGCCTGCTCGGCCTCGGCGGCTTCCGTGTGGCGGAAGAAGGGCTGCGGGCGGAAGTAGACCGTGTCGCGCTCGCTGATGACCGGGACCCAGTCGCCTTCCTGCGGGCCGGGGAAGTTCAGGACGCGCGTCTCCGGCGGGGTATTGGCCTTCAGCCATTCCATCGCCTGGACGTCGGCATGGGAGGAAAACGCGCCGTAAAATCCGATCACGCCCTTGCTGGCTGCCAGGACTTGCGGCGCGAGCAGGCCGCCCAACACCAGTATCGCGGCCCCGATACTCAGGGCGGGCCAGGCCAGCCGCCCGACCCAGCCCCGGACGCGCGCCCAGCCGGTCCGGCGGGCCAGCCAGAGGACGGCCGTCGCGCCCAGGTAGGCGTAAGGGATGATTGGCCCGTGCCAGGCGATGCTGAACGGGTAATCGTATTTGAGCAGCGGGGCGAGCAGGCCGGGCAGCAGGCGCGGCAGAATCCCGGTTGTGCTGAAGTCAACCACGAATACCAGCCAGCCAACCATCAGCAGGTCGAGCGGGGTGCGCCGCCGCACGGCGATCGCGGCCCCGCCCAGCGCCAGCGGCACGATCAGCCCGCCGTGCATGAAGACCAGGGCCTTCCAGTGTTCGGGGCTGATCTCGAACGGCGATTCGATGCTGCTGCCCAGCAGCGGGGCGATCCGGGCCAGCCAGGGCAGGATGCCCAGCAGGGCCAGGCCGGGGACGACCAGCGCCAGGACGAGCCAGGTGCGCACGGCCGGGCGCGGGCGGGCCAGCCAGAGCGTGCCCAGCCAGGGCACGTAGCCCAGGATCAGAATCAGGGTCGTGTCGGGGTGGGTCAGGGGGACCGCGCTCAGGCACGCCACCGCGCAGAGCGCGTCCGGCCAGCGCCCCCCGCGCAGGTAACGGATCACGAAGGTCAGGAAGGCCAGGCCAAAGACCAGGGCCAGCACGGTCGTGAAGTGCGAGTCCATATAGGCGGTCAGCAGCCCGACTCCGAACAGGCCCATCAGCGCCAGGACGGCCCCGGCGTGGCGCGGCGGGCGATCCGCCGCACCCGCGCCCGTATCGCCGTCCAGCCAGTCCTCGACCTCATTGCCCAGGTCGTAGAGCAGCCACACGAACAGCAGGCCCAGCACCGCCGCGATCGCGGGCATGATCACGTGCAGGCCGATCCCCAGCCGGTCGCTGAGGTAGGCGGCCAGGGCGACAAAACCGGGCGAGTAGAGGTATTCGGTCTCCGGGTGAAAGGGAGCCAGGGTGGTCAGCGAGCCGCTCTCGCGCAGGCTGAGGGCCAGGTAGCCGAAGCCCTGGGCGTCGGTATCCAGCGGGACGGGCAGGATCAGGATGGGCAGGGCGAACAGGGCCAGCACCAGCCCAAAGAAGACCAGTTCGCGCGCGCCGGGCCAGCCGATCGCGCGAGCGCCCAGGCCGGCGGCTTCGTGGCGCGCCCGACGGGCGGCCAGCGTGCCGGTCAGGAAGAGCGCGACGAGGACCGCGAACCACAGGTAATCGACGGTCAGGCTGTCCCAGCCGAAGAGAGCCGCCAGGAAGAGCGCCCCGGCGATCACGAAGGCCAGCGCCAGGGCCGCCGCCAGCCCGATGCGCGGGGCGCCGCGCTGGCGGGCGGCCTGGCCCGCACTCCGCGGCAGGCCGGGGGCGAGCATCACGCCCGCGCCCAACGCCACCGCGCCAAAGATGAAAAGGGGGATCAGCGGGAAAATGGACATGGGCGGGGATTGTAGCCGGAGAGAGTCGAACCGCCAAATGCGGTCATGGATTTCAATCGATAACGGGACTGATGTTCTATCGAAGAGCCGCATGGATAATGTCCTGTTTTAAAACGTCCGATTCTTGAATGATAGAGATGTCCTGTTATTGAAAAAACGTCCGATTGCAGGCGTGCGTGGCCGGATAATTAAGAACTGTTCCCGAAATTGTGAGGATTTGGTAGGTTCGCGGACTTCTCCTTTTGGCAGAACGGGCTATAATGTGGGATATGACGCCGTTTGTGTTGGATATTTGGGATATTGGCCGCGATGGGGCGCTGGGGCTGGCGAGAAATTGCCACGCTGCTTGTGACAGTCTGGGTGATGGCCGCGTGCGGGCCGTTGCTGCCTGCCGAACCGCCCCAGCCGGATAGCTCGGTCACGGCTGCCCTGCGCCTCAGCACAGGTTCCCCGCCGCCCGCCACACCACGCACCCCCGGTGCCTAGACGCCCGCCGCCCCCGTGGCGCGCGCCACTCAGGCGTCGGGGTCTTCTCCTTCGGCCTACGAAGCGACTCCCTTCTATTACACCGTCCTGCCTGGCGAGACCCTGGCCGGCATCGCCACGCGCTTCGGGGTGGCCCCGGAAGCGATCCAGGAGGCGAACGGCCTCGCGTCGCCTGACCTCCAACCCGGCCAGACGCTGTTCATCCCTCTGCGGGCCGCGATCGGCGCGCCCGAGGAAACCCTCGTCCGCTTCGCGACGACCAACACGCCGCCGCCGCTGTCCCTGGCTGCGCCGACCTGCCTGCGCACCTCGGCCGACGAGGTGCTGTGCATCGGCTGGATCGACAACCCCCTGGATCGCCCGATCAGCGGGGTGCGGATCGCGACGGTCCTGCACAGCGTCGACGGCGCGGTGCTGGACCAGCGCACGGCGACCCTGGTCCAGCAGGCGGTGCTGCCCGCCGAGGGTGCGCCGTACGCGGTGCGCTTCCCGGCGGGCCTGCGCGCGTTCGCCTGGGCCGAGGCCCAACTGCTGGCCGCCGATCTGACCGGCTTCGACCAGCTGGGCAGCGTGCCGCTGACGATCACCACCAGCCGCCAGTCCAACCAGGACGGACTGATCCGGGTCCAGGGGACGGCCCGCCATGATGGTCAAGGCACCCTGACCGACCTGTTGGTCACGATCACCCTGTTCGACCAGACGGGACAGGTCTCCGGCTTCCGGGTGGATCGCCCGCCAGGCCGGCTGGAGCCGGGGAACTCCCTCGAGATCGATCTGCTGCTGACGCCGCTGCTGGCCGGCACGACCCGCCATATCGTGTACGCCGAGGGGCGGCCGGTGACGGGGGGGTAGTCCCGTCGGGAATGGGGAATCACAGCGGCGGCTCGCCAGGGCCGCCGCTGGGGATCGAACCGGATGGGTTGCGCTACCGGGTGGGTCAGCCGGTGGTATCGAACGACGGTGGGGTGATCAACCCGTCCTGGCGGACCGAGTCGTCGATGTTGGCCAGGGCTTCCCCGGCGAAGCGGCACAGCAGCATCAGCAGGGCTTGATCCAGGTCGTCGAACGGCTCGTCGCCCGGTGTGTTGAGCACCTCGACCACGCCCAGCACCCGGCCGTTGCCGATCAACGGGGCGGCGGCGATTGACTGGGTGCGGAAGTTGGATTCCTCGTCCATGC
>CAZHMJ010000122.1:0-13797 GCA_964533805.1 uncultured Anaerolineae bacterium | reverse complement strand
CCGGTGTGCGAGCCTGAGATACGCGCAACCTGCTCCGGCGTCCCTTCCGCGATGATCCTCCCCCCCGCCGCGCCGCCTTCCGGCCCCAGGTCGATGACCCAGTCGGCTGCCTTGATCAGGTCGAGGTTGTGTTCGACCACGATCACGCTGTTCCCGGCCTCGACCAGCCGCTGGAGAAGCGCCAGCAGCCGGGCCGTATCCGCCGGGTGGAGGCCCGTCGTCGGCTCGTCGAGCAGATACAGAGTCCGCCCGGTGACGCGCCGTCCCAGTTCCTTGGACAGCTTCACGCGCTGCGCCTCGCCGCCGGAGAGCGTGGTGGCCGGCTGGCCGAGCTGCAAGTAACCCAATCCGACATCGACCATCACTTGCAGGCGCGACGCGGCAGCCGGGACATCCTTGAACAGCGCCAGCGCTTCCTCGACGGTCAGCTTAAGCACCTGGGCAATATCGTGATCGCGGTATTTGACCGCCAGCGTGTCCGGCTTGAAGCGGCGGCCCCGGCAGGCCGGACAGGTGACTTCCACATCGGGCAGGAAGTGCATCTTCACCGCCAGTGAGCCAACCCCCTCGCAGCGCTCGCAGCGCCCACCGGGCACATTGAACGAGAAATAGCGGGCCGTCATCTTGCGCTGGCGCGCGTCCGGCGTCGCGGCGAAGGCTTCCCGGATGGGGGTGAACGTGTCGGAGTAGGTGGCGGCGTTGGAGCGCGGGATGCGCCCGATGTGCTCCTGGTTGATCGTGATGATCTTGTCGAAGTGCTCCCAGCCCTCGATCGACTCGTGCCGGCCGGGTTCCTCGCTCGCCCCATAGAAACGCTGGCGACCCGCCCGGTCCAGGATGTCGAAGACCAGCGAGGACTTCCCCGATCCAGAACCCCCCGTCACTGCCACCAGCAGACCCAGCGGCAGGCGCGCGGTGATGTTCTGGAGATTGTGCTCCAAAGCGCCGCGCACCGTGAGCATCTTGCCGTTGGGCGTCCGGCGCTGGCGCGGCATGGGGACGCTCATCCGGCCGGCCAGGAAAGCCCCGGTCAGCGTGACCGGCATCCGGGCGATTTCGTCCGGCGTCCCGGCGGCGACGATCTGGCCGCCCTGTTTTCCGGCTCCGGGGCCGAAATCCACCACGTAATCCGCCGCGCCGATCAATTCGAGATCGTGCTCGATGACGAGGATGGTATTGCCCAGGTCGCGCAGGCGGCGCAGAAAGCCAATCAGGCGTTGGGTATCGCGGGCGTGCAAGCCGATCGTTGGCTCGTCGAAAACATACAGCACCCCGCTCAGACTCGATCCGAGCAGCGAGGCCATCCGCAGCCGTTGGCTTTCTCCGGTGGAGAGCGTCGGCGAGGCCCGGTCGAGCGTCAGGTAATCGACGCCGACTTCGATCACCCGCCGGACCCGCTCGTTCAGATCGTCCAGAATCGGCCGGGCGATCAGCATCTCCTCGCCGCGAAGCGACGCGGGCAGGTCGTCCAGCCAGGCTGCCAGATCGCTCAACGGAAGCTGGGCGAGCGCGATGATCGTCCGCCCCGCCACGGTCACGGCGCGGCTCTCGGCCCGCAGGCGCGTGCCGCCGCAGTCGGGGCAGGTCTGCGTCACGAGAAACTCGCTCATCTTCTGGCGATAGTCCGGGTCGGTGATGCGCTCTGCGTAGCGGCGCAGCAGGTTGGTCGCGACGCCCTCGAACCGGCCCCGGCTGACCGTGGGAGGCGGCTCGACCCGTGGGAAATGCCGCCGGAATTGCGGACTTTCCACCCCGAAGAAAAGCAGGTCGCGCTGGACGGGCGTGTAGTCCTTCACCGGCAGCGCCGGATCGAAGTCGAAGCCGTAATGGCATCCGGCGGCGCGCAGGACCTTCGTGTTATGTTCGACGAGGAAGGATTCCCAGCCGTGCACGGCCCCTTCCGCGATGCTTTGTTCTTCATTTACCAGACGCTTCAGGTTGGCCTGGTGGACCGTGCCCAGCCCGGTACAGGTCGGACAGGCCCCCACCGGCTTGTTGAACGAGAAATTGGCCATGCCAATCTCCGGCAGCGCCGCGCCGCAGTGCGGGCACGGCACGGAGACCTCCGATTCGAGGGCATCACCGGCGTTATCGCTGTCCCAGTCGACCGGCGAGTCGTCATACGGCGGCGGCACATCCTTGCCACAGGCGGGACAGACCCGGTGCCCCAGCCGGGCAAAGAGCACGCGCAGGTAGGTGAAGATCTCCGTCGTCGTGCCGACCGTCGAGCGCGGGCTGTGATTGGTCAGATACTGGTCGACGCTGATCGAGGGCGACAGTCCGCTGATCGAATCGACCGGCGGCTTGCTGAGGCCAAACACCACCATGCCCATCGACTCCATGTACTGGCGCTGCCCTTCCTTGAGCAGGATGTCGAAACCCAGAGTCGATTTGCCTGAACCGGACAGCCCGGTCAGGACCACGAATTTGTCCTTCGGAATACTCAGCGTGACGTTTTTCAGGTTGTGGAGCCGCGCGTTGGTGATCGTGATACAGGGTTGCATCGAGGCAATCTCCACCTGAACGAAGCGCGACGTGACGCGCCTCACTACCGGTACATTCCCATTATAAAACCCTGGTGCAAAGGTGGAGGGTTAGGCCAGCGAGGGCGACACAAGAGAGCGTGAGACCCCTGATGAATCGCGCCGGGGATACCGCGATCGGCCCAATCGGTATCCCCGGCGCATAGCACAGGAGCGTCACAGTTTCCACACGGCCCCCTGAACCGGCGGCTCAGGGGACCGCTCGAATCCAGGTTAGGAAGTCGCCTCGGTCACGGCGATATCGTCGATCCACCACCCGTCCTCGACCGCGCTGTCCACCCGCGAATCCAGCCGGAAGCGAACCGCGAGCTTCGCATTGGTGAAGTTGAAGCTGCCCGCGCCGAGGCCCAGCCCTGCCTCGATCGGCCCGCGCAGGGCAGCCGTGCGTATCCCGGTGCCACTGCCGGCCCCACAGGTGCTGTACACCTCGAACCACTCGTCAAAAGCGACGTAGGGCAGGCTGACTTCCGTCACGATGCAGTCGTAGTTGGCCAGCTCGTAGGCCTCGAACCACGTCAGCACCGGATTGCTGGCCCCGGTCATGTCGAGCACGATCCCGTCCATTGCCAGGGCGGCGTTGAACTGGTTGCCGTAGGCGACCCCCGGGCCAGGGCTGTCGTGATAGGAGAAGTTGGGCCGCGCGACATCCAGCCGGATGGCGGCGCTGCCGCTGCTTTCGTAGTACCAGACCTCGATGGTGTGCGCGCCGGCGGCCAGGTACAGCGAGAACGCGTGAGTCGCCGCGCTGGTCGTGTCGGTCCACTGATCGATGTACGGGCTGGCGTGGGTCGGATCGTCGATGAACAGCCGGACGCCGTCATCATGCACCACGCTGAATTCGTAGTACCCCCCGATCTCGACCGTGAAGTTGCGCACGAACCTGATCGCCATGTAGTCGTGGTTGGCCTTCCACGGGGTCGTGCTGCACGTGCCGTTGGGATGCGGGCTGCTGGTCGTGCCGCAGTTGAAGGCCAGCTCGGCGATGCCCTGCGTGCCGGTGGCCGAAGCAGCCACCGTGAAGGTCGTCAAAGCGCCGGTGCAAGACTGCCCATTGGTGCTCAGGCCGGCGAAGGAGGTCCTACTCAGCGCGTTGGCCGCGCGGGCTGCCTCGCTGCTGCCACCGCAGGGGATGCCCCCCTTGGTCACGTACTGGCGCAAGTCGTAGAAGCTCACATCCCACCGCCCGGCGCCGAGCGACTCCGCGTTGGTCCCCCACAGCGGGAAGATGCTGTCCAGCCCCCAGGTCCCGTCGGCGGTCCAGCCGGTCAGGTTGGTCGCGTTGGACGTATACCGGGAGTAGGGCGTGGCGTTCGGCGCGTAGAGATAGACTGCAACATCATCGATCCACCAGCCATCGCCCGTCGAGGAGTTCTGCAAGGCGTCCAGAACGAAGCGAACGCGGATCTTGTGGCCGATGTACGGCCGCAGGTCCACCTGGCGATGATCCCAGGACAGGGTGGTCGTATAGTACTGCTGGTAAACCTCTTCCCAGGCCGACCAATCGCTCCAGCCCGGTCCCTGCCAGGTGGCAATTTGCAACCGGGCGTAATCATTCTGATTCAGGCTGAAGCGATCCCACCAACTCAGCACCGGGAATGCATCCGCGCCCAGGGTGGTCAGATTGATCGGCTCGATCAGGTCCAGCACCGACCAGGTATTGTCCGTGTAGAACTGGGCCGGGCTATCCGACAGGGCATACATGCCGGCGTGCCGGACCTCGTTGCTCATATCCCAGGTACCGCCCATGCGCCAGTTCGTGGTGCCTTCCATCGTGTCCGTGAAGGGCACGCCGTGCGGCGTTTCCACGTGCTCGGCCAGGCTCACGTCGTCGATCCAGACGCCGTCGCCGACCTGGGCATCGTTGAGCGCGTTCAGACGGAAGCGGATGACGAGCCGCGTGCCAACGTAGTCGGTCAGGTCCACCGAGACGTATTCCCAGGCAAGCTGCTGGTTGAACTCGTACAACGGCGTGCCGGGCGCATCGGGATGGGCCGCCGTGCTGGCGGTGTAGGCCGAGGTCCACACCGGGGTCCAGGTCGCCTCGCCATCCGGGCTGACTTCCACCGAGAAACTGTCCGTCGCTCCCAGGTCGCGCCGGTGCCAGAAGGTCAGCGCAGGGTGGGTCGCGGCATCGGGTGACAGGTTGAAGGTCCCGGCCGTGCGCAGACTGACATCCGTCTGGTGGGTGTAGTTGCGCCCTGGGCTGTCGGTCCAGGCGGAACCGCCGCTGTAGGCGGCCTCCGGCGCGAGGGTCCAGCCCGCATCGGCGAGCCAGTTGTTCCCGCCATTCTCCATGTCATCGAAGAAGGGATACGGCAGGATCGTGGTATTCCGGTTCTGCAGGACGATGTCGTCAATCCACCAGCCGTTGCCCTGGTCGACGCCATCCGACTTCAGCCGGAAGCGGAGGTAAAAGACCTTGCCCTGATAGGGATTCTCGCGGCTGTTGAGGGAGAGGGTCTCCCGCACGAACGCCAGGTTGGTTGTGCCCGTAACCAGCGCGCCGCCCGGCCGGTTGGGCGTGAGCGACACCCAGGTCGTCCCATCCAGGGAAGCTTCCACGAACAGACTGTCGTTCGTGCCCAGATTCCAGGAATGGTAGAACACCAGCTCCGGATTGACCGAGGCCGCATCGGTCAGGTTAACGACGCCGTCCAGTTGCAGGGTGGCGTTGGCGTTCGCCGTGTAATTGACGTTGGGGCTGTCCGACCAGGCCGAGACACCGTCGCGGACTCGCTCCGAAGAGACCGCCCATGTGCCGCCGGGCAGCCAGTGGGCATTGCCGCCTTCCATATCGTCCTGGAAGCCCACGGTGTAGGTCCGCAGGGCATCCGAGTCGACGCTGACGTCATCGATCCACCAGCCATCGGCGGTGTTGAAGCCGTCTGTTTCCAGCACGAAGCGGAATTCGATCGTCTTGCCGGTCCAGTCCGTCGTGACGAGCTGGTTGGTGTCGGTGTTGTAGCCCCCGAAGGCGGCCAGGTCGATTTCCTGGCGGCTCCACGTCAGTTGCTCGCTATAGCCCTGATGAATACGCCGTTCAAACCAGGGGCCGGTCGTGCCATACTCGCGGATCTGCAGCCAGGCATTGTCGCGGTTACCGAGGCTGTAGCGTTCCCAGAAAGTCATCCGGGGCGCCTCGGTCAGCGTGGCGAGGTCGACCGCGCCGCGCAGGCTGACATGGCACAGGCTGTTGTTGGCATAGAAAGCGCCCGGCGAGTCGCTCCAGGCGGAGGGCGCGGTGTGCGTCTGTTCCCCGGACATTGCCCAGGTGCACTGCCCCACGTCTGGGTTGGAGCCGTCCTGGATCAGGAATACAAACGTGCTGGAATACGTCTCGTCGAAGTGCTTGATGACGATGGTGTGTTCAACGCCGCCGGTGAATGTATAGGGAGTCGAACGGTACTGGGCACCCGAGATCAAATCCCAGCTACTGATAGCGTCGATCCGCTTGCTGTCGATGAAGACCTCGATACCCTCATTGGCGATGGTCGTCAGGGTGACAGTCACATCCTCGGCCACGCCAAAGGTACGCGTCCAACGGGAGGCGAAGTAATCGGTGCGCCACGGGCTGCCGGTGCAATCGCCGCCGGGCGTGGGGCCGCCGTTGCCGTAGAAGAAGTTGATCTCCTGGTCGTAGGGCATGCTGGTCACGCAAGCGGGGATGCCGCTCATCGCGGCCGTCGCATCAGCGGGCGTGGTTCCACTCCAGGTGTACCACTCGACCCGCCAATCGTCGTACCCCAGGAACACGTCGCCCTGATTCAGCCGCCACCAGTCGGGGTTGCGGATACTGTCGTAGAAGGGCGCGTCATGCACGATGTCCGACGGGGTCGGGCTGGGCGCGGCCGTGGGCTGTGGCCGGGCCGGATCGAGCACCTCGATCATGACGGTCGCGGAGTCGCTGCCGCCGCGGCCATCGTTGACCGTGTACATAAACGCGTCCAGGCCGATCAGGTTGGCCGGCGGCGTATAAATGATGAAGTCATCGGCCGAATTGGCCGGCGTGTTGTTATCGCTGATCACCGCCGAGCCGTTCTGCGTCGTCTTGCCTTGCACAGAGACGATCGACAGGATATCCCCATCGGGATCGTAGTCGTTGCTGAGCACGAACACGTTGAGCGCCACACCCTGATCCGTGCTTGCCTGGTCATCCATTGCGTAGGGCGGGGCATTGACCGCATCGCGCGCCGGCGGCGTGGTGATCGACCCCGATTCCGGAGTATACGCCGCCACCAGGGTCAGAACCGCGTCGCGCTGACCCGGATCAACCTGCGTCGCGTCGGGATTGAACGCGCCAATGGTGTTATTCAGGCTGCTGGAGATGACAGGTCCGAGCAGAGTGAGTGCCGCAATCAGGACAAGGACGACAAACGCCCCGATCAGCACGTACTCGACGATGCCCTGCCCGCTTGCCTGGTATGCTATCCTGGCCGCACGGGTCTTCGCCTCGGAAGTTGGATGAGTTGTCTTCATCATTTCACGCCTTTATGCTGTCGCCAATCCGTCGGCGAATCTGTACAGAGGTGACGGCCGTTGGGTAGGCTGGCTAACGCACTTCCAGGGCAGCCAGTTGCGCGATCACTGCCGGCTCGTGACCTGGCATGACCAGGCTGAGGGTCCCATCCTGAGCCTGCGCGATGATGCAGTCGGTGCAACTCGCCTGCAGAGCAGATGCCGGCGCGGACGTCACATCCCCGGCGCGGTCGTAGACCACGATCGCGTTGGCCGTGGCGTCGATCCCCGCGTAGTCGAAGAGATAGCTGAGCGGCACGCCCACGTAGTCCTGCTCGCTGACCGTGACGGTCACATACGCATTGTAGGTGCTGTAGACGCCCAGCAGGTTGGAGATATCGTTCCAGTTCCACTCCCCGCCGCGCGCGAAGCGTCCATTCAGGGTGACCGTTTGAGGATCCACCGGCATCTCCTGCACGGGCAGGACAGCCGGCGCACCCTCATAGGCATCGATCCGCATCAGGCCATGGATGGCGGCAGGCTCGAAGCCGGGCAGGCTCAGGCTCAGGGTATTGTCGGGCATCAGCGCGATCGTGCAGGCCGCGCAATTGACCAGGTCGCTGACCGCGAAGGTGAACCGCTGCTCGCCGCGGTCGGTCACCACGAATACGGTCGCGTAGGCGTTGATCCGCACATAGTGCAGCAGGTAGCTCAGCGGCACCCCATTCACCGTCAGGCCGTCGACAACGGTCTGGGTATAAGCGCCGTAAGTGCCATAGACACCCAGCAGGTTGCCGATGTCTTCCCAGGTCCAGAAACCGCCGTTGCCCATCTCGCCGCTGAGCACGATGGCCATCGAGTCGGAGGGGTTCTGCATGGACGCGGTGGTTTCCCGCGCGGCCGGAGCCACCAGGGCCGCAGCCGGCTGGGCGATCGCGTCAGTATTGCCGAGCATCGTGTCCGCCTGAACGGAGGGTAAGACACCCGCCTCGCTCGCGCTGCTCACACCGGCCAGCACCAGGGCGATGGCGATTCCAAGTATCACGATATAGGGCTGATACTTCTGGGAGATCTTCATGATAACCTCGCTGTCGTCTGGGCCGGCGGATAATGGGTTGCCGGCGCTAGTTACCGCTGTGATGCTCGTCAGAGTGACACCCGTCAGTTCACCAGGAGAATGCGGGGGGGGTTGGACGGGCAGTATTCCGGACGATGATTGATGCTGTTGTTGGAGCCGGAGATGTTGATTTGCTGAGAAACGATCATCCCGGCCAGGTCGCTGTTGCTGGCGGCGGACATGCTGACCAGCCCGTTGGGGGCCACGATCAATCCGGACCAGCTATTGTCGCTGCCGCTCAGGTTGACGGCGCCATTGGCTGTGTTATCGCTCTCGGTGTAGATGAAGACCCCGCGCACGAAAACGAGCTGGTTGATGCCACCCGAAACCTTGATGTCGCCGCGCGCCACCAGGGTGACCCGCCAGGGACGGTCGCCGGCGCCAAGATTGCCCAGGTTGTTGAGATCGATGTCGCCATCGACCACGTACAAGCCGTCCCGCAGGCTGCCGTCATCATTTTTCACGTCGCGCGATCGGATGCTGCCGGTGTAGTAGTAGCGCTGGCTCTCGTCGACCTCGTTCCAGATGAAGCCGCCCGGCGCGAAGTCCGAGAACCGGTAGGAGAAGTCGTCGGGCAGCGGGTAACCGTCGGTGGTCGTGATGCCGCGATCGGCCGCGTCGGGGTCGGGGCCGCCGACGATCTTGTCGTAACCGATCTGGCTGTCGCCGTTGGTATCGAATTCGACCGGCCGGCCGCTTTCCAGGTAGATGCCGCCACCGCCACCACCGATGTGAATACCGCCGTTGCTGTGAATGCCGCCATTGGTGATCGTCGTTCCAGAACCAATCACGCTGACGACGCCCTTGTCGCGGGAGGTCGACATCCCGAACACAGCGAAGTCCGTGCACCAGTTGCGGTAATCCCAGATCGCATAAGCGTTGACCGAGGCCCGCGTCTGGGCGATGCCGATGATGCCGGCCAGGAAGGTGCGCTGGGGGTAACTCACTTTGACGTGCAGACCGGCCACCGGCGCGCAGGGCACGGCCCCCGTCTCGCCCACCTGCCAGGGCAGGCCCGTGGCGGGGTTGTACAGGTCGATCCGGTTGCCTTCCTCGTCCTTGACCATGTAGTAAGCAACGACATTGTTGGCATTGGTGGCGTCGGGCACATCGTTGATCCCGGCGTAGGCCTGCACCTGGTCGAGGATGGGCCGGTCGGAAGTGACGCCGCACAGATACGAGCCGGACTGAACCTGCGCGACCAGCATGGTCGTGCCCGCCATAACGGCGGCGTCGGCCGCATTCTGCGCCTTGCGCTGGTTCCAGTAGAGCATGCCACCGTCGAGCGCCGCGGCGACCACGGCCACAATGCCCACCATCGCCAGAGCAAACAGGATGATGACCTGTCCTTCTTCACCGTGATGCCGTAGTTGCTTCCTCATGATGACCCTCTGTTCCTTCTTTGTTCCTGTACGTCCTCTGGCGCGGCCGAAATCAGTACTGGTAACCCGGGGGAGGCGGGCTGAGAATGCCCTGGCGGGCGGTCGCCTCGACACGGGCGGTGGTGCCCCACAACACTTGCCCCAGCGGGGTGAGGGGGGTGTAGGTGTAGGTCACGGTGACCAGCAGCGTGCTGCCGGCGATCACGGGCGCGTCCCCGTCGATGCCCACCGTCACCACCGAATTCGCCTCGGTCAGATCGATGATCGGACGGCCTTCTTCCCGCACCCGACCCGCGACGCTCTCCGAGTCCTGGCAGATGGTCGCCGCGTGATCGGTCGTCAGGCACTCCGGATGAACGGCCCCGTAGAGCGCGCCTTCGCCCGCGGCGTTTTCCACCGCGACCAGGATGATGAAGCCCCGTCCCAGGTCCACCACGCCGCCCAACAGGATCAGCAGGATGGGCATGACCAGCGCGGTCTCCACAAAGCTTTGTCCCCGTTGCCCAAACTTGTTTGTCTTCATTGCGACTTTCCTCCAAACATGTTCCCGTTCAGGCGACTTCAGGACCCGAAACCAAACGCCGCGCCAATGTAGTCTTCGTTGGCATTCAGGATGAGTTCGAGTGGATTGTTGTTGGTGGTGAGTGACTTGCCGCTCAGAGCGGAGCTGGCGTCGTCCACCTCAATCCGGAACAGCCCATAGCCCAACTCGACGAAGGTGAAATCGCCCGTCGAACCGGTCGTCTGCGGCGCGAAAACCAGGTCGTCTTCCGTATCGAGCGTATTGTCCGCGCCCGCGCCCGTCAGGATTACCGAGACGTTGGCGATGGGCGACTCGCCACGGTCGCGGCGGCGATCGCGGTCGATGTCGTTCCAGACCGTGCCACTGATCGATCCCAGTTCCGGACAACTCACGGTGGCATCGGTGGAGGTGGGACCGGCCATGATGTTTGGCTCGGTGCCGGTGTAGGCGATCATGTAGTACATGCCGCTGCCACCGTCACGGGGGATGGTCACGCAGTTATTGCAGAAGGCATTTTCCGGGTTGGGAACGGCGACGATTTCGGTGGAGTACGAGTCCCGGATTTCGATGCGCGCGGGAATTTCCATCGCGTCCCAGGTGAAGCTCACGTTGTTGCTGGTCAGGTTGCAGTCCACCGTCGCGCCGAAGCCACCCGCCGCCTGGGGCGGTGAAGGCCACGAGTCGCCGGGCACATACGCCGAGCCTTCGGTGATGATGGTCCGGCGGGAGGTGTACTCAAACGTGAACTCCTCCGCGAACAGGTACATCACCGGAGTCAGGGGCAGGAAAGAGCCTTCCACGTGGACGGCGAGCACGTCACCGTGATTGACATCCCAGACCGTCAAGGTGTCCACGCAATCGGAGATGAAGGTGTTCTGCGCATCTTCGTAGTAGACGTCGACCGTAAAGTCGGACATGTTGACGAAGCCGGGCCGCGGATACCATCGCAGTCCAGGTACTGCTGCTGCTCGCTGGAGAGACCGGTCACGATGCCGTACCGGACGGCCTGGCGGGAAGCATCTACCACCTGGGACAGCACGAGCACGGCCCGTGCAAAATCGATCACGCCGAAGATGAGCATCAGTAGGATGGGGAGGGTCAGCGCGAACTCCGCCATTGCCTGCCCCTGCTGTCTTTGCGCTGTCGTCCCGGTCATGGTGCCAACCCCTGGTTCCTGGTTCGTCGGGTAGAAGAGTGGAAAATCCACTTTCAGCCTCTATACTATCCGATAATTGATTTTGTGTTGTGAAAATCCTCTAAAAATTAACCTAATCCATTCTGTTTCTTTGTCGCCTGCCCCCTGGTTAATTTTTATTGGTAAATAATTGAGGAAATCAATTCACTTGTTATACCGAGTTTCGGTGAGGGATGTAACAGCCGCATCCCAAACCTTAATTATTCGTTGGAAAATGCTATCCACCCTGCGTAAGGTGAACGACGGTCTGGGAAGATGAGGGGGAAGCCGGGCAAGGATGGTGAGGGAAAACGGCGAATGGCTGGCGCTTCAGCCCGCGAATTCAGCCGGACGCAAAGGCCGGGCCTCCAGCAGGAGGCGGACACACGACATGTTCATCAGGGCCTGGGTGGAGAGGCAAAGTGACGGGGCCGCTGTGGAAAACAGACCCCGTCCCCCAACGGACAGGGGGACAGCGTGAGACTGGAATAGCCGTCATCCCCCCGCACCGCAGGCAGCGCGGGGGATTCACATCGCGGTAACGCGATCGTAAAGACCGCGTCACTGCGTCAACGATCGGGCGAGACTCGCCCATCTCTCACGGCGCGGCGGATTCTTTCGCCTGCTCCGGCAGAACAAAGTCTGGCGGCAGCAGCCCGGCCTCGGTCACGATGCGTGGCACAATCTCTTCCCAGCCGACCGCCATCAGGTGGATGCCATGCACGCCCTGCTTGCCCTTGATGGCTTCAATGATTTCCAGCGCGATCGTCACGCCTTCTTCCTGAGCGCCATCCCCGGCGGCTTCCATCCGCTTGAGCAGGCGATCGGGGATGACCACGCCCGGAATATCGTGGTGCATGTACTGCGCCATTTTGAGCGATTTGAGCGGGGTGACCCCGACCAGGATGTAGACCTTGTCCAGGATATTGCGTTTGGCCAGCTCGTTGAGCCAGACCTCCAGCCCATCCGGATCGTAAACCAGGTTGGTCTGGAAGAACTGCGCCCCGGCGTTGACCTTCTTCTGCTCGCGCAGGGCCTGGAAGCGCGGTTCCGACGCAAATGGCGCGGCCGCCGCGCCCAGGAATAATTTAGGTGGATCCTTGAGGTTGCGCCCATCCAGGTAATGCCCCTCGTCGCGCATCCGGCGCAGAATCCAGAGCATCTGGATCGAATCGACATCGACCACATCGGAACGGCCCAGCGGGGCCGGCCCCATGCGGCTGTGGTCGCCGGATAGGCACAGGGCGTTGCGCACGCCCAGCGCACTGGCCCCGATCACCTCGGATTGCAGGCCCATCCGCGTCCGGTCGCGGGCGGCGATCTGCATGACCGGCTCCACGCCATGCTGGAGGGCCAGCAAGCTGCACGCCATGCTAGACATACGCGGCGTGGCCGAGGGGTTATCCGTGAAGTTGACCGCCGCCACGTAGGGCTTGATCATCCCAATGTTGCCGATGAGCTTGCCGGTGGCCGTACTCATTGGCGGCGCGACCTCGGCCGTCACCACGAACTCACCGGCCTTCAGGCGGCGCTCCAACCCGGAAATCGGCTCGCTGTAGGCCGGAGGATGGTATTCCGAGTCGCCCTGCCACCAGTCCGGCTGGCGCACCGGGCGGAAGACTGAATCCCAGGTCCCGGCGCGAACAACCACATCCTTGGAGAGCATCCCGCGGGCGAACTTGCGAACGCCCACCTTGCGAAGCTGCACGACGACGTCGGCCCAGGTCTCGGTGCCCACCTTGTCCCAGTCGAGCGGCGGCAGAACTTCCAGCAGCTTATGCTCGCGACCCATCGCGAAGGACCGATCGTAGATCCGGTACCAGATGCACGGCCGGGTCTCGTCCACGTAACAGTGGGCCTGGGTGGAACCGCCGCACGGGCCATTGCGCACCCCTTTGGGGCACTCCATCGGGCAGATGAAGGCCGTTTCTTGCAGCAGGCAGTTACCGCACATCCGGCAGCCAAACAGCGGGCCTTTGATCCAGCGCTCAACCTGTTCCAGAGCGCGCTGACCGAACGATTCTCGTTTGAACGGATAGAAAGGGGGTTGCCAGCGACGCCCCGGAGTGAAACCGGGCATAGTGTTTTCTCCCTTGCCACGCCTGATGCGCGCTTGGAACGCGCCTCCGGCGGGCTAGCGACTCGGTGGACAGCCCTATCGAAATCACAGGCGGCAGGATCCTCACCTATTGTAGCACGCCCGCACCACGATGGAGAACTCGCAGGAAACAACAATAGAAGGATGAGAGTCAGGCGCAACTCGGAGAGAAGATCATCGCGGTGGATCGTCTTTTGAAGGTCAGGCGCAGCGGGTCCGCTGACGATTTCTGGACTTTGCGACGCTTCATCATCCAATTTTCTTTTGGAACAATTACACAAAAACCATCATTCCATCTGCTTGACTCAGAGTAACGATTTATTGTACGATACGTGTGAGCGCTCACATATCACGCCGGATTTGTTTCTTCAAGGAGAGAGTTCCAGTGAGCAACATTAGGCTGATTGCTGTACTCCTCGTCGTCGTGGGGCTGATTGCCTCGGAATTCAGAGCCGCAGCTCAGGGCGGTGGTGAAGGTCTAACCATCGGTTTCTCGCAGATCGGG
>CAZHMJ010000121.1:0-13913 GCA_964533805.1 uncultured Anaerolineae bacterium | reverse complement strand
ATTCATAACGAAACGACCGCCTCGATGAAAGGCGGTCGTGTTTTGTCAGTGGCGCCCCCTTAACGATTAGAAACCACGGCCAACTGCTTATTAGGCAGCTGCTCTATCCTCTGAGCTAAGGGGGCGACTGCCTGGTATTGTAAGAAGCCGGCCAATCTCCGTCAAGGTGAGAAACCTCGATCAGGGGATGTACGGCCGGATGCCTTTGTAGACGACCTGGCCCGCCAACGTGCGCAGGATGGTCATGGGCGGGCGACCGATCTTCTCGGCCAATTCGTTGGGCGAGAGCGGCACATTGTTGTTGGTCAAGAACACGCGAAACACGGCATCGACCAGAGACGTGGGAGGCAGGTAGTAAGCTGCATCGCGAGCGGCCTCCTGAAGGGCGCTGCGCAGCGCGTCAACCCGCACCACTTCGGCGGTCTCCGGATCGATCCAGTCGGACTCTTCACCCTGAGCGCTGTGT
This sequence comes from uncultured Anaerolineae bacterium, assembly GCA_964533805.1. Taxonomy (GTDB): domain Bacteria; phylum Chloroflexota; class Anaerolineae; order Aggregatilineales; family Ch27; genus JARKOQ01. Next base: position 13,447 of record CAZHMJ010000121.1, on the reverse strand, counting down.
TCCAGGAAATACACCTGGTGCTCCGCGTCCAACTGGCTGATCATGTTTGTCCGCAGATCCTGATCGGACCGCTCCCACCACTCGTAATCGATATGAAATTTGGTGTCCAGGGTCGGCTTGACGCGCAACCCACCGATGCTCGAAACCATAGAGCCTTCTTCCTCAAGCTGATGGTCAACGAGTGGGGACGGATCCCCACGTCAATCAGGACGAGGGTTGTAACCGCCAGTAATGGCCACCCACCGACTCAAAATCGGGATGCGCCTCCAGGGCAGCCAGAATAGGGCCTGGAGGACAGCGGCGCACCACATTGACGACACTGTACAGGGTCTTCACGTGGACCGCAGCCTGGGGATTCAGCCGGCCAAGTTCGGGCAGCAAATCCCGAATGATCTCGATGACGCCGCGCCGCTGCTGGCGGATGCGCCGCCAGATTTCGTCGACCTTTTCCAGGTCATCCGCACCCAGAACCATCAGGTCATCGTAGGCCGCGCCAATCGACCGCCGCTGATTTTCCACCGAGATGCTGTTATTCTGGGGCACCACCAGCCGGATCCACTCCGTGCGGGGACGGTATCCTTCAAAGCTGATCGAGAACCGATCGGGCCGTTCCGTCCGGGCGACCTTGACAAACGCGCCCACCGGGAGCTTGTGCGTGCGGAAGAACGGATCCAGGCCGACCACATAACGCCCCTGGCGAACCACCCAGCCGTCGTATTCGTCCCCGGTCGCGGTATCGACCAGGGTGATCTGGATCCGCGCCGCCTCGTAGGCGGTCGGGAACATACTGCTCAGGGCCACATTCAGCGGCAGAGTCCCCGACCGGCGATGCGGATAGATCAACGTCAGCGTCACTTCATCGGGCACATCTTCCGGCTCATCCAGCGGGGAATACTCATCCGCGATCTCGGCTTCAAGGGCCAGCGCATCAGGAGACAGCAGATCGGCATTGTACGTGATTGGATCGTAGACCAGCCGCTCCGGCACGGTCTGGACCTCTTCCGGTTCCAGGCGCTTCAAGTACCAGCGCACCAGCCCTGTTGGACCGACTTCATCGAAGCGTTTGTCGTGGTACAGGGCGTAATTGAGCGCGAAGACCTTGAGCGACTGTTCCAGTTCCTTGGGAAGATCCAGCACCGGGATGATTTCGTCCGGAGAGAGCGGACTGCCATTCATATCCAGGACGGCTTCCGCCAGGTTGATGTGGCCGACCGACAGCGAGGGCAGCAAGGACTTGAGGAACCACTGCCCTGCGGCATAGGCCACGTCGGGTTCCTCAGCAAGGCGCGCTTCAAGCATCTTGATGATGCGCCGCCCGTAGCGTGCTTTGATCGCCTCGGCATCGACTGGCTCAAGCAAATCGTCGAGGCTGGGTTTTTCGTTCTCGAGATTCAGGACGTGTTCGCCGGGCAGTTCGCTGGCAAATTCGCGCCGCACCCCATCGTCGAACTCGATCTGGATCACCTTGAAATTGCCTCGTTCAGGATTCGAGCCGGTGCGCACGCCAACCACGGCGCCCATCTCAAAATTGAGCGCGGGGAACACCAGTTTCTGCCCAACTTCGTAGGCAGCCTTCGGCTGGTAGACCGCGCCTTCGGCCAGGCGCTTGCGCCACATCTCTTCTTCTGAGCGAATCCGCCGTGCCACCAGGCGGTCAAGCAGGTCAGCACTGGACAGGGGCTGCTCACGATCCAGCATCACGCTGAAGAGATATTCGACATCATCGTCGGTGATTTTCAGTGAGTCCGTCCAGTAACGGGGGTTAAGGGTTTGACGCCCAAGCAAGGACTGCCTCCACTACGCGGGGCTTCTTGACATGACTCTATCGAGGAAGCTAGGAGATTACGGAACGTGCTTGGTATATTATAACGATCGCTCCATCATCCGCAACCGCCATGTTTCCCGGTTCAGGCAAGCCAATCCGATCCGGATGGCCGGCCACAGCCACACCAGAGATGCAAAAGGCGAAATCAACCATTTCCCTGCACATCCTCAGGACCATCGCTCGATGAGATATATCTTCGCAACCTAATGGGCCACAACTGGAGCCGCACCAGGCAGGACAAAAAACGCCAGCGCCAGAATCAGGTAGACGGCCAGCAACATGGCGCCTTCGAACCAGTTCGATTCGCCATCCAGCGCAACCAGGGCCGTGACAAGCGACGCCGCGGACAGTGCAATCAACTCGTAGGCGTTGAACACCAGGAGCAACTTATTCGAGAACAACAGGCTGATGAACACCAGCACCGGGGCGACGAAGAGCGCAATTTGCAGGCTGGACCCGAGCGAGATTGTCAGGCTGAGGTCCATCTGGTTCTTGAGCGCCACCTGGACGGCGACCAGGTGCTCGGCGACATTGCCGATGATCGGGACGATGATGATGCCGACGAAAAACTCCGTCCAGCCCAGTTGCTCGACAACTGGCTCGACCGTGCCCACCAGAAATTCGCTCATGATCACGATGGCGAGCGTGGACAGCGCAAGGATCAGACCGGCCTGGGACATGCTCATGGTATGCCCGTGGTTCTCTTCCGAGGGCGCGCTGGGCACATGATTGGACGGATCGCGCAGTGAAAAGAGCAAGTTCAGCCCATACAAGACGATCAGGATCAGCGCGACCCCTTCGCTGAACAGCAACTCGGCATCGCGGGCGTTGACCTCAACCAGAGCCGCATCGAATAGGGAAGGGATGGCGAGCGCCATGAAAGCCAGGACGAGCAGCGTGGCGTTCATGCCGGCGTGCTGGCGGTTGAAGTGCTGGCGGCCGTTTTTCCAGCCGCCCAGGAGCAGACTGAAACCGGCGACCAAAAGCAGGTTACCCAGCACCGAGCCGACAATCGAAGCCTTGACCAGGTCGGTCAGACCTCGACTGAGCGCCAGGATGGTGATGATCAGCTCGGCTGCGTTGCCCAGGGTGGCGTTGAGCAGCCCGCCGATCTGCGGTCCCATCCGGCTGGCGATAGCCTCTGTGGAGTGTCCGATCAGGCCAGCCAGGGGCACGATCGCCAGCGCCGAGGCCGCAAAAATCAAGACTTCGTTGCCCGCCTCGCCACCGAAGAGGCCCAGCCACTTGATGGCAACCGCCAGCAGGCCAAACACGAGCAGAGTATTCAGATTCAGCAGTTTTCGGATAGAAAGAGATTGGGTCATAAGCTCACTCTTGAATGGTCGGATTAGCTGTTGACTTAAGGGAAACTCACACGAGCCCATTGCAGCGGGTCGACCTCTACTCCGTTGACCCACATTTCCCAGTGGAGATGCGGTCCGGTCGAACGCCCGGTACTCCCAACCGTGCCCAAGGCATCCCCCTGGTTGACGAACTGTCCAACCTCGACATACGTCTCTGCCTGATGGACGTAGGCCGTAAAGATACCCCAGCCGTGATCCAGGATCGTCATATTGCCGTGGATATCCAACAGGCCCACGAACACCACCGTGCCGGCGGCAGGCGCATAAATCGTCGAGCCGGGCGCTCCGGCGAAATCGGCCCCGGTGTGAAAGCGATCGTACGGCCCTCCGTTGTAGGAACGCCGTGTGCCGAAGGGGGAAGTCACCGGCGCGGCGGCCGGCAGGCCCATCAACCCATCGAAATGACGAGTCGGTGAGAAGCCAGTCATTTTTTCCGCGATCAACTGGTATTCATCGGTATTGAGCGCCGGGTCAAGCAGGGCAAGCTGATCCGCCGGCAGGGTGATGACTTCCGAGTTATAGCGGCCATCGACGATACGCAGGGTGGCCGTCAGGGTCTCGCTGGCACCGCTGGCCTCCTGAACAGTGAGCGTCAGCGGATAGAGGCCAGGAATGGTGAAGGCGTGAATGCCATACAGGGCATCCATCCCCACCCCATCTGGACCGACCGCGAACTGGAGCGGCCGTTCCATGAGCGTCCCGCTAATGCTGACTGGCTGGCTGGCGCTCACCCGGATGCTGATTGTGCGCCCCACTTCGGCCGGCATGGGATAAATCTCGATCCCGGTCAATGGGGCGGGTAGAGTCTGAAGCGCCGGGGCGGTTTCCGCGCCAGGGATGATCAACGTCTGACCGGGGAAAATCAGGTTGGGCAGACTCAGGGTATTGGCGTTCCTGATCGACACCAGCGTGACTCCGTAGCGCAAGGCGATCCGGTATAGAGTCTCCCCCGGCTGGACGGTATGGGTATAGCCCCGCGTGATGGCTGGATGGCCGGGAGCCGTCTGGCCAACGTTCAGAACCTGGCCGACATACAGTTGGGCCGGGTTCACGATACTGTTGATGGCTGCCAGGATCTCTGGTGTGGTGCCGTAGCGCAGGGCAATATGAGCCAGCGTCTCGCCGGGCTGGACGAAATGCTGTCCCACCGTGGAGACGCTGGCGTTGACCGCCCCGCTAGGGATGATCAGCCGCTGACCGGCTTGGATACTGGTCACGTCGCTCAGGCCATTGGTCTGGGCAATGGCTTCGACCGACGTGCCGTACGATCGGGCGATCTGGTACAGAGTGTCCCCACGCTGAACCACGTGAATGGTAGTCTGTCCATCCCCGCCCTGAGCCTGAACGGGCAGGACTCCCCAGATCAACAGACCGAGGCCCAACGAAAGAACCACCCACCGGCGCATAACCGCGATCAGCCCTCTCCACCCACCTCAAACGTGAGATGGTCGCCAATCATAACACGGTCGAGCAAAGCAGGGTGAGCCTCGATCACATACTTGGCCGGTTTCGCAGGCGCGTACATCAGGCGCCAGGGTTTGGCAAGTGCTTTGTCCACGACAACGCCCTGGCCGTCCAACCACACCGCCGCGATCGCAAACCGCATGAACATCATGTGAATCGCCGAGTCCATCCGGTTTTCGCGCTCAAAAACGAACAGGAGGCCTTCATCTTCCGAGAGCGGCGCGTGCAGCATCAGGCCACGGAAACGACACCAGAACGTGTCGCACAACTTGAGTCTGGTCAGAAGGGTCTGGCCGCCCTTCTGACGTAATACGCGCATTTTCGAAACGGGTGAGGTCATGGCAGCGTGATCACCTGGCCGACGTACACCCGGTTCACATTCAGAATGCCGTTCAGACTCGCCAGAGTCGCCACCGGGACCCCGTAACGCAGTGAGATGCGGAACAGGTTCTCTCCACGCTGCACCACATGCACCCGCGGGGTGGATGGCTGGGCGGTTGGCTGAGCCGCCTGTGTCGTGGGCGTCGGCTGTGGCTGGGCGCTCCCCGGCACGCGCAACTGCTGCCCGACCCGGATCAGGTTGGGATTCAGGATGCCGTTCAACTGGACCAGGGTTTGCAAGTTGATGTTGTACTGGGCTGCGATGCGCGACAGCGTGTCACCGCGCTGGACCGTGTAGATCGTGAACCCGCTGGATGGATCGGCGTTAATAATCCCGACCGGCGTGTTGGTGGGGAGAATTCCGATCGGCGTGGGCTGGACGGCCGTCGGCGGCGGAAGTAGTGTCGGTGCGGGCACGGCGGTGGGAGCGGCAGTCCGCACCGGGATGATCAGTTCCTGCGCGACATAGATCAGGGCGTCGGAATTGAGTCCGTTGGCCGCGATAATAGCCTCAACCGTGCTGCCATACCGGGTCGCCAGCGCGCCAACCGTATCCCCCGCGACCACGGTATGAATGATCTGGGATGGAAATTCCTGGTTCGTGGCCGGAGTCGGGCTTGGCAGCGGCTGTTCGGTCTGATTCGGGTCGACTTCCTGGGTGGGCGTCGGGAAACCGACCGAACCAGTCGTCGGGCTGGGCAGCACCGTCGGCGCGGCCGTGGTTAGCGTGGGCTGCGGCGTGATAGATGGGGCCAACGTGCTGGTGGTCGTGGCCGTCGCGGTCGCGGTGGGCTGGGCAGGCTGCTGGACAACCAGCCGGGCCTCGTCCACATAGACCGTGTTCTTCTGCGGCTGGTCGAAGCTGGTACGCACGAACACCGTGATCCGGCTGCCTGTGTCCGGGACGGTCACTGAAACCTCGCGGTACTGATCGTAATACTCCAGCGGGGTCGACCAGACGATGCGCTCACTCTCGCCGTCTGTACCGCCCTGCGGATCGATTCCGACCTGGACCTGGACCCGGCCGGGGTCCTCACTGCGATTCGGATCATCGAAGCGCGTGGACCAGACATAGATGAATGCGCTGAACGTCGCCGTCGATCCAGGCACCATTTGCACCTGCTGGTACAGTCCTCCGGTATGCGTGGCAAAGAAACTGAAGTACTGCTGCGCATTGTTGCCGGCCAGAATGCGATCCGGGTTGTCCGCGCTGGCGGGCTGGTATTCCGGCTTCAGATTGCGGAAACCCTCGTCCCCTTCACGCTGCGGCACGTGCCAGGCCGCCCAGCCATTCGCAACCATGCGCGTGGTGTCATCCTGGAAAGGCACAAACGGATCCTCGAAACCGGGGTTTTGCAGCGTCCCCAGCTGGGCGGCTGGCGCGGCATTGGTCAGGATGCCGCCCATCCCCAGCGCCAGAGCGAAAAAGAGGGCCAATACGGCCTGTACGAGACGTCGGTCACTCATGGGTCACTCCCCGTAGAAAGAAACCACTGTACTGCTACGATTCCCTGACAGAAGGAAATTCACGACAGTCTAATTATGGGTTGTGTTGGTTTCAAGCGCCAATAACGAATTCGGGGAATCTACACACCGATCACTGCATGTAGATTCCCCGGAGAATTCTCAGGCAGGCGGCCACCCGCCGGGCCTGCTAAGGCTGATGTTTGGCCTGATGCTGGCCCAACACGCGCGCGACGCTTTCGGCCAGTTGGGCAGGACCAAACGGTTTAGTAATGTAATCATCCACTTTGGCGATATGCAATCCGAGGACTTTATCGATGCTCTGTGCCTTCGCCGTGATGATAATGACCGGGATCTCGCGGGTTTCGGGATGAGCCTTCATTTGCTGGTAGACTTCCCAGCCATCCATGTCTGGCATCATCAGATCGAGCAGGACGAGATCGGGCCTCAGGCGTCCCACCAGTTCCAGGCCCGCATGTCCACCCGAAGCGCCGTGGACCTCCATGCCCTTCTTGTTCAGGATGAGCTTGACCAGATCGATCATGTCCGCTTCATCTTCGATGCAGACCACGCGGATTGGGCCTGACTCGTCCACAACCATAGGCGTTCAACCTCCGGTCCCGGCGCCCGTTCGAATCGTTTGTCTAACTCTGTTGTTAGTCTACCATAGGCTACTTCGTGCTGTCTACCAGGGCGCGGGCCAGATACGCTAGAGAAATCGGTCATTCCAGATACAGAGCACAGCCCGGCGTTGAGAATGTACCGCACCCAATCCCGCGCAGATGAGACCGCTCATGTCCCCTGTCTTCGTCTTGCGAGCATGCGTACGGTTGCAGTCCGGGCATCGCGTTGCTATAATTCCGCCGTCCTGTAAAGGGCTATCGTCCACACCCAACAGGCGGACGAAACCAGGTGGATATACCGGTGCGCGCCGGGCAGACGCCATCCGCAGCGCATCGCTACACTCGAATCAGAGGGAGATAGGTCATGTTTGTCGCGCTGCAGATCGTGCAAATCATTATCTCGATTGCGCTGGTGGTGCTCATCATCCTTCAGGCCAAGGGCAGCGGCCTGGGCAGCCTGTTTGGCGGGGAAACCGGCGCGATCACCAAGACTCGCCGTGGCCTGGAAAAGACGCTCTTCCAGCTCACCGTTGGCCTGTCCATCGCCTTCATCGCGGTCGCCCTCATCACCGTCGCGTTCGTCGCGCGCTAACCGGCCCACCAGCCGCGCATCCAGTTGAGATTCGGGGGGTGTTTTGCCATGCAGAACACCCTTTCGTTTGCCAATCGCCCTGGTGAATATTCTAGTAGAGAAGGGTCGTCCACGTGCTGCGAGGATTCCGCTGGCAATTAGGCTTGCTGGCTCTGGCCGTCATCGTGTTGGGTCTGGCCCTCATCCTGCGCCCCCGCCTGCCGGAGCAACCCACCCTTCCCACGCCAACCTCCACCGCGCCCGCAGGCCCCGTGCTATCCCCAACGCTCATCCCACCGGCCGAAATTGAAGCGCCAGTCATCTACCGAGAAGGTCTGGTCGGCAGAGTGCAGCGGCTCAACCCACTGTTCGCCGTCCTGAACCCGGTCGATCGAGATATCACCAGCCTGATTTTCGAGGGGCTGATCGGCACCAACCAGTATGGGGAGTACGTCCCCCAACTGGCGGCGAGCTGGTTGATCTCCAGCGACGGTCTGGAGTATGTTTTCCGGCTCCGGCAGGATGTCCTCTGGCAAGATGGCCAGCCGTTCGCCGCAGCGGACGTGGCGACCACGATCGGCTTTCTGCAAACCCCTGGCTCGGTCCTGCCGGAGGAATTGACTGCCTTCTGGCGCACAGTCGAGCTGGAACTGGTGGACGAGTACACGGTGCGCTTCCGGCTGGCCCAACCCCTGGCGGCTTTCCTCGATTATCTCCGGATAGGGATGCTGCCGGCCCACGTCTTCAACGGCCTGAACGTGGAACAACTCCCCGGCCATCCTTTCAACCTGACCCCGATCGGGACCGGCCCCTACCAGCTTGAGAAGCTGGTCACCGGTCCAGACGGCATCTCCGCCGTGCACCTGCGTGTCGCACCGGTTTACCGCCTGCGCCCGGAAGGCCGCGAGGAATACACCCTGGAGCGGCTGGAATTCACGCTGTATGAAAGCCAGGCCGCGGCGCTGGAGGCCCTGCAAGCCGGAGCGATCGATGGTCTGGGAGGAGTCGACCAGCCGGAACTCATCGGCCTGGAGCAAGCCCAGGCGGTCAACACCCAGATCGGCCTCCAACCGACCGTTGGAATCGTGCTCTTCAACTGGGAAAGCGCCCATACCCAGGCTTTCCGCGACGAGCGCGCCCGCCGTGCCTTGATCCAGGGTGCAGATCGCGCCGGGCTGGTCAACCGCCACCTGAGCGGCCAAGCCGTGTTAGCGGACAGCCCGCTCATCCCCGGCTCGTGGGCTTATGTCGGTCCGCTGCAGTGGCCGAATTACAATCCTCAAGCCGCGATTGATCTGCTCTCCGAGATCAGTTTCACGCCCCCAGTTACCGCCGCCGCCGAAGAAACCACGCCCGAGCCTTCCCCGGAAGGCGAAATGGCCGCGACGCCCACATCGGAACCAGAGCCAGCCGCAACCCCACTGCCCGAATACGACTTCGCCCTGCTGTGCGATAACACCCCGACCCATGCCGGCCTGTGCCAGGAACTGGCGGGTCAGTGGGCGCAGCTCGGGCTGCGAGTCGGCCTCGAGAGTGTGTCCGCGGATGAATTCGACGCACGTCTCGAAGCCGGGGATTTCGATATTGCCCTGGCCGAGATCAGCTTCAGCCCGCGCGTCGATCCAGACCCATACATCTTCTGGCACCAGGGCCAGTATCAGACCGGTCAGAATTTCGCCGGAGTCAATGACCGCCGGACCAGCGAACTGCTGGAACGGGCGCGCCGCGACCCGAACGGCATCAACCGGGCGCTGGACTACAAAGACTTCCAGTACACATTTCTGGTTCGCTCGCTGGCAATGCCGCTGTACTATCCAGTCTACGAATATGCGCTCAGCCCGCGCCTGAATGGGGTCCAGCTCGGCTATCTCAGCACGCCGTCCGACCGGTTCCGCACGATCAAGCACTGGCAGATGGCCGGTTGAAGCCGGCATTGACCTGCCCTACCGGCCATGCTATACTAACCGCGCGGTAAGGGAGTCCGCCCTGCCCGGAGGGATGGCAGAGTGGTCGATTGCGATGGTCTTGAAAACCATTGAGGCCGTAAGGTCTCCGGGGGTTCGAATCCCTCTCCCTCCGCCAAAAACCACATAACTGGGGAGGTGCCAGAGTGGACGATTGGGGCCGCCTGCTAAGCGGTTGTCGGTCTTCAAACCCGACCGCAGGTTCGAATCCTGTCCTCCCCGCCACCAGGAAACAGTCACGTCATGTGGCTGTTTTTCGTGTGCCGGTCGGATAGACTTGATCTGTCTCTTCTCCCATTCAGGACAATCGTATGGCTCTGATCTCATCCCTTCTTCGTGGCAAGCTCGTGCGTCTGACCGCCCTCCAGGAGGCCGACCTGGCGGTCCTGGCCCGCTGGAGCGAAGACAGCGCCTACATGCGCCTGCTGGACGCCCAGCCGGCCATGCCTCAGCCCGCAAGCCGAATCAAAGAGGATATCGAAGAGATGCAGAAATCCTCTCACGCGTATGTGTTCGGCGTTCGCCCCCTGGAATCCGATGATCTGGTCGGTATTGCTGAAGTCAGCGACATTCTCTGGCCGCATGGCGCCGCCTGGTTGGGACTGGGAATGGGCAACGCAGCCTGGCGCGGCCGTGGCGCGGGCACGGAAGCTGGCCGCCTGGCGCTCGATTTCGCTTTCCAGGAACTCAACCTGCACCGCATCAATGCCACGGTATTCAGCTACAACACCGCTTCGCTGCGCATGTGTGAAAAACTGGGATTCTCCCGCGAGGGGGTCTTCCGCGAATTCCTCCAGCGGGATGGGCAGTGGCACGACATGATCCTGTTGGGCATCTTGCGGCGCGAATGGGAGGCCCTGCCCCGGCCGTGATCCTCCGCCCTGCCCGCGTCGATGATCGGGCTGCCATCCGCCGAATCATCTATGAGGCCCGGATCAACCCGACCAGCCTGGACTGGCGGCGCTTCGTCGTCGCCGAGGAAGACGGCCAGGTAGTCGCCACCGGCCAGATCAAACCTCACCGCGACGGGAGCCGGGAGCTGGCTTCGATTGCGACCCGGCCCGCCTACCAGCAGCGGGGAATCGCCAGCGCCTTGATTCGCCACCTGCTGGCAAACAACCCGCCGCCGCTTTACCTGGTATGCGCGGCGCATAATGCCGCTTTCTACCCCCGCTTCGGCTTCCAGCCCATCGCCCCTAACGAGATGCCGCCCTACTTCCGGCGGATGCACCGGCTGGCGAATCTTCTGGCCGGACCGCGCCCGCGTCTGGTGGTCATGCGCTGGCAGGGTTGAGACGCGGCGATCATCAGCCCGGCAAGATGCTCGCCAGCCGCCCCTGGGCCTGATCGAGCAGCCGGGCGCCTTCCTCAACGGAAACGCCCAACGCGCCCATCACGATCGCCAGCTTGACCCGGTTCCCGGACGCTTCGAGCAACCGGGCCGCTTCTTCCAGACTGACGCCCAGCACCTCGGCCACAATGCCACGTCCGCGTCTGGCCAGCTTCTGGTTGGTGATCTGTACATCCACCATCAGGTTGCTGTAGACCTTGCCCAACCGGATCATGGTCGTCGTGCTGAGCATGTTCAGGACAAGCTTCTGCGCCGTACCCGCCTTGAGCCGGGTCGAGCCGGTGATCACCTCAGGTCCGACCGGCAAACCTATCCCGATCTGAGCCTGTTCCAGTAAAGCCGAGGGTTGGTTGCAGGCCACGCCGATCGTCACCGCGCCGACCTCGGTCGCATACTGGACCGCACCCAGCACGTACGGCGTCCGCCCGCTGGCGGCGATCCCAACCACGGCATCGTTCACAGTCAACCCCAGTTCTTCCAGGTCACGCCGTCCGGCGGCAGAGTCATCCTCGGCCCCTTCGACCGCTTCGATCAAGGCCCCTTCTCCTCCCGCGATCAGACCGACCACCAGCCCGCGCGGTACGCTGAAAGTTGGACGGCACTCAGCAGCATCCAGCACCCCCAGCCGCCCGCTCGTCCCGGCCCCGACGTAGATCAACCGCCCGCCGCGCGACATCCGCTCGACGATCGCATCGACCGCCTGGGCTATCGCCGGGAGGGCCTGACGGACGGTCAACGCCACGGTCGAATCCTCGTCGTTCATGATCTGCAAGATGTCCAGCGTCGAGCGCCGGTCGATATCCATGCTACGCGGATTGCGCTGCTCGGTCAGCATCGGCATTCACTCTCCTTGGTGGGGGTCGATCCCCAGGGACAGGCAGGCCAGCAGGCCCGCACCCACCACCGGGGAGTGAAGCGCCTGCGGCAGCTCGGCCAGACCTAACTCGCTGCACAACATCCGGCTGAGGAGGTTGTCGTGCGTCAGTAAACTCCCTGCAAAGGCGATGCGCGGCTCAACCATCGACAGGCATGCCGCGACCCGCCGCGCCGCCGTCGCGAGATGCGCCGCCGCCTCCGCCACGATTCGGCCAGCCGCATCATCACCGGCCTCGGCCTGCGCCAGCACCAGCGGGGCCAGCGCGGCCACTTCGGCGGTAGGAATCCCGGCCGGCCGGTGCAGCCAGCGCACCAGATCGCGCGGCTGGGCCAGCGCCAGCGTATCCAGAAGCGCAATCAACAGACCCGTGGGGGATTCCAGCCCATCCGCCGAGCGCACGGCGGCTCGCAGTCCGGCCAGTCCCAACCACACGCCGCTGCCTTCGTCGCCCAGCAGATAGCCCCAGCCGCCAACCAGGGCCGACTCCCCCGCCGCGTTGATGCCGCACGCCAGGCTGCCGGTGCCAGACAGCACGAGCAACCCTTCACGCCGGCCATGCGCCCCGACGAGCGCGATCTCATAATCCGGGCAGACCGTGATCACCGCCTGTGGGATGACTGCGGCTACCACATCACGCAGCCAACCGCCCAGGCCGGCCGCCAGGATGCCGGACACGCCCGCGCCCACGGCCTCGATCCGCGCCGATTCCAGTCCCGCGCTGGCGAGCGCTTCCCGCATCGCCGCCTGGATGCGCGCCGCCGCCTGGGCCTGTCCGACCAGATTGGGGTTGACGGCCAGCCCATGACTCTGGCCCAGAATGCTGAGCCGCGTATCCAGGATCACAACTCGGACGCTGCTCCCGCCGCCATCAATGCCCATCACCAGGGTCATCGCGTGCTCCTGTCCGATCAGCCACGCCAGAGTGTACAACATCGGTCCGTTGTGAACTAGCTGCTAAGCTGGTGGCGGATTGCGAGTCCGGCGAAGTATACTCGCACCCATAATCGGGTTCCGCCAACGTCGATTTGAACCGACCACAACTGTCCGGAGTTGGCGACGATGAATGAGCTCCTGAGTCGGTTACAACGAGGACTGATCGTGTCTTGTCAGTCCTCGCCAGGCGACCCAACCTACTTCACCGAGGCAGTCGTGGCGTTCGCCCGAGCTGCTGAGATGGGCGGCGCGATCGGGCTGCGCCTCAATGGGCCTGTCAACGTCGCTGCGGTGCGTGCCCAGACAACACTGCCGGTCATCGCCATTCACAAGCGCCCTGGCTCCGACGGTCGCACCCTGATCACCGGCCGTCTGGAGGACATTCCACCCCTGATCGATGCCGGAGCGGAGATCATCGCCTTCGATTCGACAGCCCGCCCGCGCCCCGTGCCCTGCGCGGAGTTGGTCGCCGCGATCCACACCGGGGGCGCCCTGGCAATGGCGGACATCCGCACCTATGCCGACGCGGAGGAAGCAGTCGCGCTGGGCGTCGATCTGATCGCCACCACCCTGTCGGTATTCGATCTGCCCGACTACATCCCAAATGTGGAGTTGGTACATCAAATCGCC
>CAZHMJ010000120.1:0-13979 GCA_964533805.1 uncultured Anaerolineae bacterium | reverse complement strand
TGGTGCGACGACCGGCACGCCCTGCGCAAGCTGCTGCTGCGGGCCTGGTGGGATGGGGAAGATCAGCCCAGCATTGAGGTCCCGCTCGGCGATTTCTTTGGGCTGGGGCATGGCCTGACGCGCAACTTCGTCTCGCTGCCGCTGCAAATGAGTCCCCAGGATGGGCGGGCCTTCAACTGCTGGTTCCCGATGCCCTTCCAGAGCGCGGCCCGGCTGGCCGTGACGAACGAAAGCGGCGCACTGCTCCGGGTCTACTTCTACATCGACTACGAATCCTACCCGGCGGGCACGTCGCTGGCCGAATATGGGCGCTTCCATGCCCAGTGGCGGCGCGAGAATCCGACCGAAGGCTGGGCTGACCCGGCCGTGCGCTGGGCGGATCACCCGGACGCCATGTGGGAGACCTGGCGCACGCCGAACGTCAGCGGGGCGGACAACTACGTCATCCTGGAGGCGGAGGGTCAGGGGCATTACGTCGGCTGCCACCTGGATATCGACTACTTCGCCCGCCAGGCCAACGACTGGTATGGTGAGGGCGACGACATGATCTTCGTGGATGGGGAGGCCTGGCCCCCGGCGCTGCATGGCACGGGCACCGAGGACTATTTCAACACGGCCTTCTGTCCCTCCCAGGAGTACAATGCGCCGTATCATGGCCTGATCCTGTACCAGGGCACGCCGGACTGGCCGTGGCGCGGCAAGAACACCGTCTATCGCTACCATATCGAAGACCCCGTCTTCTTCGAGAAGTCGATCCGGGTCACGATCGAGCACGGCCACGCCAACAAGCTGAGCAACGACTACAGCTCGACGGCCTACTGGTACCAGGCTGAGCCACATAAGCCGTTCCCGACCATGCTCCCGGTCGAGCTGCGCCTGCCGCGTTGAAGAAAGACAGTCTCACCGCAGAGGGCGCGGAGAACGCAGAGAAAGACAGAGTAAGAACCGGAGAAAAGCAGGTTGGTCGGGGGGGGAAACTCTCTTTGTAGGAGTCTTTCTCCGCGTTCTCTGCGTTCTCCGCGGTGAAAGTCTTGTCGTTTGGTAATCGAGCGAGGCTGCCGGATCGGCTCCAGCAGCCTCGTTTGATTCGTGGGGGGATCAGTCCGGCAGGACGACGGTGTAGATCGCGCCGTTCACCGCCGGGAAGTCCAGCCTGTGGGTCTTGCCGGGGCCGTTCGCTTCGACGATCACCTTGCCGTTCTGATCCAACACCTGGATCGCGCCCCCGGCGTCGCGCGTGGCCGTCAGGCGGACGGCCAGCCAGTCGCCGCTTTTGACGGTGTAAGCCACGTCGATCCGGCAGTCCTGGTAGCGCAGGTTGCGGATGCCAACCGTTTTGTCTGGCGTAAAGGTGGCTTCCGGCAGGGCGGGGGCCAGCAGAAAACCTGAGGACTGGGCGGGGTTGGCCGTTCGCGCGGCATCTTCCCGGAAGCCGATCAGGTTGCGGATGACCAGCGAGGGGAAGGTCGCGCCCCAGCCGTAGTTCTCGCAGCCGTTCAGGATCGGATGGCCGTGCAGGTCGACCGGCCAGAACTCGCTGGCGACGCCGGGGATGCGGTAGCTGTAGGGCGCGGGCAACCGGTCGGGGTAACGCTCGCTGGCCGGGCTGATCGCGCGCGCGTCGGTCCGGGCATAAACCCGGTCGCCGACCTTGACCAGTTCTTCCGCGATGAACATGCGCAGCCCGGCGTTCCAGCCCGCCTCGGAGAAAGGCAGCCAGAACGAAGGCCACTCCAGGAAGGGGGTCGGATTCTGACTGAAAATCTCGAATTTGGGTCTGACGCCTTCCATCTGCTCCGGGGTCGCCACGCCGACCGACAGCGGTACGAGCATCATGACATCGTAGTAGCCCTCGACCAGGAAGGGCCGGTTGTCGCGGCCGTCCCAATCGCGGAACCAGCCATCGACGTACATGCTGCGCGTGCGCCGGATGCGATCCTCGGCCAACTGCTGCCAGGCCGCCATGTCCTGCGGACAGCCTGCGATCCGGGCGAACTCGACCATGACCTGCATGGCCTGGGCCATCCCGGCTTCGATGTCCACCGTCCGCACGAAGTGGGCTGGCGTTCCCTCTTGTGCGTCGCCATGCAGGAAGCGCCGGGAACCATCCTGCCCGGATTCCCAGCTATTGTCGGCGTGGAACCAGCCTTCGCTATCCGTGCGGTTGGCCAGCCACCAGTCGATGAACGCCTTGAGATAGGGATACAGGCGCGCGATCCAGGCGTCGTCGTGGTCGCGGGCGTAGATCGACTGGATCACCAGGAAAGGGAAGCCCCAGGTCGGGGCCGTGCCACATTCCGCGCCGCTTTCCCCGGTCATGTTCATGCTGCCGTCCTCGCGCGAGCAGGGGACGTTCGGCGCGGGTGCGTCGGCAAACACGCCGTAGATGACCTGCTTGGCCAGTTCAACGTCGGCGTAGCTCAGGCACAGCGCGTCCAGGCAGGTTTCGCCCAGTACGGCGCGCGGGGAGTGAATCTGCATCGCGTCCCAGGGATGTTTGTAGATGCCCAGTGGCGGCCGGATCGTCATCCGGAGCGTTTCCAGGTCGTAAATCCAGCCATGCTTCCAGGCAGGGGGCCAGTCGCCTTCCAGCAGCGGGGCCTGGGCGTAGAAGTGCTCGTCTTCCACGAGTTGGCGCGCGGCTTCGCGGTGAGCATCCTGCACGCTCTGCGCGAAGCGGCGCAGGGCGAACGGCTCGTTGACCTCCCGGATGAGGCCGATCACCAGCGAGTCCGAGTCTCCGGCGGGCAGATCGAGCACGTAGCTCATGACGGTGTGGATCGGGGCCTCGCTCTCGTGAAAGCGCACCAGCGCCCCGTCGTTGGAGGATAGGTCGTTGGCCGCGATCCAGCCCTGCCAGGTTTCGGCCGAGGCCGTGGCCTTGTAAGCCGTGCTCTTGCGATTGGCTCCCAGGGCCATGACATCCCCGTATGCCCAGACCTTGCACAGGCCCAGGTCTTCGGCGGGCCGGTAGGAGGCGGTCAGGCCGTCCCGGCCCCAGTACATGTGGCCCGGATAACCGTAGGTGTTGGTCGCGTGCAGGGTGACCCGGCGCGGCGCGTCCCCGGTGTTGTGGATGTCCAGCAGGCCGATCAGGGCATGCTCGTTTGCCAGGAAGTACGAGGCGCTGAACTGCACCCCCTTGGCGCTGAAGTCGTAGCTCATCAGCGTCTTAGTGTGGTAGCGCGAGACCAGCACGATCCCATGTGTCTCGAAATCGGCGGCTGTGTGCAGGATGACTCGGTCGCTGCCGTTGGCGGCGGCGGACTCGATGGCGAGGCTGAACTGAAGGAAGGACAGGTAACTGACCGGGCGCTCCACGTCGATCCCGTACGGCCAGGGCATCGCCCGCGCCCACCAGCCGAAGCCGAGCGGCGGCACGCTGCGAATGATTCCGCTGCGGTTGGCGACCGCGCTGTGGTAGGGATTGTCGAGGTAGCCGAAGGGGGTGTAATCATCCTGAGGGAAGGATCGGGGGAGGGTGATCTGGCCGGGGGAACGGGTCATCGGTTGCGCTCCTTGTGAGGTGCCGGCAGGGACCAGCATGGAACCGGAGTCGGGACATGGACAAGATGGGTGGCACACGGGAAAACACGGGGTCACCTTGTGGACCCGTGCTCTTGACGTGTTTCTCCGGCGGTATTGCCGTAGCCTGTTTGATCGCCTTTGCCATTGTCCGCAATTCGGAATGCATCCGGCGGGCTGGTTAACTTGCCTGTTTCAGGGTTTCAGGTTATTCTAAGTATAGACAAATATAGCTCGTTTTGGACGGCGCGATCCTGTTTTGGGCAAAAGTTGTATAGACATTTTACCGGATCACATTCTGTTGCTCACTCTTGTATAGTCAATAGTCCGCTCGTAGCGGAAGATAATCGAGTTGTTGGCCCGGCCAGTGATGGCCGGATAAAGCGCAGCGAGTGCACTTTGGAGGAGAGAGCATGAAGAATATTGGCAAGCTGCTCGCACTGCTGATGGTCGTGGCGATGATCCTGCCCACCCTGGCGGTCATCGCGCAGACCGAAGGGCAGATTACCCTGCGGGTGATCGGCCTGGAAGTGGTGCCGGAAGAGCGTGAGACGCCGCTGGCGATCGCCAAGCAGGCGGCTCGCACCCGGTTCATGGAAGAGCATCCCAACGTCTTCATCGAGTCGTTGGAATCGCCGCCTGAATTCGACACCCAGCTTCTGGTCGACCTGGCCGCCGGGACCGCCCCGGACATCTGGTACCAGGACGCCTCGACTGCCGCGCGGCTGGTGGACACCGGCAACGTCGTCGACATGAACCTGTGCCTGGATCTGGTGCCGGAACTGACCCTGGACCGGTTCGTCAGCGGCATGCTGGACATGCACCAGCGCGATACGGGTGAAGTCTGGGGCCTGCCCGACGGCGGTACCCCGATGGTGATGTTCTACAACCCCGAAGCCGTGGCCCGCGCCGGGCTTGAGAACCCCACCTCCGACTGGACCTGGGACGAGTTCCTGGAGTTCACGCAGAAGATGACCCTGGACAACCAGGGCCGCAACCGTCTGGACCCGGATTTCGACGAGGAGAACGTTGTCCAGTGGGGTTTCCGCGTCCGCAAGTACACGTTCGAGTGGATTTACTGGGTCTGGCAGAACGGCGGGGACGTGATCTCGCCGGATGGCACAACCGTCGATGGTTATCTGAACTCACCGGAGACGATCGAGGCGATCACCTTCCTGCGTGACCTGGTGCTCAAGTACGGCGTCGCGCCGGAGCCTTCGGCGCTGGATCAGTTGGTCCAGCAGTTTGGCTTCCTGACCTCCTTCCTGCGTGGCGAAGTCGCGATGTTCCCGCGCGGACACTGGGAAATCGTCGGCCTGACGACCCAGGAAGACTACGAGCCGGGCCGCGTGGCCGTGGTGGGTAACCCCAGCAAGGTCGAAGACGTGACCGTCATCTACGAGTCGGGCTGGTTCATCAACGCGACCGTGGCCAACGATCCGGACAAACTGCTGGCCGCCTGCCAGTTCGTGGAAGAACTGACCGACCGTGAATACCAGGATACCAAGGTCGTGACCGGCCTGGAGCTTTCCGCCAACCGTGAATCCGCGCAGGCCGCCGTCGAGGCCTCGGCCTGGCCGGAGATGGAAGCCGTCTTCGTGGAAGAGGCCGAACTCGGCCGCCGCAACTACGGCTCGATGTACGCCAACTGGCCGGTGGTGGAAACCGCCCTTGACCTGATGATGGAAAACATCCTGGCGGGCGGCGACATCGATGAAGAAGTGGCGATCGCTGTCGAGGAAATCGACCGCGAGCTTGCGCGCGCGATGGGCGGTGGCTAAGCCATATCGTCGCTGATCGAACCAAAGGACCGCCTGGGCTGCCGGGCGGTCCCTTTTTCCCCACCCGGCGGCTGGCCTGATCCGATCCTGTTCGAGAGACGGTCAGCGTCCTATGGTTCATGATTCAGACTCTAGGAGTGCCGTAATGCAAAGCAAAGCATTTCTGGAACGGCCGTTTTTCACCACAGGCCCGGCCTGGTGGCGGCATTTCTGGACTCGCTCTAACGAGCGGGTTGGGTACCTGTTCATCCTCCCTTCGCTGCTCCACCTGATCGCGTTTCTGTTGGTGCCCCTGTTGTTCAGTCTCTATCTGTCTTTCACCGACTGGCGCGGCACCAACTTTTATGACGCGCCGTTCATTGGCCTGAGCAACTACGAATTTATGTTGGGCGACCGGCGTTGGTGGAACGCCATGGCGAACTCGGGCTATTTCACGGTGCTGTCGGTTCCTCTGGGCATGATCATCAGCCTCCTCATTGCGCTGGTGATGAATCAGAAATTGCGCGGGGTGTACTTCTTCCGCACATTGTTCTTCATGCCTGTGATTTCGTCGTGGGTCGCGGTTTCGGTGATCTGGATCACGCTGCTCGACCCGCAGGCCGGCATCGTGAACTATTTCCTCCAATCGATCGGACTGCCGACGGTCAACTGGTTGGGCGACCCGGCCTCGGCCATGCCGAGTCTGGTGCTGATCACCATCTGGAAGGGGGCCGGCTTCAACATGGTGATCTGGCTGGCGGGCCTGCAAGCCATCCCCCAGGAGTATTACGAAGCCGCGGCCATTGATGGCGCGAATGCCCTGCAATCCTTCTTCAAGCTCACGCTGCCGCTGCTGATGCCGACCACATTCTTCATGGCGATCACCGGTGTGATCAGCTCGTTCCAGGTGTTTTCGTCGGTGTACGTGATCACCGGTGGCGGGCCGCGCGGCGCGACCGACGTAGCTGTGCACCGCATCTATTTGCGCGCGTTTGAGAGCTTCGACATGGGGTATGCGTCCGCGCTGGCCTGGGTGTTGTTCTTCGTGATCTTCGTATTCACCCTGCTCCAGGTCTGGTACATGCGCCGTCGCGAAGAGCAGGCCCTGTTCTAGCCAGCGCGTGGCTGAACGAAGGAGAAACCAACCATGGTAAAACCCAAACACTGGTGGGACCTGCCGGTGAATATCCTGGGGTACGTGATTCTGATCGCCGCCACGCTGACGATGGTGGTGCCCTTTATCTGGATGGTGACCACCTCGCTTAAACCTTCCGGCAGCGAGTTCGCCTACCCGCCCCAACTTCTGCCAACCACATTCGATTTCTCGAACTATGCCGACCTGTTCACGCTGGTGCCGTTTGGCAAGTACTTCCTGAACACGATCATCGTGACGATCTTTACGGTGGGCGGACAGGTCATCGTTTGCGCGATGGCGGCGTACGGGTTCTCGCGGCTGCACTTCGTGGGGCGGGATACGATTTTCCTGCTGTACCTCGCCACGATGATGATTCCGTTCCAGATCACCCTGATCCCGCTGTTCCTGATCGTCTTTGGGCTGGGCTGGATCGACACTTTCCAGGGCTTGATCATCCCCGGTATCTCCAGCGTGTTCGGGATTTTCTTGCTGCGCCAGTCGTTCCAGGGCATCCCGCAGGACTACCACGACGCGGCCCGCATCGATGGGGCCAGCGAGTGGGTGATCTTCACGCGGGTCTTCCTGCCGCTGACCGGCCCGGCGCTGACCACGCTGGCCGTCTTTGCTTTCATGGGCACCTGGACCGACCTGTTGTGGCCGCTGCTGATCGCCCGCAGCCAGGAGATGCGCACGCTGGAACTGGGGCTGGCCTACTTCAACGCCAACACCACGGCCTTCCGGCAGACCAACTGGCCGATGGTCATGGCGGCGGCGGTGGTGGTCATGCTGCCGGTACTGATCGTCTACATCTTCGCCCAGCGCTATTTCGTGGCCGGGATTTCGCTCTCCGGCATCAAGGGGTAGCGCGCCGCGGATTGTGCGTCGCGATCCACGCGATTGTCGCCGGGGCAGCGGGGGGCTGCCCCGCTTTTTTGTCTGGCCCGTCCGTTTTTTTGAGCTTTCCACCAGTTCTGATATTATTGCTCCACATTGTTGCTCGTAGGCTGGCGTCAGGCCAGCGGTGATCTGATCGCAGAATGTTGATGCAGGAGGAAGCCATGAATCACATGCCAGTGGACACCAGCCGCGATTCCGAATCCATGCGCCTGTTCAAGTCTGATTTTCTGGAATTCTTCACCCATATTACCCCGGTAGCCGTGCTTGTGATGTGGGTGCCGGTGATCGTCGTCTTGCTGGCCTATGCCATCGCCAATTCGCCCGTCGCGGGCTTTCCCTGGCACATTGTGCTGGGCATCGGCGTGGGCCTGCTCCTGTGGACGGCGGCGGAGTACAACCTGCACCGCTTCCTGTTCCACTTCGAGCCGGCGAACCCGCGTCTGGAGCGCATCTTCTTCCTCTTCCACGGGGTGCATCACGCCCAGCCGCAAGATAAGACCCGCCTGGTGATGCCGCCGGTGGTCAGCATCCCGCTGGCCCTGCTGTTCTACGGGCTGTTCTACCTGATCTTCGCGACGATCTTGCAGGCCGGTCACTGGGTCGTGCCGGTGATGGTGGGCTTTATGATCGGCTATCTGGCCTACGACATGATCCACTATGCCACGCATCACTTCCCGATGCGCTCCGGCTATCTGAAGTATCTCAAGCGCTATCATATGATGCATCATTACAAAGACCCGCACACACGCTTTGGGGTCAGTTCGCCGCTGTGGGACTACGTGTACGGTACGGTGGGCAAGCAATAGCCCTTGCTCACCGTGCCGGAGACTGTAAACGAAAACGCCCACCATGCTGTGGGCGTTTTTCTGTCCCTGGATCGGGCGCTTGCCAGTCTATCCGGCTTTGCGCTCTGGCAGCGTGTCGTGAATCCCGGTGATCACCTTTTCGATGTCGTCGATGTTGGTGTGCTTCGGGTCCGCCTCGCAGACCTTCTTCCCGCGGCGCAGCACCACGATCCGGTCGACTACCTGGAAGACGTGGTAGATGTTGTGCGTGATGAAGATGCACGACAGGCCCTTGGCTCGCGCGCTCTGGATGAAGGCCAGGACGCGGTGGGTTTCCTCCACGCCCAGGTTGTTGGTCGGCTCGTCCAGCACGATCAGCCGCGACTCGAAGAACATGGCGCGGGCGATCGAGATGGACTGGCGCTCGCCGCCGGAAAGGGACGTGATCGGCGTGTCGGGGTTGATGGCCTTGGTGATGCCCAGTTCACCGAGCAGTTGGCGGGCCTGCATGTCCATGAAGCGCTTGTCCATGCGCTGGAGGAAGCGCGGCCCGGTCAGCGGCTCGCGCCCCAGGAACAGGTTGCGGGTGATCGAAAGCTGGGGGACGAGGGCCGAGTCCTGGTAGATCGTCTCAATGCCGAGCTGGATCGCATCCCAGGTGTTTTTGATCTCGACCGGTTTGTCTTCGAAGTAGATTTGCCCGGACGTGGCCGGATGCGCCCCGGACAGGATTTTGATCAGCGTGGACTTGCCCGCGCCGTTATCCCCCACCAGGCCCACGATCTCCTGCCGGCCAACCGTGAAGGTGACATCATTGAGCGCCTGCACGCTGCCGAAACTCTTGTTGATGTGCTCCATGCGGACCAGGTCGTTTGTCGTCATGGCTTTACCTTCCATTGCCGGTGCGGCGTTCGAGACTGGAGTGCAGCGCCATCATCCCCAGGATGATCGCGCCGATGAAGATCTTGTAGGCCAGGCCGGGCACGCCGACCATGACGATGCCGTTGCGCATCACGCGCAGAATCAGGACCCCCAGGACCGTGCCGAGGATCGAGCCGCGCCCGCCCGTGAGGGCCGTGCCCCCGATGACCACCATCGCGATCACCTCCAGCTCGTAGCCATCGCCGCTGTTGGGGTTGGCGGCGGATACGCGGATCGAGCTGGTGACGCCGGCGTAGGCGGACATCACGGCGGACAGGATGAACAGCCAGATTTTGGTGCGGCCGACCTTCACACCGCGGGCGATGGCCGCCATGGGGTTGCCGCCCGAAGCCAGGATCCAGTTGCCGGCCTTGGAATGCACCAGGACGTAGTGCAGGATGACCACGAACAGGATGAACCACAGCAGGGAGGCGTAGATGCGCAGATCGCCGACGTTGAATTCGCCAACCAGGATGTCGACCAGCGGCGACTCGGCGTTCCAGGTGCGCTGCGGGAAGCCGTCGGTGATGTACAGGGCCGAGCCGCGCACGATCAGCAGCATGCCCAGCGTGACCAGGAAGGATGGGATGCGCAGCCGGGTGACGAACCAGCCGTTGATATAGCCGATCACGATCGAGATCAGGATCGCCAGCACGAAGCCGACTTCCAGGGAGGTGATGCCGGCGTTGAAGAGCGTCCACATGACGATCGGCGCGAAACCGAAGGTCGAGCCGACCGAGAGGTCGAACTCGCCGGCGGTCATCAGCATCGTCATGCCGAGGGCGATCATGCCCAGTTCGGGGATGAAAGCCAGTAGATTGGTGATGTTGGTGGAGGAGAGGAACGACGGGTAGATGGAGAGAAAGGGGTCCACTGAGGCACGCCGCGAGGTGAGAAAACTGAAGACGACGATCTCCACCACGAGCAGCACCAGCGGGCCGAATTCAGGGGCGGCGATGAATTTCTTGAGCGCGGGTGCGGAAGCCAGCCTTTGCAGGCGTGAGGATGATTCCATCGACGGCCTCGAATTCTCAAGTGGGACAGACCGATCAAGGGCATGCGACTGGCGCGCCGCGCCAGCCGCATGCGGTGCCACTGCGCCCTAGTATAGCACGGGCGGGCGGCGATTGAGTTTATTCGCAGCCCATCAGGCTGCCGTAGATGTCGACTTTATCCTGGCTGTACAGCGTCCCGACGATGATATCCGTGGGCGGGATGCCGCTGGCGGCCATCATCGCCTGGGCCAGGGCCAGGTAGCTGGTGAGCTGCGGGTCCTGCCAGGTCGCGGCGTTGACGTAGCCTTCCCTGACTTCGCCAACCGTGTCGCAGGAGTTGCCCCAGCCGACCACGGGGATGTCGCCCGCCGCGACGCCGACCTGGTCAAACACGCGCTTGATGCTGCCGGTCACCAGGTCACCCAGGCCGATGATCGCGTCGATGCGATCGCGGTTGGCGGTCAGGTAGTCGGACATGCGGGTGATGATCTCGGCCTGGTCGAGCGTGGCGTCGGTGATCTCATACGTGACGCCAAGCGGGCCAAACACGCTGTCGATGCCCTCGGTTTCGTTGACCTGGTAGGTCGCGCCGGGGACTTCGACCGGCATCCACACGAAGCTGCCGGCCTCGACGTAGCCGTTGTCGACCAGGTACTGCGCCCAGTCCGCGCCGATGACGAAGTTATCGCCGCCGACATAGGCGTCACGCCCGCTGGTCTTGTCCTCGGTATTCATGATGATGACCGGGATGCCGGCTGCATGCGCTTCGGCGATCACTTCGGTCAGGCTGCCGGGGTCGGGTGTGCTGGTGACGATGCCGGTCGCGCCCGCGGCGATCGCGGCGCGGATGGCTTCCTGCTGCGCGGGGACGTCACCCGCATGGAAGGAGGTACGCACCTCGAAGCCGGTGTCCGCGGCAAACTGCTCCGCCCCGCCGAGGAAGAAGACCCATACCGGGTCGGCCGGATCGCCGTGCGAAATCCAGTAGAAAACTTTCGGGCCTTCCTGGGCGAAAATGGGAAGCGAGCTTGTCAGGAGCAAGCCCACGACCATCAAGACGACCATCAATCTCTTGAGCATGGGAAACCCTTTCTCATGGACCAGGAATGTACTTCAGCAGGAAATGCAATTACGGTCTAGCCAGTGTTTGTGCGGTGGATTGCTCCTTTCCCGCCCGGTAGGCGGACTCAGGCGACGGTAACTCCGGAATCGCGGCGGAAGCGTGCCATAAGCCCACGCAGCGCGCCCAGATGATCGATGCTCAGCTTGTATGACGGGAAGGGTGGGTGTTGGCGGGATAGCCCCATCCTGACTGGTTCCTTTGCCAATGGACCCGCGGTGAAGATTTGTTTTTTGGGGGCTCGGAAAGCGTACAGAATTACTCCTGAGCAACCCCATTCTTTGTGAATATGTCCGTATTACATCCAATTGTACGGACAATTTTGTGCAAAGTCAACCAGATTGAAAATTTTCAAAGCGCGTGACTGGATTGGATCAGTCCTGCTGACTCCTTCGTTGACTTCAGTGTACTTTTATGTTATCATAGGTGATATAACAACAAATCCAGAGTGGCGGGGAGAGGACTGGCTCAGCGATCCGCCCGGCAACCGGCCTTCGGGTACGGTGCCCCTTCCAGCCCGTTCGGGAAGATTTGTTCATGACTGCAAACGAACGCTTCTCCATGCCGGGGGAAGCGTTTCTGTTTGCGGTCCCACAGGAGAAATGCCCTATGTCTCAGACGACCGCGCAACGTGCATTCGTCCAGGCCTCCGGCGCGTCGCAGGCGGCGCTCGATCAGGTTTACCGGCAGCAGGTCGCCGAATACCGGGCGCAGGCCGAGCAGGCCCTGCGCGCGGTGATCTGGCCCTGGTACCGGACCTTCGCTGCCTCGGAGCAGGCCGCCCGGATCCGGCTGGCGATTCAGGACCGGCGGCTGTTCCGCCCGCGCATCTCCGAGCGGGTGGTCTACCGGCGGGAAGACGGCCGCCCGTGGGAGGCGTACGTCTTTCTGGAGGCCGATGAGGCCCGTGGCCTGCTGCCGCGCGTCCGGCAGCTTCGCGAGGGCAAGGAGCCGACGGGCACGGCGCACGCCATGTTCCTGCACCAGCAAATGCGCTTCATCCCGCTGGATGAGGCTGCGCTGGGTGGCCTGGACCTGCACCCGATCGTCCTCGTCGATTTCGCGGAGCAGATCGCGGCCCATAGCGTGACCGTCCACATCCAGGAACTGCTGGAGAGCCTGGGTCGCAGGCCGGAAAGGGAACAGCCCCACGCTTAGCCGCGAACCCATCACGGAGGAAGGCCAGAGTCTCCCCTGGCCTTCCTTCTGACTCCCCCGTTTCGAGTTCCGAGGACTTCAGCCGAAGGTTACTGGATGGTCAGCGCCACCACGGACCTGGCCGGCATCCGGATCGACAGGCCATTCCCGGTGAGCCGCGCGCCGTCGAACGCGACCGGGTGAACGGCATCCGGATGGTCGAAGGTGTTGTGCGCGGTCATCTGGGGCGCGGTCAGGATCCGCCCGTTGACGCTGGAAGCGGCCATACCGCGCAGTTCGCAGGCCAGGTCCACGTCCGTGTTGGGGTTCAGGTTGCACAGGGTGAGCAGGACCGGGCCGGAGCCTTTGCGCGAGGCCGAGGCGCTGATGCCGGGCAGGGACTTGCCGCCCAGGCTGTAGCGTTCGCATTCCAGGTTGAGGGCGAGACGGGTCGCGTCCTGGTGGCCCTGGAACAGGTCGAACACATGGTAGGTGGGCGTCAGGATCATCCGCTCGCCCTCGGTCAGGATCATGGCCTGGAGGACGTTGATCGTCTGGGCCAGGTTGGCCATCATGATTCGGTCGGCGTGCTCGTGGAAGATATGCAGGGTCAGCCCGGCGACCAGGGCGTCGCGCAGGGTATTCTGCTGGTACAGGAAGGCGGGGTTCGCGCCCGGCTCAGGCGGATACCAGGCGCCCCACTCGTCCACGATCAGCCCGACCTGCTGGCCGGGATCGTAGTAGTCCATGATGGCGACGTGCTCTTTGATGTAGTCGTCGATCTCCAGTGCCTTCTGGAGGGTCGTGAACCACTGATCCTCGCCAAACTGGGTGGCGGAAAAGTCCGTCTCGCGCAGGTAGACGTAGTAGTGCAGGCTGAGCGCGTTGATCGCGTTGCTGCCGCCCGGCTTGAATACGTCGCGCATCAGGACTTCGGTGCCATAGATGAAGGGGCCGCCCATGCCGCTGGCGATCTTGGTGATCTGATTGTCGCCATAGTTGCGCACGTAAATCTGGAAGCGGCGGTACAGGTCGGCGTAGTATTCGGGGCGCATGTTGCCGCCGCAGCCCCAGTTTTCGTTGCCGATGCCCCAGAATTTGACCTTCCAGGGTTCGGCCCGGCCGTTGGCCCGGCGTTGATTGGCCAGGCTGCTGTCACCGGGGAAGGTCATGTACTCGATCCATTCGAGCATTTCCTGGGGCGTGCCGGAGCCGACGTTGCCACAGATGTACGGTTCGCAGCCCAACTGCTCGCACAGGTCCATGAACTCGTGGATGCCGAAGCTGTTGTCCTCCACGACATTTCCCCAGTGGATGTTGACCGTGCGTGGGCGCTGGTCCTTGGGGCCGATGCCATCCCGCCAGTGATAGGCATCGGCGAAGCAGCCGCCCGGCCAGCGCAGGTTGGGGATGGCGACCTTGCGCAGCGCCTCGACCACGTCGCTGCGAATCCCGCGCGTGTTGGGGATGGGCGAACCTTCCCCGACCCACGCTCCGTCATAGATGCAGCGGCCCAGGTGTTCGGCAAAGTGGCCGTAGATGTGGCGGGAAATCGTCGCCTGGCCCTGATCGGCATTGATTACAATGCGGTTCATTGCTGTCTTTTCCTCCCTTGTCCGGGTTCATATGGATTGTACTATCGCATGCCCGCCCCCCGACTGCAACTCCGGCGGGGGCGGGTGGGGTCAGGTCGGGAATCTGTCT
>CAZHMJ010000119.1:0-14206 GCA_964533805.1 uncultured Anaerolineae bacterium | reverse complement strand
ATCTATACCCAGGGCGGCGTCGGTATTCGCTTGACACGCCGCTACTTTTGGCATAAATTGAAGGTAGTCATTGGGAGCGCTCCCAGAATCTAGAAATCGTATAGAGGCAGACTTAGCGGCCAGATCGCACTAGATTTTCCAGTTATGCCAGCGTAATATCTGAGGCCCGCTTTAGTTAAATCGTCTAAATTCTGGGAACGCTCCCAAAGAGTCCCTGGACGAATGCCGCGGGCAGGCTATGAATCTCGAAGATATTGCCAGAAAAGCTGGCGTCTCACGCTCCACAGTCTCGCGGGTCATCAACAATGAGCCGTATGTCAGCCATCGCACCCGCGAAAAAGTGCTCAAGATCATCCAGGAAGTCGGGTTCACCCCCAACCCCGGCGCGCGGATGCTCGTCACCCAGCGCACCCAGGTCATCGGGGTAGTCATTCCGCGCAACCTGTCGGTCGTCTTCGAGGATCCCTACTACTTCCCCACGCTACTCCAGGGCGTGGCCGGGGCTGCCCAGGAACGCGACTACGCCACCCTCCTCTGGTTGGGCAGCTCCAACGAGGATGAGGATCGCTTCTACCAGCGCATCCTCAAAAACCGTCTGATGGACGGGCTGCTGATCGCCTCGGCCACGACCAACCCCAGCATCTTCGAGCACCTGCTGGCCCAGCAAATCCCCTTTGTCACGACCGAGCGCCCCTACTTCTACTCCGACCAGATCAGCTACGTCAGCATCGACAACATCGGCGCGGGCCGCACCGCGACCGAGCATCTGATCAACCTGGGCCGCCAGCGCGTGGGGACCATCGCCGGCCAGCAAGACAATGTCGACGCCCAGGACCGCGTGATTGGCTACCGGGAGGCGATGATCGCCGCCGGCCGGGAGATCGACCCCGCGTTGATCGTGGAAGGCTATTTCAGCCGCCGGGGCGGCTACCTGGCCATGAAGACCCTGCTTAAACAGGGCATCGACGGCGTGGTCGCGGCCAGCGATACGATGGCCGTCGGCGCGCTGCAAGCCCTGCAGGAAGCCAGCGTGCGCGTGCCGGAGGATGTGGCCCTGATCGGCTTCGATGACCTGCCCCTGGCGATCATGACCGAGCCGACCCTGACCACGATCCGCCAGCCCATCGCCCAGCGCGGCTACCAGGCCACGGCCCTGCTGCTGGACATGCTGGCCGGCGAAGTCGAGGGGCCGCGCCAGGTCCTGCTGCCGACTCAGCTCGTGATCCGGCAGTCCACGGGCGTGCTGAATATGTAAGCGGCGCGTCGCCTGCTCTGACCAGTGGCTTAACACCCGAATTGTGACCGATGGCGACTCTGGGGGACCTCGCCGGCTGGCCTCGCGGCGCAGCGATCGACTTCTCCCCACCCGCCTGAAACCATTCTTGCATCAAGCAAAAGGACTGTTCCATGAAATACGGCTATTTTGATGACGCCCGGCGCGAATATGTGATCACCCGGCCGGACACACCCCTGCCCTGGATCAACTACCTGGGCAGCAATTCCTACTTTGGCCTGATTTCCAACACGGCCGGGGGGTACTCCTTCTACCGGGACGCCCGCCTGCGCCGCCTGACCCGCTACCGCTACAACAACGCCCCGCTGGATACCGGCGGGCGCTACATCTACCTGCGCGACAACGCCAGCGGCGCATCCTGGTCGCCGACCTGGGCCCCGATCCGCCGCCGCCTGGATGCGTACACCTGCCGGCACGGGATGGGGTACAGCACGATCACGTCCATCTGGAACGGCATCGAGGCCAGCCTGCGCTATTTCGTCCCGGTAAACGACACCCTGGAAGTCTGGCAGCTCCACCTGACCAACCGGCGCGGCGATCCGGCCTCGCTCTCGGTCTTCTCGCTGGTGGAGTTCTGCCTGTGGGACGCCAACGACGACATGACCAACTTCCAGCGCAACTTCAGCACGGGCGAGGTCGAAATCGAAGACGGCGTGATCTACCACAAGACCGAGTACCGCGAACGGCGCGATCATTTCGCCTTCTTCGCCTGCTCGGCGCCACTGGCCGGATACGACACCCAGCGCGAGGATTTCCTCGGCCCGTACCGGGGCTTCGACGCGCCGCTGGTCGTCGAGCGCGGCGAGAGCGCCAACTCACACGCCCACGGCTGGCAGCCAATTGGCTCCCATCACGTCCGCCTGACTCTTCAGCCCGGCGAGACGCGCCAGATCATCTTCGTGCTGGGTTATCACGAAAACCCACGCGATCGGAAATTCGACCCGCCCAACTCGCAGACCGTCAACAAGAAGACGGTGCGGCCCATCATCGCCCGCTATCTCGACCCGGCCCAGGTCGAGGCTGAGTTCGACGCCCTGCGCGCCCATTGGGACAGGTTGCTCGGCGTCATGCAGGTAGAGACGCCCGACGAGCACACCAACCGGATGGTCAACATCTGGAACGCCTACCAGTGCATGGTGACTTTCAATATGTCGCGCTCGGCCTCGTACTACGAATCGGGCATCGGGCGCGGGATGGGCTTCCGCGATTCCAGCCAGGACCTGCTGGGTTTCGTCCACATGATCCCGGCCCGCGCCCGCGAGCGCATCCTGGACATCGCCGCGACCCAACTCGAAAACGGCGGCGCCTACCACCAGTACCAACCCCTCACCAAGCGCGGCAATGACGCGGTCGGCAGCAATTTCAACGACGACCCGTTGTGGCTGGTCCTGGGCACGGCGGCTTATATCAAGGAAACGGGCGACTGGGCCATCCTCGATGAGCAGGTGCCCTACGACAACCGGGCCGAGCTGGCAACGCCGCTCTACGAGCACCTCCAGCGCAGCATGCAGTACACCCTGGATCGCCTCGGCCCGCACGGCCTGCCCCTGATCGGCCGCGCCGACTGGAACGACTGCCTCAACCTGAACACCTTCTCCGAGGAGCCGGGCGAATCCTTCCAGACCACGACCAACATGGACGGCAAGGTGGCCGAGTCGATCTTCATCGCCGGGCTGTTTAACCTGGCGGCGGGCGAGATGGTCGATCTCGCCGAACGGCGCGGCCAGCCCGCCCAGGCCCAGGCTTACCGCGACGCCGCGGCCCGGATGGATGCGACCGTGAAGCAGCATGGTTGGGATGGGGCCTGGTTCCTGCGCGCCTACGATCACTTCGGGCACAAGATCGGCTCTCACGAGAATGCCGAAGGCCAGATTTTCATCGAGCCGCAGGGCATGTGCGTGATGGGCGGCATGGGGCTGGACGATGGCCGGGCCGTGCAGGCCCTCAACGCAGTCGGCGAGCGCCTGGCGACGCCGCACGGGATCGTGCTCCAGCAGCCGGCTTTCTCGCGCTACTACCTCAACCTGGGCGAGATTTCCACCTACCCGCCCGGCTACAAGGAAAACGCGGGCATCTTCTGCCACAACAACCCCTGGATCATGATCGGCGAGACCCTGGTGGGACGCGCCGGCCGCGCCTTCGATTATTACACCCGGATCAATCCCTCGGCGCGCGAAGCGATCAGCGACGTGCACCGCTGCGAGCCGTACGTCTACGCCCAGATGATCGCCGGCAAGGACGCGTTCACCCCCGGCGAGGCCAAGAACTCCTGGCTGTCCGGCACCGCCGCCTGGAACTACGTCGCAATCACGCAGTGGATTCTAGGCATCCGCCCAGATTGGGATGGGCTGCGCATCGCGCCGGTCGTCCCGGCCGAGTGGAAAGGCTTCACGGTGACGCGCCAGTTCCGGGGCGTCACCTACCACATCACCATCCGGCGCGAAGGGCCGGGCCACACCGTCGCGCTGACGGTGGATGGCCAGCCGATCGCGGGTCAGATCGTCCCCGCCCCGGTGGGCAAGGCCGAGTGCGAGGTGCTGGCGATCCTCCGCTAGGAAGGATCAAACACAAAGGGCGGCTCGCGTCACCGCGGCCGCCCTTCGCTTGGGTATGAAGTCGCCCGATGGTTAGTAGGCGCGGGCGTACTCGGCCAGCAGAGCGCGGGTGGCGACGTCGTGGACGCGGGTGATGGCCCGTCTCGCCGGGCAGCCGTCCCAGGTGAAGACGTACTCCTCGCTGCCGTGGACCATGTTGACCTGCAACTCGCCCGTGTTCAATGTGGCTGGTGCTGGCGCTGCCCAGGGTGGTGAGTTGTTCCTGACAGGGTGCTTGATTCAGGATACGAGTCAAATCGAGACAAGCGGGGAATCTTTGCTGCCGGCAGATCGGCTTTGAGGAGGACTATGGACCACTTTTCGGGCTATCAAGTTGGGGTGAACCTGGGCGGCTGGCTGTCGCAGTACGCGGTCTATGACCCCGCTCACTTCGAGTCGTTTATCACTGAGGCCGACATCCGGCGTATCGCCGGCTGGGGCATGGATCACGTCCGCCTGCCGGTCGATTATCCCGTGCTGGAGGACGACGCCCGGCCGGGGGAGTACAAGGAGTCGGGCTTCGGGTATATCGACCGCTGCCTGGACTGGTGCCAAGCGGCGGGCCTCAACCTGATCCTGGATATCCACCGCGCGCCGGGTTACAGCTTCACCACCCTGGGCGAGAATACCCTGTTCAGCAGCGAGGCCGCCCAGGCGCGGTTCGTGGCCCTGTGGGAGGCCCTGGCGCGGCGCTACGCGGATCGCCGGAGTCCGGGGCTGGTCTTCGAGCTGCTCAACGAGGTCGTCCTGCCGGAGAGCGCCCCCTGGAACCGGCTGGCCCACCGTCTGCACGCCGCGATCCGGGCCATCGACCCCGATCACTGGATCATGGTCGGCGGCAACCTGTATAATTCAGTGACCACCCTGCATGAGATCGCCCTGGTCGACGATCAGCGCACGGTTTACACCTTTCACTGCTACGAGCCGATGCCCTTCACCCACCAGAAAGCGCCCTGGGTGGAATCGCTCAAGGTCCTCGACCAGACGGTGAGTTATCCGAGCACGGTGGACGGCCTGGGCCGTTTTCTGGAGGTCCACCCGGACTACGGCCAATTTCTGGCCCACTGGGTCGACCGCCGGATGGACAAGGCTAGCCTGCGCGAGGTCTTGCAGCCGGCCCGGGACTTCCTGGCGCGAACCGGCCGGCCGCTGTACTGCGGCGAGTTCGGCGTGATCGACCGTGCCCCGCTGGAAAGCAATCTGCGCTGGCACGCCGATTTCATCGACCTGCTGCGCGAGGCGGGCATCGGACGGGCGGTGTGGTCGTACAAGCAGATGGACTTCGGGCTGGTCGATGGACAGGGCCAGGTCGTCAGCAACGAGCTGGTGCGGATCGTCAGCGCGGCGTGAGCCCGGCAGAATCGGTTGTTCGATGAGGGCGGACAGGGCAGTGTCCTGTCCCTACAAAAACCGGCAGCCCTTTCTACGCCAACCGGGTTCTGCTGGTCACTGAATACTGTCGACAGTGAACTGAGGACTGTTTCCCATGACTTCCTACGGACATTTTGACGACGCCCGGCGCGAATATGTGATCACCAATCCCCGCACGCCGGTCAAGTGGATCAACTACGTCGGCACGCTGGGCTTCGGGGGCTTCGTGGATCACACCGGCGGGCTGCTGATCTGCAAGGACGATCCCAGCCTCAACCGCATCACGAAGTACCTGCCCCAGCTCCCCGCCGCCGACTTCAAGGGCAGCACGGTCTACCTGCGGGTCAAGCAGCCGGACGGCGGCTACCGGGTCTTCTCGCCGTTCTACACGCCGACTCTGACTCCCTACGAGCGCTTCGAATGCCACGTCGGGCTGGGCTACAGCCGCTGGATCACGGTCTTCGACGGCATCCACACCGAGATCACGATCTTCGTCCCGGCGGGCGAGCCGCGCGTGATCCAGGACATCCGCGTGACCAACCTGACCGGCGACCCGCTGACCATCGACTGCATCCCGGTGGTGGAGTTCACGCACTTCAACGCCCTGATGCAGTTCACCAACGCCGACTGGGTGCCCCAGACCATGCAGAGTTGGTCCGTCCCGGACGGCGAGCACACCGTCCTGGCCCACTGCGCGTTCATGCAGCGCGGCCGCCAGGAGAACTATTTCACCGCCAACCGGCCCGTCGCGTCCTTCGAAACCGATCGCAAGGTCTTCCTGGGAGACAACGAGTACGGCTCGTGGGCCAACCCGCTCAGCCTCCAGCGGGAGGCACTGACCAACTCCGAAGCCCTGCGCGGCGACAACATCGCGGCCCTGCTCTGTCCACTGGGGGAGTTGGAGCCTGGCGCGAAAGCCCGCTTGATCACCCAGCTCGGCCAGGCCCCGGACGTGGCCGCCGCCCTGCCCGCCATCCGGGCGTACCGCGAGGAAGCCGCCGTGGACGAGGCCCTGGCCGCCCTGGGCCGCTTCTGGGAAGGCTACCTGAGCGCGATCCAGGTCGAGACGCCCGTCGCCAGCCTGAACAGCATGCTCAACGTCCACAACCCGCGCCAGTGCCACACCACCAAGAACTGGTCGCGCTACCTGTCGCTCTACCAGTTGGGCCTCGGCTCGCGCGGGATCGGCTTCCGCGACAGCGCCCAGGACTCGTTGGGCGTGATGGCCCACATGCCGGAAGAAGCCCGCGACCTGGTGACGATGCTGCTCCACATCCAGTTGCGCGACGGCTCGGCCAAACACCAGCTCAACCCGCTGACGATGGAAGGCCAGATCGGCGACGCGGCAGAAGACCCGGAGCGGCTGCACTACTACAGCGACGACCACCTGTGGGCCGTCCTGGCCGTGTGCGCCTACCTCAAGGAGACGGGCGACTTCGCCTATCTGGACCACGTGGTGCCCTACTACGAAAAAGATCGGGCCGGTCAGCCGCTCGAAACGGGCACGGTCCTCGACCACCTGCGGCGCGGGATCGAATTCACCCGGACCAATGTCGGCGCGCACGGCCTGCCTCTGCTGGGTTACGCCGACTGGAACGATACGATCAACCTGCTGCCCGGCGCGGAGTCGCTCTTCACGGCCAACCTGTACGGCCGGGCGCTGCTGGAAATGATCGGGCTGTTCGAGCAGCGGGGCGACAGCGCCTCCGCCGAGTTGTACCGGGGCTACTATGCCGAGATGCGCGACCGGGTCAATGCCCAGGCCTGGGATGGCGCGTGGTACGTGCGCTACTTCGATCCCGACGGCCAACCGCTCGGCTCCCATACCAACCCGACCGGCCAGATTTTCGTCAACGCCCAGTCGTGGCCGGTGCTGAGTGGCTTCGCCACGCCGGAGCGGGCGCGGATGGCCCTGGACAGCGTGCGCGACAGGCTCAACACGCGCTGCGGAATCAAGCTCAGCGCGCCGGGCTTCAACGGCTATGACCCGGTCGTGGGCGGGGTGAGCACCTATCCCCCCGGCGCGAAGGAAAACGGCGGCATCTTCCTGCACGCCAACCCGTGGGTCATCATCGCCGAGACGATGCTGGGCGAGGGCGACCGGGCTTTCGAATACTACAACCAGATCAACCCCGCTGCCCAAAACGACCGGATCGACGTCTACGAGTGCGAGCCGTACGTCTACGCCCAGAACATCCTGGGCGACGAGCACCCCCAGTTCGGGCTGGCGCGCAACTCCTGGCTGTCCGGCACGGCCTCGTGGATGTACCAGGCCGGGACGCAGTACCTGCTCGGCGTGCGGGCTGAATACGGCGGTCTGCGCATCGATCCATGCATCCCGCGCGCCTGGGACGGCTTCCAGATGCGCCGCCGCTACCGGGGCGCGACCTACGCGATCCGGGTGGACAATCCGGGGCACGTCAGCCGGGGCGTGGCCTCGCTGACGGTCGACGGCCAGCCCGTCGCGGGGACTCTCGTCCCCATCTTCGCCGACGGCGGCGAGCATACGGTCGAGGTGGTGTTGGGGTAGAGGTTGTTTGCGCCGACCCCACCCTAAATCCCTCCCCGCAAGCGGAGGAGGGACTTGAGACTCTTCTCTGTCATAGGAGTGAGAGTGAATCACATGGGGTCCGCAGATTGAGGGGACTCTCAAGCTGTCCGGACTGTCCGCCTAGAAGGGCGAATGGCCGGATAGCTTTTCCTGCACGAAGCGATCGTAACCGGCCAGGTCGGCCACACCTTCCTGGCACATCGTCCACAAGTCGTTGCCCTTGATCACGCGGGTCAGGGCCGGGTCGGGCCGGGGCAGATCGCGCACCACCAGGGCGATATCCGCGAACAGGCGGGCGTGGCTCTCAAACATCTTGCCAAAGGTGTGCAGGGCCAGATCGACCGCGTCCGGGTCGGTCACCATCCGGCGCTTGTACTCGCCCTCCGGCTGCATGTAGAAGTAACGATGCCGCCATTCATGGTGGTCGGCGTCGATCTCCTCCAGTGTGGCGCGGATGTGCCGGATCGAGGCGCGCAGGGCGGGCTCGGCGCTGCCCTGCATCTTGAGCAGTTCCTCCAGCAGCTTCATGTGCCCCATCAGCAGGCTGAGCCGCTTGCGGTATTCGTTATTGATCTCCCACAAAGCTTCGCCTGGGCCGGCCATGCTGATGCTCCCCTGGACGCTGGTCGTGCGCAATGGGATGCCGGGCGGCCGCCCGGACGGTTACCCGTCCCCGTCGGCGGGGGGTTCGTGCAGCAGTTCGTCGTAGATCGATTCCAGACCGGCCCGGACTCGGCGCGTCACGTCGGGGAGGTCCTCCGGCGCGACCGTCAGATGAGTCAGGAACTCCGGCACGATGTCGCCGATATCGGCTTTGGAACGCCCGCTGCGGTGGTAACGCTGAACGATCCGCCGGGCCTGGCGGATCAGCTCGGAAATCGGCTGGGTGGCTTCCTTGTCGACCGGCGCGCCGCGCCCCGGCACGATCGCGTCCACCGCGAAGCGCGGGCGGCGCAGAAAGGTCAGGCTGTCCAGCCAGGCCTTGCTCTGGGCCTGGGCCATGTACGGCGGCTGGCCGTTCACGACGCTGTCGCCGGTAAAAACGACCCGCTGCTCAGCCAGGTGAACCCACACATTGCCCGGCGTCGGCCCCGGCATCGAAAAGACAGGCACGCCGACGCTCTCCACAAACGCATGCATCCGCTCGCTGAAGGTCACACGCGGCAGGCGCAGCCGCACGCTGGAGAACGACAGCCGCTCGTCGCTGTTGCGCGAGATCAGGTCGGCGACCTGGTCGACAAAATTGGACGGAAGGGCGGCGATGGCGGCAAAGGTCGCGTCGTGGGCGACGATCTCGGCCTCCTCGAACCAGTGGAGGCCCAGCAGGCGGTCGCGATGCGCGTCGGTCAGGACAATCAACCGGATCGGCTGTTTGAAACGCTCCAGAAGCTGGCTGCGCCAATGCCGGGCTTCGTGAGGAAAGGGTGGGACGTCCACGCACACGATGCCGTGTCCGGCGGCGAAAGCCCCCACCGTGATCCGGCGGTATTCGGTTGCGACGACGACCCCTTCTGCAATTTCTTGCATGGCGCTCCTTCTCCTCAAAACAGTAGTCAGTTATTAGTTTTCAGTTATTAGTAAATACAAAGACTGAAGGCATTGGCCTTTAGGACGGCTTCGCCACCTGCCGTTCAGGCGCTCTCCAGCGCGGCGCGGACGGCGACCGCGGCCCGGTCCAGGGCCGCCGCCAATCGCTCCGGGGAGGCGCTCAGACCGCCGCCCTGGGCGAAATCCGGCCGGCCGCCGCCGCGCCGCGCGCCCACTTCGCCAGTCAGATCGCCCAACACGTCACCCAGCAGGGCCACCATATCCGGGCCGGGCAGTTCCGCCGAGCGGGCCAGGATCACCTGGGCCTTGTCCCCGGCGATCCCCAGCAGGGCCACGCTCCCCGGCCGGCCGGTCAGGCGGCTGGCAAGCTGGCGTAATTCACCGGCGTCGCGCTCGGTCGCGGCCCAGGCCCGGATCACGATCCGCGCCCGGCCGTATTCCGGGGCGGCAGCCCACAGGCGGTCGGCCTCGGCCTCCAGCACGATCTGGCGCGCCGCTTTCAGGTCCGCCCGGAGCTGGCGGGTCTCCGCCTGGAGCTTCCCCAGCGCCGCGCCGACCTCGCGGTAGCCGGTGGTCAGGTCCGCCGCCAGCCCCAGCAACAAGCCGTTCTTCTCCCGGTAGTCGCGCAAGGCGCGCCCGCCGCAGCGGAATTCCACGCGAGTCATGTCCTTGTATTTCTCGGTG
The DNA here is from genome assembly GCA_964533805.1 of uncultured Anaerolineae bacterium. Classification (GTDB taxonomy): domain Bacteria; phylum Chloroflexota; class Anaerolineae; order Aggregatilineales; family Ch27; genus JARKOQ01. The sequence continues at coordinate 4,164 of CAZHMJ010000119.1, read as the reverse complement.
TGCAGAACTTTGATCAGGCCGATCTCGCCGGTGCGGGCGACGTGCGTGCCGCCGCAGGCCGTCGCGTCGAAATCCCCGATCCGCACCACGCGCAACCGGCCCTCGACCTCCGGTGTCTTGCGCAAGGCCAGGGCCGCGATTTCATCTTCGGTCGGGAACCAGGCCCGCACCGGGAGGTCGCGCGTCACCAGGGCATTGGCCAGATCCTCGGCGGCCTCGATCTCGGCCGGGCGCAGATCGGCCCGGCTCAGGTCGATCGTGACATCCTCGCTGCCCAGGTGAAAGCCCATCGTGTGCGCGTCGGCGGTTTCGATGAAAGCCCGGGTCAGGATGTGCTGGCCGGTGTGGTGCTGCATGTGGTCGAAGCGGCGCGGCCAGTCGATGACCCCGCTGACCTCCGGCCCATCGATCTCCCCATCGAGGATGTGGATCACCGCCCCGTCCGCCTCGCGCACCCGCACGTCAATGACTGCCACGCCGTCCAGGTGGCCGGTGTCGTGCGGCTGGCCGCCGCTGGTCGGGTAAAAGGCGCCGCGGTCGAGCACCACCGCCGGGTGGCCGTCCACGCTCAGCCGTTCGACCACGCGGGCGGTGAAGGTCGTGAGATAGGAATCGGTGTAATACAGCCGTTCGGTCATGCAACGTCCCTGCGCTCGTCCTGCGACGGGCCTGCCCAATGAACCCCGCGCTCATTATGGGATGAAATCCTGAAAAGCTCAAAATCGAACGCGGTTTCCAGCCTCATTCAAATCTTTTTCTAACTCATGGAGACGTTAAGGAGACCGCGAGTCCGTGCCGGCGGGCAGCACCGGGGGCGAACTGTTGGAGATGGAACTGACCGATCCCCCGCACAGCGCCCCGCCCGCGCCGCACTACCACCCCTTTCAGGAAGAGCACTTCGAAATCGTCCGCGGCCAGATGCGAGTCCAGGTGGGGGATGTCGAGCGCACCTATGAAGCCGGCGAGGCCTTCGTCGTACCGCCGGGAATCTCCCATTGGATGTACAACCCCGGCGACGAACGCGCGCAGGTGATCTGGCAGGTGCGGCCTGCCCTCCGCACGGAAACCATGTTCGAAACAACTTGGGGACTGGCCGCCGACGGCAAGACCAGCGCCAGCGGCACGCCAGGCCTGCTCCAGGCCGCGGTGATCGGCCAGGCCTACAACCGGGAATTTCGCCTGACCAAACCGCCCTACGGCCTGATGCGGATCGTGTTCGCGCTGCTGGCCCCGCTGGGCCGCCTGCGGAGATACCGGGCGGTGTATCCGAAATACAGCGGTCAGCGCTCAGCCGTCAGCCATCAGCAAAAACAGCCTGCAGCGCATCAGTGATGGCCGTGTAACGGCTGGGCGAGCTGCATCAGTCTTCGTACCCAGACGATCAATTGCCGTTCGCTGACCGCTGATTGCTGAAAGCTGATCGCTGCTTCTATAGCCCGTTTTCGCGGCTGGCGGCGCGGTACTGGCAGAACACGCACTTGGGATCGGGCGGCGGCGCTTCCGGCAGATCGAGCACGCCCAACACCTCGTCGATGAAGCTCAGGAACGACTCGTCGTTGCGGCCGATCGGGAACCAGCGCAGGCTCCCGGTCAGGATCGAGCGGCTGGCCTCCTCGCTGGAGAAGTGCTGGGGCGTGAAGGCCAGCAGGCCCAGGGCGCTGACCGGGCTGAGCGCCAGCAGGCTCGCGCCGGGATTCTCCAACGCGTAGGCATAGGCCCGAAGCTGGCGCGAATAGAGCTGGACGTGAGTGGTCTTGATGTCCGACGTCTTGAAGTCGATCACGCCGTAGCTGCCGTCGTCGAACTGGATGATCGCGTCCAGCTTGCCCTTGATGTAAACCGTCGCGCTCCGGCCAGGCCGGCTGATCGGGGCCGACTGCACCCATTTCTCGCCGTAAGCGACCGTGCCCGGCGCCAGGTCGGGGCTGAGCGCGCTCGTGCGCTGACCCATGAAATGCTTGCGCATCTCGACGTCGATCACCCCGAAGATCGACGGGAAAACCGCCGCCGGGCGGCCAAAGCCCGCCACGATCTTGAGGTAGAAGCAGCGCTTGCACTCCTGCCACAGGAAGGCGAAATCCGACGGGCTGAGCTTGTAGAGTTGGGACATGGAAGCTTCCCTGTTCCGGCTACGAGTCGTAGGCCATGAGATCGGATGTCGTCCCTGGATGCCGTTGGACACTCTCCAGTGAGACGTAGCGCTGCCCCTGGGTGAATGCCCCTGGTTGGTCGTGACGAATATCCGCCGGGAGTCGCAGGGTTTCGGCATCATCGGGCGCGCTGAGGAAGATGACTTTGACTTCCTTCCCCAATCGCTGATCGGAATGGGCACGCAGCGCGTCCAGAAGCGGCTTCAGACGTGCCGCCGCTTCAGAAGGAATCTCTTTGAGTCCTTCAGGAGACAGCACCACGCGCTCAACCGCTGGCTCGAGGATTTTCGGGATAGTCCGGTGAATCACCCGGCCCCCATAGAAAGCCAGATACGCGCTGGGACGAAAGGAACGATTCGGTTGGCACAGATACATCCCATACCGCTCGTAATCTTCCCAGGCCGTCCGGGCCGCCACCACCAGCACACGTCCTTTGTCCTGCCCGACCAGTTGTTCAGAAATCAGGAATTGCGCTAGCTCCCGCAAGAGAAAGGCGTCTTGTTCAGAAGGCAGCCTGCCATCCCAGCCTCCCCCCTGATTGACTATCGACTCAAAAGCCGACAGCAGCATTTCGAAATTTGCCCAGACCAGGCGCTCGTCCTCAAGCTCCGCCAGGATCTTGGGCTTATGGGCGTCGGGCGTCAGGACCAGCAATCGGCGGTGCGTCACGCCGGTGTCCGCGTCCAGCGCCTTGAGATGGGCCTGAATCTGACTTTTCTTGACAGCGCCGGACTTCACCTTGGTTTCCAGCCAGTAGGCGAAGGACGCGCGAATCACGCCATCCGGGCGCGATTCCGTTCCGGATGGCTGGTTGCTGAATTCGAGCAGCGACCGTTCCGGTTCCTCACAGACCGCCTGGAGGATCTGCTGCACCAACGCAAAGGGCAACCGCTCAAACACAGCCAGGATCGAGGCCGTGATCCGGTTTTCCCGCTGGCTGTACGTCGTGAATAGGGTTGGCATTCCGGTCCCTCGCCTACGCCTTGCTCGCCACGAAAATCAGCTCGCCGGGGTACTTGGCCCCGTACGGGCTGCGGTCGTAATCACCGTAGACCGCCTCGATCTTGAATCCGGCCCGCGCCAGCAAATGCTCGGCCTCGAAGCGGAACAGGTAGCGCATCGAGAAATCGTGAGTCAGGCGCTCCTGCCCGCCATCGGGATGGGTGACGTAGTAGACCATCTCGACGTCCTGCACCTGGGTCAGCAGGTCGCGGGCGCAGATGCGCGTGCGGCGCACCACCCGGCGGCCGTCAGGCATGGTGAATTCTGGCTCCTCGCCAAATTCGCCCAGCCGGGTCTCGTCCACCAGGTAGGGCAGCGACGGGTTGAACAGGTCCAGCACCAGCCTACCGCCGTCCGCCAGATGGCGACGCATCGAGGCCAGGGCAGACAGCTCGTCCTCGACCGTGATCACATGCTGGAACGACCGGAAGGGCACGGTGATCAACGCGAAACGCTGGCCCAGGTCGAAGTCACGCATGTCGCGGCGGTGGAGCGTGACCCGGCCCTGCACGTCCGGCGCTTCCCCAGCCAACCGGGTGCGGCACACCTTGAGCATCTGCTCGTCCAGGTCGAGGCCGGTGATGGTCACGCCGGTGCGGGCGGTGGGGATCAGGACGCGGCCCGTCCCGCAGCCGACCTCCAGCACCTCGCCGCCGGAGTCGCGGGCCATCGCCACGAAAAAGCCCACGTCCTGACGCTCGCGGTAGGGCACGATGTAATCATAGAATTCAGCGGTGTAGGGACTGGACGGGTACCCGCCTGGGGTCGTGGCCATCTTTCGCTCTCCCGGTTGTGTGTGCTGGCGCAGATGCGCCAACTATACCGCGAAAGAGAAGCCGGAAAAACAACGGCAAGGAGGCAGGAAAAAGCAGAGACTAGAGACCGGAGGCCACAGATGACAGGTGCTTCTGTAGCCGGGCGGTTCGCGAACCGCCCGGCGATCGGTGATAAAAAAACTGAAATAGTCGAGACTTAATCTGACACTCCAGGTAGAATCAGAACACGAACAAGG
>CAZHMJ010000118.1:0-14254 GCA_964533805.1 uncultured Anaerolineae bacterium | reverse complement strand
ACCCGCGCCAGCAGTCTCATCGCTGCCAGCAGTCTCATCGCTGCCAGCAGTCTCATCGCTGCCAGGTCGCGGGCTACGAACACGAAGTCCACTGAAAGTGGACTCAAAAACCGCCCCAGGGACTTGAGTCCCTGGCGTGCCCCGCGCAGCCTTCCGATTGGCTCGCCCAACCACGCTATTCTGCGGTGCTATCCCAATCCGTGTTATCTGTGTTGAATTGAAACATTATCTGATTGAGACGAGAATAAGGCGCATAAAATCATGCGTACTGAACTGAGAATCGAAGGCGACCGGGCCTGGTTTGTCCTGCGGGACGTGGCCCCGGCCTATCAGCCGGCCGTCCGCGACCTGGTCTTTCTGGAGGAGGGGCCGGGCCGTTTCAAGCGTTCGTTCCCGGCGGACACGCCCGGTCTGGAGGCCATCTTCGCCCGCTTCACCGAGCACATGCCCGCCATCCTGCGCCAATCGGCCGGGGAGGAGGCGTCTCCCTGGCAGGACGCGCTGAGTCTGCTCCTGGCGCGGGTCGAGGGGCAGGGCGTGGACTGGATGCTGGGCGGCAGCGCGGCCCTGGCGGCGCGGGGCATCTCCGTCATGCCGCGCGACCTGGACCTGATCACGGACGAGACCGGGGCGTTACGCCTCGCCGCCCTGCTGGAGCCGTACCTCGTCCAACCCCTGGAGGAGTCGCGGGGCTGGATCGCGGACTGGTTCTGCCGGGCCTTCGTGGGGATGCGCCTCGAATGGGTGGGCGGCCTGGCCCCGGAGCCGCCCGACGCGCCGCCGCTCGATTTCGGCCCGACCGCCTTCGCCCAGGCCGAGACGATCGACTGGCGCGGGCACGCGCTCAAGGTCCCGCCGCTGCACTTGCAGCTCAACACCAGCCTCCTGCGCGGCCTGGACCGGCGCGCCGCCTTGATCCAGGACTGGATGGCTCACCAATCCACGCGGCCGTTGGGAGGTGTGGCGGGATGACCGGCTTCGAACAGACAGCCTGCCAGAATGGGGATCGACGATGACCCTGGCCCATATTGCCGCCGCGCTTGGCCTTGCGCTGGCCTACCGTTGGCTGCTGCCGGCACGCTGGCGCGGCTGGGCGCTGCTTGTTGCCAGCGTGGCGCTGGTCTACTGGCTCAGCCCGGCTTCCCCGATTCGCTACGTGGATTTCCTGCTGCCGGGTCTGACCCTGCTGCTCACAGTGGTCACCTGGTGGGTGACGCGCCCGGCGGACTTCAGCCTGACCCCGGACGACCGGCGCACGCTGGTCGTGCTCGGCGGGCTGGTGATCGCCCTGGCCGAGCTGCGCTACCTGCTGTCCGGCTGGGGGGCGGCCTCCGCCACGCCCGATCCCGTGCTGGCGGCCGGGATGGTCGGGCTGGCGACGGGCGGGCTGGCCCTGGGGGAACGGCGTGCCGGGGATCGGGCACGCTCGCAAATGGCCGTGCTCGTCTTGATCATCGGCCTGTTCGTTGTCCTCAAGTCCGCGCCCCTGGCGACCGCGGCCGCCGCCGGGCTGCGCGGCCTCCTGGGGCAGCCCGCCGCGCTGGCCGCGCCAGGCGACCTGGCCTGGCTGGGCTACTCCTACGTGGCCTTCCGGCTGCTGCACCTGATCTTCGACCGGCGCGCGGGACGGCTCCCGGCGGTCAGCCTGCGCGAAACGCTTGTCTACGTCCTGTTCTTTCCCGCGTTCCTCTCCGGCCCGATCGACCGGGTGGAGCGCTTCGTCAAGGACTATCGCGGGCTGGAGGCCCTGCCCCTCCCGGAGACGGCCCGCCTGCTGGACGGCGGCGAGCGCATCCTGGGCGGCCTCCTGAAGAAGTTCGTGATCGCCGATACCCTGGCCCCATTTACCCTGGGGGCGATCACGGCGGAGCAGTTCAATTCTCCGGCCGGAGGCTGGGCGCTGCTCTACCTGTACGGGATTCGCCTGTTCCTGGACTTCAGCGGCTATACCGACATCGCGATCGGGGTGGGCATTCTGCTGGGGGTGCGCCTGCCGGAGAACTTCGACCGGCCGTACCTGAAGACCAGCCTGGCGGCCTTCTGGCAAAGCTGGCACATGACCCTCAGCAATTGGGCGCGTTATTACGTCTTTTCGCCCCTCTCGCGCGCCATGCTGAAGCGCGAGCCGCGTCCCTCTCCGCTGGTCAGCGTCTTCGTCGCCCAGCTTGCCACGATGGGGGTGATCGGCCTGTGGCACGGCATCGCCTGGCCGTTCGTGGCCTGGGGGCTGTGGCATGGGCTGGGCCTGTTCGTGCACAAGTGGTGGAGCGACCGCACGCGCCGGGTCTACCTGAGCCTGCGCGACCGGCCGCGCCTCAAGGCGCTGTGGAACGGGGCCGCCTGGCTGCTGACCTTGCAGTTCGTGATGCTGGGCTGGGTCTGGTTCGCCCTGCCGGAGATCGATCAGGCGGCGCGGACGTTCGGCAAGCTGTTCGGGCTCGGGTGGTGAGGATGCGACACGACACACGGCCATCCTGGATGCGCATCGGGCGCGGCCTCGCCGCCGCGGGCGGATTGGCCTTGTTGGCCCTCCTCGCCTATCTCATCCTCGCGCCGGGACCGCTGGCAATCAACGAAGTCACCCACGGCTCGGCGTTGAGCGTGAGCGCCCCGCGCCGCTGGGTGACCTGGACGCCGGACTGCGTGCCCCTCCACTGGGATCTGACTAGCATCCAGGCTGTCTATCTTCGCACCCTCGATCCCCAGGACGAGGAAGGCCGGATCGGGGAGGGAGAAGAGGTTGTGTGTGGTTACGATCAGCCGCGCCTGGAAGTGACCCTGGCCGATGGCGCGACCACCACAATCGAGGTCGCGCCGGTACTGACGGCCCAGCCGCTATTCTGGCTGATCCTGGGCGGGGCGCTGGCCCTGCTCTGGCCAGGGCGAGCCTGGGCACTACTCCGCGCTGGAGGGCGCTGGTTCCGACCGCGAGGGGCGCGCCAATGGGTCGTGCGGGGTGCAGGGGCCGAAGTCGCGCTGGTGCTGCGCGTGACGGGTAAGGCCACGCTGCTGTTTGCGGCCGCCAACCTGATCTTTGCGCTGCTGAATCCAGTGGCGGCCCTGGGGCAGCTTTCGCTGTACAATCTCTTCTTTGTCGGCAGAGAACGGTTGCCCTTCAGCAACGATCCGGCCCAGGCCTACAACCTGACCATGGACAACCTGGCGGCAATGTTTGCCTCTCACATCATCGCCACGCCCAAGGCTCCGGATGAATACCGCGTCCTGCTGTTGGGCGATTCGGCCACCTGGGGCTGGGAGCTGCGTCCGGAGGAGACGCTGGCCGGGCAGCTCAATGCGGCAGGGCTGCACACAGCGGACGGCCGTCGGGTACGCGTCTATAACGTGGCCTACCCGCTGCCGTCGCTCTCCAAGGATCTGCTGCTGATCACCTACGGTCTGCGCTATGCTCCTGACCTGATCCTGTGGCCAGTCACGCTCTATTCGCTGGAGAGTGACCAGGTCACGCCCCTGGAGCGTAATCAGCCGGAGTTGATGCAGACCTTGATCGAGACCCTGCAGCTTGATCCAGCACGTTTCGAAGGCAGGCTGCATCTGAACAGCTTGATGGATCGTACGGTGGTCGCGGAGCGCCAGCCGCTCAACGAGCTGTTGCGCCTGCAATTCTACGGGCTGATGTGGTCCGTTACCGGGATCGATCAGCGCTATCACCCAACCGGCCGCCAGATCAACCAGCCTCTGGACGAGACCGCCCCAGAGATCAACACGCCCGATCTGGGCGGGTTCGACCTCCTGGCCGCCGGCATGGCGCTGGCGGAACCTATCCCGGTGCTGATCATCAACGAACCGATCTTCATCCAGGCGAACGACGCAAACACAGATCAACTTAATGCCTTCTACAGCCGGACCGCCTACGAAACCTACCGGGGCATGCTGGATGAAATAGCGAGCGCCCGCGGTTGGGCCTACGCCGATCTGTGGGACTCCATTGATCCTGCCGAGTTCACGGACTCGCCGCTGCACTATTCTCCGGAGGGTGCGTGCCAGTTTGCGGCTGCGCTGGCCCCGGCCCTGCTGGAACTCGCCAATAGCCACCTGGACGACACCCTATGACCCACCCCGATCAACCCGAACAAACCCTCCTCGAAGGCCACATTGCCATCACGGCGGCGCTGGAAGCGGCCAGTCGCCCGGTGGAGACGATCCTGATCGACCGCGCCGCCCGCGACCGGGAGGGCCACCTGGCCCGCCTGGAACGGCTGGCCCGCGAGAAAGACATCCCCGTGCAGCGCGTGGCGCGCGCGGTCATCGACGCGCGCGCCAGCGGCGACACCCACGGCGGGGTCATCGCTCTGGCCGGGCCGCGCCGTTTCGTGCCGCTGGAAGGGGTGTTGCCCGGCGGCGGGACGGGGCGCGCGCCGTTCGTGGTCATGCTCGACGGCGTGGAAGACCCCTACAATTTCGGGCAGGCGATCCGGGCCTGCTACGCCGCCGGGGCGGATGGCCTGATCGTCCGCCCGCGCAACTGGATGAGCGCCGCCGCCGTCGTGGCGCGCGCCTCGGCGGGCGCGTCGGAGCGAATCCCGACCGCGGTCGCGGAGACGGCCGAGGCCGCCGCCGACTTCTGCCGGGGGCGCGGTCTGCGCGTGGCGACCACCGGGCAGACACGCGGCGCGGTCTCGCTCTTCGCCGCCGACCTGACCGGACCGCTGTTCGTCCTGATCGGCGGGGAGAAGCGCGGCGTGACGCGCTCCTTCCTGGAGCGGGCCGACCTGGTTTTGACCATCCCCTACGTGCGGGTCTACGGCCAATCGCTGGGCACGACCGCCGCCGCCGCGATCCTGGCCTTCGAGGTCATGCGCCAAAGAAGCGCATGACATGTGCCAGCGGGGCGGGTAAAAGGCATTTTCACCGCCGAACCGGTCATGGCGCTGGCAGCGTCTAAGCGGCAAGCGTCGAAGCGAAAAGCGCAAACCAAGCGCGAGTCACGCGGCCGGTCCGGGTCGCCAGACGGCACACCCAAGGGATGGACATCAAGCCGGTCGACACGCTGCCTGGCTGTTTTTGCCTTGGGCTGAGTGCTGACTGCTGTTTTCCGAGGAGGCGGACCGCCGTTTTTTTTAGATCGATTTCACGCTCTGCTTTCTAACTCCCGGTAGAATAAGATCATCGTTGATCGTATTTGGGGCATAGATTTATGGCGAAAGTAACCGTAAGCTGGGATGACGAAGCCAAGATTGCCATCCGGTTTGAAGTGCATGCCGGCTGTGTCTGGGGGGATTTCTGGGAGGGGGTCCAAGCGGCATACCGGATGATGGGCGAGGTTTCCCACACGGTCGACCTGTTCATCCTGCCCGATCCGGGGGCGACGCCGCCCGTCCGGGCGCTGGCCAACTTCAGGAACGCCCAGGAACGCCAGCCGGACAACTTCGGGATCGTGGCCCTGATCGGCGGCGGGATGTACGCCGAGCTGCTGTTCAGCGCGTTTTCCAAGGTCTACCGCCACCTGAGCAACGACATGATCTTCGTCGCCAGCCTGGAGAAGGCGCGCGCCGAGCTGGCCCAGCGCCGGGTTTCTGGCCTCGCGCCGGAGCCGGGGCCGGGCGGCGTTTCGACGCCCTGAGCGCGGCCTCGATACGGCACAGACCCCGCAGCGCCGCGTCTTGCGCGGCGCTGTGTTTTTCGGCGAAGGCCGCCTGCCGGCCGGGGCAGTCGCCCTGGGCGGTTCGCGAACCGCCCCTACAAACCACCCACCACCCACCACGACCCATTCCCCCCGCCAACAGCCAATAGCCGCTTTTCTGGTACCAAAGCCCGGTTCGCCTGGATCGCGCGGGCGAGTACAATAGAACCAGCAGACGCACTCATTCGCGAAGAGGTGAACCATGAACCAAGTCAGGCGCCTGATTATTGGCCTGGTCATCCTGGGGATTTGCCTGTCCGGCGTGGCTCCGGCGGGTTGGACGGCCCCCCAACCGGTGGCCGCCCAGACCGGGACGGAGACCGGCGAGGTGCTCGTCAGCGCCATCGTCAACCTGAACCTGCGCGCCGCGCCGACCACGGCCTCCCAGCGCTACAACATCATCCCGTACAGCACCGTCGTCCCCGCTTCGGCGATCAGCCCCAACTTCCGCTGGGTGCGGGTCATGTATGCCGGGCAGGGCGGCTGGGTCTATCGCGGCTATCTCCAGGTGGAGCAAGGCTCGCTCGGCCGGCTGCCGATCTCCAGCGAGGCGGTGCCCCCGGCCCTGATCTCCGGCGTGGTGGAGCCGGGCGCGGTCGTCGTCTCGCCGCGCACCGACGTCAACATCCGGATGGAGCCGGACCCCGAAGCTGATGTGATTACCTACCTGCCGCGCGGGGCGCACGTCTCGGCCATTTCCGTGACCCCCGGCGGGTTGTGGATTCTGATCCAGTACCGGGGCTACCGGGGCTGGGTCAACGGGCGCTACTTCCAGGTCGTCAACGGCTCGATGACCGACTTCAGCCAGCCGACCGGCCTGACCTTCAGCGCCGACCGGGACAGCGTTTCCCCCGGCGCGTGCGCGACCCTGAGCTGGAACGTCCAGAACGCGGCCCAGGTCTACTACCAGAATGAAGGCGTCGCGGCCAGCGGCTCCCGCCAGGAATGTCCGCTGACGACCACGACCTACACCCTGCGTAGCGTCACCTATGGCAACCGGTCGATCGAGCGCTTCGTGACGATCACCGTGGTCGGGTCGCCGCCGCTTGGCACGATCCCCGGCGGCACGGTGGGCGGCACCAGCGGCGGGATCACCTTCAGCGCCACGCCCGCGCCCATCGTGGCCGGCCAGTGCACGACCCTGACCTGGGCCACGACCAACGCCCGCGAGCTGTACATCAACGACGTGCCTCAGGCCAGCAACGGGACCAAGCAGGAATGTCCCACCGCCACGACGACCTACACCCTGCGCCTGGTGCGCCTGGATGGCTCGACCGACCAGCGCCAGATCACGGTCGAGGTCTTTGGCAGTACGGGCGGCACGGGGGGCACGGGGGCATTCTCGGTCACCTTCAACTCGACCGCGACCAACATCGTCGCCGGGCAGTGCGTGACCCTGACCTGGACGACCTCCGGCGTGAAGGAAGTCTACTACCAGAGCGTGGGCGTGGAAGGCAACGGCTCCCGCCAGGAATGCCCCGCCGCGTCCACGACCTACATCCTGCGCGTGGTCAAGCAGGATAACTCCGTCGACCAGCGCCAGATCACGGTCACGGTCGGCGGGACCGGCGGCACGGGCGGTCCTGGCGGCGGGACCAGCGGCGGGATCACCTTCACCTCGACCGCGACCAGCATCATGCCCGGTCAGTGCGTGACCATGAACTGGTCGGTCTCCGGCGTGCAGGCGGTCTACTACCAGGGCAGCGGCGTGACCGGGACCGGCTCCCGCCAGGAGTGCCCGACGGCGACCACGACCTACACCCTGAGCGTGACCAAGCTGGACGGCACGACCGACCAGCGCCAGATCACGGTCACGGTCGGGGGCACGGCGTCGATCACGTTCAACGCCACCGCGACGGCGATCACGTCCGGGCAGTGCGTGACGATGAGCTGGTCGGTCTCCGGCGTGCAGGCGGTCTACTACCAGGGCGTCGGCGTGACCGGGACCGGCTCCACCCAGGAATGCCCGACGGTCACGACAACCTACACCTTGAGCGTGACCCTGTTGAACGGGTCCACCGATCAGCGCCAGGTCACGGTCACGGTGTCGTAGCGGCGGGCACGTCGTCCAGAGATCAAACGAGGCGCGTCCCCACCGGGGCGCGCCTTTTGTTGTGCGGTTCGATTCCCCGCGTCGGACTGAGGTCCGACGCTACAAAAAACCTCCACAGCAGACAAGATCGGCTTTGGCCTGACGACTGTCTGGCGTCGCTTCGGCCAAGATACAAGCAGTCAGCGGTCAGCCAGAGACAAGAAAGGCCAGATCGCGTCGTCAGCGGACCTGATGTTCATCCCTCTGGTGTGCCGCTGGAGCGTAGCGCGATCCGCGCCCCGTTTTACGCTTTTCGCTTCGCCGCTTGCCGCCTGGACGCTGCCAGCGGTATGACCAGCTCCCCGGCAGTTTTTCAACTCAACACTTCGCTAGCGGCGCGGGACCGGCCCGGTCGACTGGCGCACCACCAGCTCGGCCGGCAGCAGAATGGAGCGCTGCGGCTGCTGCCCGGCGGCGAACTTCTGGATGCACTCAAAGGCGATCGTGCCCATCTCCGCCAGGTGCTGGCGCATGGTTGTCAGCGGTGGCGTCACGCGGGAGGCGGCCTCGATGTCGTCGAAGCCCATGATCGACAGGGCCTTGCCGATTCGCAGGCGGGCCTCGCTGGCGGCGCGCATCGCGCCCAGCGCCATCGTGTCATTGGCGCTGAAGACGGCGGTGAGCGGTTCTGGCAGGGCCAGCAGGCGCTGCATCGCCTGATAGCCGGACTCCTCTTCCCAGTCGCCCGCGGCGATCCAGGCCGGGTCCGGCTCGATGCCCGCTTCGCGCAGCGCGGCCTGGTAGCTTTCCATCCGGGCCACGGATGAGGGGTGGCCGGTTTGCCCGGTAATGAACCCGATCCGGCGGTGGCCCAGCGCCAGCAGGTGATCCATCGCCTGCCGGGCGGCCAGCCGGTTGTCGAGGCTGATCGCCACCCCGTTGGGGCCGGTGTTCAGGTCATCCGCCTCGGCCAGGACGTACGGCCGTCCGGCTGCTTCGCAGGATTCCACCAGGCGACCTGTGTTCCGGGTCGTGATCATCACCGCGTAGTTGTAGGCCCTGAACAGGCTCACCAGGTCGAAATCCGGCTCGGTTTCGAAGATATAGCTGGAGATCGCGTAGCCGTTCCGCATGGCGACCGTGCCGAAGGCCTGCATGACCGGCCCGCCAAACGTGCCAAAGCTGGCGGCGTTCGGCATGACGATCAGGATCGTGCCGGTCTTGCCCTTCACCTGGGGGGTCGCCGGCCCCTGGTGGAGCCGGTCCAGCGCCGTCTGGATGCGTCCGATGTCTTCCCCGCTCAATCCCTGGCGGTTGCCGAACAACATCTGCCAGACCGCCTGGGCGTTCACCCCGGCGGTCTGTGCAATCTGGTTAAGGTCGAGCTTGCCTGAGTTGGTCACAACCGTTCTCTCCTTGCCTGCGGCGTGTGTTGTGTGACGGAACGATATCGGCGGTGATGTGGTGGAGCTGAGCCGGTCGACTGGCGGATCACCAGTTCGACCGGGAAAACGGTCTCGCAAACCTGGGGCGTCTGTCCGGCCTGGCGGGCGGCGGTCAGGCGCGGGGAAAACGACACAGCGTAAAAAAAATGGCCTGGTCGGCTTCGGCCGCGCGAGAAAGCCGGACAAAATGGATGTAGTCTATTAAGTTTATCAGATGGCGCGATCCTTTCCATTTCCATAATTGATTCTAGCGCCGAACAAACTGGCGTGGGGGAAAAAATGTATGAATTCTTTGACTGGCGTGCCTGGCGCGGGTCTGTCAGGCCACAGGCGGTGCGGATCAGAGTCCTGGCACCGGTCCGGTCGACTGGCGGACGATCAGCCGGGCCGGAAAGATGGTCACCTGTTGGGGGGGAGGCGTGCCCTGGAGCCACTGCTGGACGTAGTCGCAGGCCAGCCGGCCCATCGCGTCCGCTTCCTGGCGGACGGTGGTCAGGGGGGGCGAGAACGAGGCTGAGATCGCGATGTCGTCGAAGCCGGCGACGGACAGGTCTTCCGGGACGCGCCGCTTTTTTTCCAGGGCGGCCCGGATCGCGCCGAACGCGATCATGTCGTTGGCGGCGAAAATAGCGGTGGGCGGCTCGGCCAGGCTGAGCAGTGCCCTGGCACCTTCGTAACCGGCATCTTCAGACCAGTCACCTCGAATCACCAGTTCGTCCGCGAGGGGGATACCGGCGTCTCTGAGCGCCCGCCGGTACGCGGCCAGGCGCTCCTGGGCGGAAGGATACCCCCAGTTGCCGCTGATGTGACCAATCCGGCGGTGCCCCAGACTCAGCAGGTGGCCCATGATTTCCCGGACGGCGCCGGCATTGTCGACCGTGATTCGACGTCCCCACTCGGTCAGGCCGTCGAAGTCGGATTCGACCATGACGTAGGGGCGGCTGGCCGCGATGCAGGCATCCACCAGAGCGCGGGTGTGGCTGGTGCCGACCATGCCGATGGCGTCGAACGCCCGGAACAGGCTGACCAGGTCGGGCACCGAGTTGTGCGTCTGGTCGTAGCGTACCACTTCGATCCGGTTTCTTGCCGCGGCATGCTTGAAGGCCTGGTCCACGCGCTCCTGGAATTCGTTGAGGTACAGTTGCCGGGGCAGAAGCACCAGCACCGAACCGGCAATGTCCTGCCGGTACCCCTGAACGGACTTTGCGGAGAGGCCGGCCCGGTCCAGCGCGGCCTGAACGCGGACGATATCGCCAGGGGCCACGTCGCGCATGCCGTTGATCAGCATTTGCCAGACGACGGTCTGGTCGACTCCGGCATCCTGAGCGATCTGGGCAAAATCCACACCATCCGTCAGGCTCATCTTTCGACCTCGTGACATTAAGTATCAAGCGTGGCCTTGCGCTGCAAGGGTCGCATAGTCTGAGACTTACTCCATTCTAGGCTTGAATGTCTCCCCAGAGGGCAAAAAATGTATGAATCTTACGGCGTATGCGCTTTCTCTTTGAGCGTGCCTGGAATTCAGTCACGTGAGGCTGGTCCGGTCGATCGGCGGATCACCATCTCGGCTGGCAGGACATGGTTATGGTGTAAGGGGGGCTGTTTGCCCGTCCAGGACCGAATCTGTTCGAAGGCCAGGCTGGCCATCTGGCCGGCCTGCTGGCGGAACGTCGTCAGCGGCGGCGCGGCGAGCGCCCCGGCTTCCAGGTCATCGAACCCGATCACCGACAGTTCCCAGCCGATGCGGAGTCCGGCCTCCTGCGCGGCGCGGTAGACGCCCAGGGCCATCAGGTCGTTGGACGCGACGATCGCGGTTGGCGGGTCGGGCAGACCGAGCAGGACACGTGCGCCCTCGTAACCAGACGGCTCCTGCCATGTGCCTGGGATCACCAACGTGTCGTCCAGCGCGATCCCGGCCTGGGTCAGCCCGTCGCGGTAACCGGCCAGCCGTATCTCGGCAGACGGGTTGCCCTTCAGGCCTGTGATGAACCCGATCCGGCGATGGCCCAGCTCGATCAGGTGAGCCATGCCGGTCTGGATGGCGCGCCGGCCGTCCGTGTTGATGTTGATGCCGTGCGCGAGCGCGGTCGACGTGTCGGTTTCGATCAGCAAGTGGAGCCGCCCCAGGGCCTCGCAAGCCCGGATGAGCGTCTGCGTGTTTTGCGTGGCGATCATGATCACGGCGTCGAACGGCTTGAACAGCGGTCGCACGTCACTGATCACATCGACGCCCTGGTAGTAGAAGGTCAGGGCATACCCATGGCTTTCAGCCAGGGCCATCAGACTGCGGCAAACCTGCCCGCCAAAGTCATCGGTGGGCCTGCGCCGTCCGGTGGGGACAACGACCAGGATCGCTCCCTGAGAACCTGCCTGGCGCGGCAGCTCAATGGCCGGGTAGTACTGCTCGATCACGGCCATGATCCGGGCGATCTCGTCGGCGCGCAGGGTGGTCCGGTCGCCGAAGAACATCGTCCAGGCGGCTCCCGATGAGACTCGGGCCAGGGTGGCGATCTCGGCCAGGTCGAGATCGTTGGGTAGGAACATGGAGACGTCCATTTTCGGCCGGACGGTTGCGCGTCCGATCCTGAATCGATCCTACCCTTCATCTTACTCGAAACATCGTCTTTCCGCCGCATCAATGAGGCCACGCAGCGAAGCTGCGTCGAGGCCAGGGACCAGAGAAAGAAGCGTTCCCCGGCTGGCTGCCGGTCGGGTTGGGCATTCAACTTGTGGCGTCAGACCCCGGAGATGCCGCATCGCGCCGCCGTCTTGTCTGGCCTCATGGCCTCGCGGTCTCGACACGGCTTTTCCCTGCCGCTTCGTGGTTCGTCCGGCAAATTCCCGAAGGTATGTTTGGGTAGGGTCGTCCGGGGCGGTTCGCGAACCGCCCCTACAGATGCCTGTTCTTTGCGATGCTTACTTGTCGGATGCACCATTCGGCGTTTTTTCTCTTGACTCTCTGCCTCCTGTCTCTTGCCTCCAAAGATTCCCCTTGCCGAACGGGGCACAACCCTCTATACTCTGGCCGTTTTGGCTGCTGGTCGATCGCGCTCCGGCGCGACGGCAGCCCGGCCCCGTATCTGCGGTCACGAACCCGTCGGAGCGCCAGATGTGGGGTGTTCCGGGTGATTTCTGGCGGCCGGACATCCGGATGGGGGCGGGCGAGATCGCCCCTCACATCACCCTGTTTATCCGTAACAACCCACTCATCCGCTTCGAGTCCGGCGGCCGCCGCCGCCCTGGAGGACCCTCATGACGCCTGACAACAGCACCGACCTGCGCACGCCCAATCGCTTCCTGGAGCTGTACACCCCGGAGAAGATTCACGGCGATTTTGTCGGCAAGCACATCATCTCGGTCGAACAGTTCGAGAGTAACGATCTCAAGATTCTGTTCGATGCGACCGCTTCGATCCGGAAGCGTCTCAAGCAGAGTGACCGTGGCCTGTTGGAGTTGTGTGCGGGCAAAATCGCGGTCACTCTTTTTTATGAAGCCAGCACGCGTACCGACATGTCCTTCCAGGCCGCCATGCGCCGCCTGGGCGGGGAGATCGTGGCCGCCAGCAATGGCGTCCAGTTCTCGTCCGTCTACAAGGGCGAGAACCTGGCCGATACCGTCCGCGCGGCGGGGTGTTATGCCGACGCGATCATCCTCCGTCACCCGGACGTCGGCTCCTCCTACGAAGCGGCCTACTATCTGGACAAATTGCGCCAGCAGATTCAGCGCAAGCCGGTGATCATCAGCGGCGGCGACGGCGTGGGCGAGCATCCCACCCAGGCCCTGCTCGACATGTTCACGATCTTCGACTTCAAGAAGGGTTTCGACGGTCTGACGATCAGCCTGGTCGGCGACCTCAAGAACGGCCGCACGGTTCATTCGCTGTCCAAGCTGCTGGCCCGCTACGGCGCGAGCGACGTCAGGCTGTGCCTGGTTTCCCCGGCCCAGCTCAAGATGCCGGAGAAAATCCTGGCCGAGCTGAGGGCCGCCAACATGCGGATCGTCGAGACGGACAACCTGTCCGAAGTGATCGGCAGCACCGATGTGATCTACTGGACGCGCGTCCAGGAAGAGCGCTTCGCCGATCCGGCGGAATACGCGGCGGTCAAGGACAGCTTCATCATGCTGCCCTCGGTGCTGGCCCAGGCCAAAAAGGACGCGATCCTCATGCACCCGCTGCCCCGCAAGAACGAGATGGGCACGCCCGCCGATCACGACCTGCTCGACGCCGATCCGCGCTCGGTGTACTTCCAGCAGATGGAAAACGGCATGTTCGTGCGCATGACCCTGCTGGCCAAGGTACTGGGCGGCCTGTGGGTCTAGGCCTGATCGGGTAGCCGGCCTCGAACACCAGGGGCGCTCCATGTACGGAGCGCCCCTGTTTTGTTGCCGCGGGGTCGGGATCGTAGTGCGGGCCGGATACCGCAGGCTGAACAGCAGCAAAAGCGGCGCGAAATCACATTCCCTGGGTGAGCGATCCTCGGGTGCGCAATTTGGACTGTTTCGGGTGTTGAATACGGCCGGATGTGTTATAGTTCACCCCCCATCCAATGATTAGAGCCGCGCTTGGCTGCTAGCTTTTAGCCAATAGCCAATAGCTAACAGCTAACAGCTAATAGCTAACAGCCAATAGCCAATAGCTAACAGCCAATAGCCGCTTTTCATGAGGCCCGCCATGCTCAAAGACAAGTATGCCGATCGCATCCAGAAGATTTTCGCCAAGTACGCCGACAAGCGTTCGGCGGTGATGTCGCTGCTGTACCTGGCCCAGGAAGAATACGGCTACGTGACCGAGGACGCCTGCGCCGAGATCGCGGCCCTGATCGGCACCGACTCGACCCAGGTGCGCTCCATCGCGGGCTTCTATACCATGTTTCGCGAGGAGCCGAAAGGCAAGTACTGGCTCCAGGTCTGCACGGACCTGCCCTGCGCCCTGCGCGGCGCGGACCAGTTCTACGCGGAACTGCTCCAGGAGCTGGGCATTGAAGATGGCGGCACGACCCCGGACGGGATGTTCACGGTCGAGCACGTGATGTGCCTGGCCGCCTGCGACAAGGCCCCGATGCTCCAGTGTAACTTCCACTACCACGAGCGCCTGGACATGGACACCATGCGCGCCCTGATCGCCCAGTGGCGGGC